>NZ_JAJSOS010000006.1:0-310867 GCF_021283185.1 Buttiauxella cochleicola
CCAAATGCTAAAGCATTTGTCGAACCTCGGGTCGAGGGTTCTCACCCATCTCTCCACGGGTTTCGGGCGAAAAAAAAGCCCGCATTTACATGCGAGCTCTTCTTTAAATATGGCGGTGAGAGAGGGGCTGACTGCGCTGCGCTTGCCCTACGGGCGTCATGGCCGCGAGCGTCCCTGACGTCCAAATGCTAAAGCATTTGTCGAACCTCGGGTCGAGGGTTCTCACCCATCTCTCCACGGGTTTCGGGCGAAAAAAAAGCCCGCATTTACATGCGAGCTCTTCTTTAAATATGGCGGTGAGAGAGGGGTTCGAACCCTCGATACGTTGCCGTATACACACTTTCCAGGCGTGCTCCTTCAGCCACTCGGACACCTCACCGTTTTGTTGTTCCCTGACATCTGGAACGGGCGCTAATGTAGGGAAAAGAACGGCCTGCGTCAATTCACTTTTGAGTAAATCTGGTGCGTTCAGCCAAACTTCAAGCAACTTGCTTCTTAAAACAGCATTACACGCTGATTTTTTATTACATTCATCTCATGTATTGTTTAGGGCTGCGCGTAAGCCTAAGAATAAATGGAGAAAGCATGGACATTATTTTTCATCACCCAACATTTAATACGCAACTGTGGCTGGAAGGTATGCAGCAGCAACTTCCTGGTGCCACGGTTCGCCAATGGCATCCTGGTGATAACCAGCCTGCGGATTACGCCCTGGTGTGGCATCCCCCGGTGGAGATGCTCAGTGGGCGCGAGACGCTGAAAGGGGTATTTGCATTGGGAGCGGGAGTGGACTCTATTCTGAGTAAGCTTCAGGCTCATCCGGATATGCTGCCAGCAGGTGTTCCGCTATTTCGCCTGGAAGATACCGGTATGGCGCTGCAGATGCAGGAATACGCGGTGAGTCAGGTATTGCACTGGTTCCGTAGGTTCGATGATTATCAGGCATTAAAGCAGCAGGCAAAATGGCAGCCGCTGGATGATTATCGCCGTGAAGACTTCACTATCGGGCTGCTTGGCGCGGGTGTACTGGGCGGGAAAGTTGCAGAAAGCCTGGCGGCCTGGGGGTTCCCGGTGCGTTGCTGGAGCCGCAGCAAAAAAGAGTATCCGGGCGTAACCAGCTTTGCGGGTACTGAACAACTGGGTGACTTCCTTAAAGGCACTCGTGTGTTGATTAACCTGCTGCCGAATACTCCCCAAACTGTGGGTATTATTAACAGCCAGTTGCTCAATCAACTAGCGGATGAGGCTTACATTATGAACCTGGCGCGTGGGGTGCATCTGGTTGAAAGTGATTTGCTCGCCGCTCTTGAGAGTGGAAAAGTGAAAGGGGCCATGCTCGATGTCTTCGCCAAAGAGCCGCTTCCTGTGGAAAGCCCGCTATGGAAACACCCGCGTATTGCCATAACCCCACATCTGGCAGCCGTCACCCGTCCTCAGGAGGCAATGGAATATATTGCCAAAACGATCCGCCAGATTGAAAACGGTGAGTCGCCGAGTGGCCAGGTTTCTTTGCATCACGGTTATTAATGCACAGCCCGGCTTGCGCCGGGCTAAAAAACCACGGTGATAACTGCTATCCTTGCGAGAAAGACATATAAGGAGAGAGCCATGTATCCCGTTGACCTGCATATGCACACCGTCGCCAGCACCCACGCCTATAGCACCCTTCATGACTACATTGCGATTGCTAAAAGCAAAGGTATCAAGTTGTTTGCTATCACCGATCACGGCCCGGACATGGCTGACGCGCCTCATTACTGGCACTTTGTGAATATGCGCATCTGGCCGAGATTGGTTGATGGTGTCGGTATTTTGCGTGGTATCGAATCTAATATAAAAAATATCGCTGGTGAAATTGACTGCACCGGGCCGATGTTGGACTCACTGGATCTGATTATCGCTGGTTTCCATGAGCCTGTTTTCCCGCCTCAGGATAGTGCTACTCACACCGAAGCGATGATTGCTGCAATGGCGAGTGGCAATGTCCACATTATCAGCCATCCAGGAAACCCCAAATTCCCGGTCGATATTCCTGCTATAGCGCAGGCGGCAGCAAAATATAATGTCGCGCTGGAGCTCAATAACTCCTCATTTACTCATTCACGTAAGGGCAGCGGCCCGAACTGCCGTGCGATTGCTGCCGCAGTACGTGATGCCGGTGGCTGGTTATCGTTGGGTTCAGATTCCCACACCGCCTTTACTCTCGGGGATTTTGATGAGTGCCGCAAAATTCTCGACGAAGTTGAGTTCCCTGAAGATCGTATTCTGAATGTTTCAGTCGCCCGTATGCTTGGCTTCCTCGAAGCTCGCGGTATGGCGCCGATCGAAGAGTTCGTCACACTTTAATTTCTGTTTTTAAATCTCTACTAAATGGATCGTTAGCATGAATGAGTTTTCAATTATTTGCCGCATTTTAGGATCACTTTATTATCGCCAGCCTCAGGATCCGCTTCTGGTTCCGTTGTTGACGATGATCCGCGAAGGCAAACTGGCAGAGCACTGGCCGCTGGAACAAGATGAGTTACTGACTCGTCTGCAACAGAGCTGCGATCCTCAACAGCTGGCTGCTGATTACAATGCGCTGTTTGTTGGTGAAGAGTGTAGCGTGCCGCCTTATCGCTCAGTATGGGAAGCAGGCAGTAATGAGGGCGATGTGCGCGAGTTTCTAAAACAGCGCGGCATGCCGCTTGCCGAAACACCAGCCGATCATTTTGGGACTTTGTTGCTGGCAGCTTCCTGGCTTGAAGATCAGTCACAGGAAGATGAGTTTGAAGCGCAAGTTCGCTTGTTTGACGACTATCTGATGCCGTGGGCTGGCACTTTCCTTGGCAAAGTCGAAGCACATTCTACAACGCCGTTTTACCGCACACTGGCGTTAATTAGCCGTGAAGCCATTCAGGCAATGCGCGATGAACTTGAAGAATCCGACGATGAGTAATGTGATTTAAATCACATATAAAGTGCAACTTTGATTTTTGGTTTACAAAAAATGTGCGGCAGATCGTGGTTGAACTATAAGGCTCTGCTATGATGTGCCGCTATGAACATACTTATCTCTCTTGCATTGACCACCGGTATTCTCTCTGGCCTCTGGGGTTGGGTTGCGGTGAGTCTTGGTTTAATCAGTTGGGCAGGCTTCCTTGGTTGCACCGCATATTTTGCGTGTCCGCAAGGCGGTATCAAAGGTCTTTTCATTTCTGCATGCACATTATGTAGCGGCGTATTATGGGCTCAGGTCATCATTCACGGTAGCGCGATCGCGCCTCACCTGGAGATTTTGGGCTACATGGTTACCGGCGTTGTGGCATTTCTGATGTGTATTCAGGCTAAGCATATGTTGCTCTCGTTTGTGCCGGGTACATTTATTGGTGCTTGCGCGACCTTTGCAAACCAGGGTGAATGGCGGATTGTCGTGCCTTCTTTATTACTTGGTCTGGTGTTTGGTTTTGCAATGAAAAATAGCGGACTGTGGCTTGCAGCACGGAAAACGAAGTCTGAATCTCAAGTGATAGCCGAATAAATAAAAAAACCAGCCGAGGCTGGTTTTTTACTATCTGTTGATTATCAAGATTCAGGAGGTACGGACATCTCTCTGTATTTAGCCAGTATCGGATTGTTAATATCTTTCGGATTTTGTAGATCCCACAAGCCGCGATTAATACCATCATTAACCAGATAAATAACCCCTGTTTCTATTGCTGACATCAGACACATCATTACAGGTTCATTGGTGGTGTAGCCGATTTCACCTTCCAGTAATCGTTGATAATCAACGAAACGGAATACCCCGGCCTGCACTTCATAAGACAAAATTGTTTTGCTGGTATTGACCGATGACAATACTTCACCGGTACTAACATTTACTACTCGTAAATTCACTGCTATTTGATCAAGCTGATATTGTGTCTCGCCACCGATACCAAAGTAGCGTGCGCCAACACCGCCCGATTTCACGTTGCTTTCATAACCGATAATTGAACCTTCAACCATCACGTTTGCCGCTATTAGAGAATCTAGTGGTCTACGGTTGTTCTCTGCAACGGTGCCATTTTCCTGAGCTGCACGAATGATCTTACGTTCGTTTAACAGGTTTTGCAGGCCCTGACGTTCCAATGGAACAAACCAGCGTGAATCTTTTAAAGCAGTAACCAACATAGAGGTTGCGCTCTGTGGTACCGCGGTTGAGAAGTTACTTGCAGGATAGGGTTTAAATTGCCCTGTTTCATCCTGAATATTATAAACTGAGACAAATAGCTTACCTTTTGTCGGTGGTAAGTGGGTTAAGTCACGGTAACTTTGTGCCCGAGGCAAAAGTGTTGGTTTCGCAGCTTCTTTAGGTGGTGCGGTTAAACAACCACTTAATAAACACACTGCTACGATGAGAAGTAAGCGCTGCATAATGTTTATCCTTAAATACTTTTTTTGTCGTTTAATGCCCACTAAAAATTAGTAGCGTTGTTTTGTAATCCTGAGACATCAATTATGGAAATCTGGCCAGTTTTACGGTCAGTGACGCTAAGTCGTAACTGACCATCAACGTTAGCAATGTCTACGATAAAGTCGTTTGTGACCATCCGGCCTGGTTTACCGGTATTTATATTGGTCAATAACCCACCGAGCAGCTGCGACTGAATTGCGGAAGTAAAACTATCCAATGCAGAAGGCGCGGTATAACCAAAATCACTTGAGCTAGGGTCTTTATAGGAATTCTGAGCCTGTGCCTCATTAAGTAAAAAGGACCCATTATTTGGGTTACCACCAAAATTAGGGTTTATAAACTGAAAAGTCATATTTCCTCCCCAGGATAAAGGGGATATCAGCAGTAAAGATAAAACTGCATGAGTGATACGCATGACAGCCTCCTAAAATTCGTCGCTGGTTAAATCACCGGTACTCAATAATGTTTTATCAATTTGCCGGCGTTTAATTGCTTCATCAGTCTGGATTAATGCAATAGTGACATTTCGGTCAAAATCACGTTTTGAGGGGAATAAAAAAGCCTGATAGATGACATCCTGATCAACAGTAATGGTTATCCAGCTTCCCCAACGGGCACTGGGCCGCTCATTTATGGTTAAGTTTCCGGTAAAACTGCTTTCCCACTTGTCACTAAAGGCACGATAAAACTCATGCCCTACAGATGAAACGGTGTGATCCGTCAACAATCCGGGAACTTCCACTTCTACGGCGCGAGCGCCCCCGGAGGCGCAGACTAATACTGACGCCAGCAGTAAAGCAGCTTGTAATTTCATCGCCTTATCGCCTGAGATTATCGTTTGCCCAGGAAACCGCCTGAGTGCGATTTTTTACGGATATCTTTTTGAAAAGGTTATAGAGATGCGTTTTTACCGTATTTTCACTTATAAATAGCGACTGAGCGATTTCGATATTCGAGGCGCCAATACGCAATTTATTAAGTATTTCCTTTTCACGGTGAGTCAGAAGGGAGGACTCAACATTATTGAAACGATAATTCCCTGAGTGATTAATAAGATAGCTGGCTAACTTTTGCGAGAAGTAGCATTCTCCATCCATTACACCACGGATACCTTCTACCACACGCGGTTCTTCCTCTGACATATAAAACACACCATTAATATGTGGCCAATTTTCTATGTCACGGAATTGATACTCTTCAGGAGTGTTTAATAACAACAACTTAATGCTGTTATGTTTACGACTTAAGTTATCTTGCCAATAGTTAATCAGCTTTTTATCGGCCTCGACCATATCGAAAAGCACCACAACATTTCCAGCGACCTCTTCAAGAGAGCGTTGAATATTATGAAGTTTCCCATTTATAGAGAGTGAGGATTTTAAATGCTGTAATAACGCAGTAGCTTGTAGCGAGGGTTTTGTGATCAACAATAAACTTTGAGCACTTAACGCCTGACTATTTATTGTATGGGCTTCATTAAACATGATGAAACTCCGTCCGAGTTTGCGCATCAATCAGCTGAATTAACAGAAAGTTAATTCACCAGAAGTACTGATAGGTGCTGCACTGCTGTGTTTGAAATTAATATAACACTGTCAAATATCGTTAAGTTACGACCTGACTTAATGTGTTAAACAAAATGTTACTGCTGATTTCAATCTAGCGGTTACTAATCTTAAAGCAAGTGTTAAAGCTGTTACAGGATGTAACTGTAGATATTAAAATGTTGCAGGTGGAGATTTTTTCTATTTAGTTTTAGCACTAAAGTTGTACATAAATTATAAGTTGCATAGTTTTAAAAATCATACAAATAAGTATATATCATTGATTTGTATTGATTATTTATTTTTATCCTTATGCGTTTTTCAACTTAACACATGTAAATTGTTGGCATTACATTCGCAGTTGTTAGCTGTCTTAAGAAAACTCATCACCGTGACATGGACACACTAAAAATTGCCAAATAGCAGTCTTTAAATTCAACCAGACGGCAAATCCATGCTTGATAAATGTGATGAATTTAAAAAACATACGCGAATTAAAATAATCGTTTTTGAACCCTTTGTTGTATTTGGTTTTTTTTACTCCACTAATACTTTGTAATGAGTGGAAATATAAAAATACAACATGCGGGTGAGATATTTTAAATGTTTCGACGGACATACTCATTTTCGTAACGCAGAGATAACATTTCTTCTCAACGTTTACGGCAAGTGTTATTAGTAGAAGTATTTAGACCCAGGGTGACAACATGAAGAACAGATCGTTACTTGTGATGTTAGCATTGTTGGGAACGCCTGGTTATGTTCTTGCAAATAATCCCGATCTTGCCAGATCAGAATATAACTTTGCGATGAACGAATTAAGTAGGTCATCGCTAAATCAGGCAGCAATTATTGGTCAGGCTGGCAATTATAATAATGTCAACGTTGACCAGAATGGAAGCAAGCAATTAGCACTGGTCTCTCAGACAGGTTCTTCTAACAGAGCTAATGTTGAACAATCAGGGAGTTATAATCTTGCTTATATTTCACAAGTTGGCAGTGCTAACGATGCGAATATTGAGCAAACAACTTCGGGTAATACTGCTTTAATTAAACAGATAGGTTCTGGTAATAAAGCAAATATTATCCAAACGGGTACTGGTTATACCGCAGTTGTAGTGCAAGTAAGGTCACAAATGGCAGTCCGTGTTGTCCAAAGATAATACACTAGCTATTTGGGCTTAAATTATCAATCCGATGGGAGTTTCACCATGAACTTTATTAAAGTAGCAGCAATCGCAGCAGCATTGGTGGTTTCGGGAAGTGCACTGGCTGGTCAAATCTATCAGGGCGGACATGGTAGTAGTGGTGGTCATGGCAATTATGGCGACACCAATCAAGGTCTGACTGTGACTCAACTTGGTAATTTTAACGGCGCTAACGTTAACCAAAGTTCAAAATCCAGCAGCCTTGATCTACTGCAAAGCGGTAATAATAACCAGGCTAATCTTGTTCAGGCAAGTACTCGTGCCGAATTGAATGTCCAACAATACGGCAACTTTAACGGTGCCAATGTGACACAAGCTACAACTGGCGCTTCGGCAGCTGTAACTCAGTCTGGCTGGGGTAACCAGGCCAATGTCTATCAGCACTAACTGCTAATCCAGACAAAAAAGAACAGGGCCTTTATGCCCTGTTCTTTTTATTGGGGGAAACTATGCACACATTACTTTTATTAGTCGCGCTAAGTAATCAGCTTGCTTTCGATACCCAGCAGCAGGGAGATATGTACACCATCGTACCTGTCGCTACGCTTACTCAGGACTGCCAGTGTTCCTACAAATTCACCGCGCTACGTTCCGGCTCAGGAGGGCAAAGCAACAGCACCCAAAGCGGGAATATTTTTATAAAAGCGAATGAACCTGCCAGGTTAACGCGGATGAGCATGAATATCTCTCCTGGAGATAATGTGACCATTACGGTAACCGTGTCGGATGGAAAAGATATTCATCTGGAAAAAGAGTGGGCTCCGCCGGGCAATGTTTAATAAATGTTGCGATTATGTAGATTTTATTTCTTCTATATACCAGGTTTTAACTGTAGCGTTCACCGTTTTGTGCCGATAACCCTCATACCACTTCAGTTGAGGAGTCCGTAGCGTGAAAACAGTAAGCTTGAGACGTTCATTGCTTTTGCCTATTTTTGTTCTTGCTTTCCCTTTACTTAATGCTCATGCCAGTGGTGGTGTGATTCATTTTCAGGGGGCAGTAGTAGAAGATGGTTGTCGTTTATCGCAATCACCTCAGGCACAGTCAGTTAAATTTTCCTGTACCCAAAACGGAAAGCCAGTTGTTCAGACCATTGCACTCAATAAGCTGAATAATTATACGGCTGGTGGCGATGCTCCGTTTTCTACCAAAATGCGCTACATTGACGCGCAACACCAACTGGCAGTGCTGGAAGTCACATACCGTTAGAATCCGCGGCCTGTGATTAGCAGGCCGTTGGAATTGATGTATGAATATTTATTTCCCAGTCATTTTTGTTACTATTCCCCGCCGTTGATGAATTCAACACGCGCAAAATATAAGCGGCTTAAGAAAAATCCCGTAAAATTAAGACTTATTTTATAGTCGGCATAAATTCGAAGATATATATCTGACGGGACGTCGCAGATGATTGATGGTACAGAGCATGAAGTTAGCGTTTAACATTGTCGACTGGCAGGCCAGTGCACCAGGTTTATCTGAACATGATGACTGGCAGGCATGGGGGAAAACCGCAGCGATTATTGATATTTCATCCCCGATTGCCAAAAGTCGCCATCTACCTATGATGACTGCGCGCCGTCTGGCATCAGGTAGCAGGCTTGCTGTTGATTGTGCCCTTGCTATTTTGTCCCGACAAAATGTTGATGCGTTGGTTTTTTCCAGCCGCCATGGTGAGCTGGAGCGAAACTTTCGGATTTTAACCGCATTAGCGTGCGAAGAAAGTCTCTCACCAACTGATTTTGCGATGTCAGTACACAATTCAGCGGTAGGCAATACCACGATTGCCGCCCAACAAGCATTGGTTTCGTCCTCTGTTTCTGCGGGTTTTGACAGCTTTGCGCAGGCATTAATTGAAGTGGCATCGCTGCATCACTCCGGGTATCAACGCGTGATGCTGGTGGATTTCGATGGGCTGATTCCTGAGTTTTATCACTCTCATCTTCCAGATGAGACGGTCAGCATGCCATTTGCGGTGGCCTTGTTGCTGGAAGCTGGCTCGCAGATCCAGTGTGATACAACACCGAGCCAAACCCCTGGTGCGCAAGGTTTACCGCAGGGGCTGGCATTTTTGCACGGCTGGCTCAGTGACGAGCAGACCTTTACCCTTATTGGTGAACGCCTGTGCTGGCGTTGGAGTCGTCATTAATGTGGGGGCGCTTAGAGTGGTGCTGGCGCGTGCTGATGACCGGTTGGTTGTTCATTCTGTTTGGTAGCGGTGGCCTGGCGTTGTCACTGGTATGGTTTAACTTGCTGTTACTGTTTGTTCGCGATAATGGCAAACGCCGTGAGATTGCTCGCCGTAGCATCTCCGCCAGTTTCCGGCTATTTTTACGCATCGGACGCCTGCTTGGCGTGTTTGATTATCGCTTCGAAAATTGTGCGCAATTAGCAAACGATCATGGATGTTTGATAGTCGCAAACCACCCGACGCTGCTCGATTACGTGTTTATTGCTTCTCAGGCGCCGCATATTGGTTGCCTGGTGAAAGCAAGCCTTGTGAACAATCCCTGTTTTCGCGGCGTGATTAAAGCCGCTGACTATCTGGTTAATAGTCAGGGCGAAACATTACTTCCTGAAAGCCAGAAACGCGTAGCGGCAGGGGAGGCGATACTGATTTTCCCGGAAGGGACGCGTACCCGTCCGGGTGAACCGCTGGTTATTCAGCGAGGTGCTGCGAATATTGCTGTGCGTTGTAGATGTGAATTGCGTCTGGTGCATATTCATTGTGACCAGCGTTATCTGGACAAACGCAGCCGCTGGTACCAGATACCTCAGCGCAAGCCGATGATTACCGTGAGTGTTAAACAGCGGATCGACAGCCAAAGCTTTATGGCAAACCAAGACGATGCCCCGACGATTGCGGCGCGCCGCCTTAGCCAATTTTTAAGTCAGGAATTGGTTCCTGACCCTTTTTAAAAGTCTACTCAGATAGACTCTAAGACTCGGATGGTGATATGCAATCTCTAGAGACCGATATTAAACAACTCATTATCGACACCCTGAATCTCGAAGAGATAAGTGTCGATGAGATTGAAAGTGAGGCTGCGTTATTTGGTAACGACGGCCTTGGCCTTGATTCCATCGATGCTCTGGAATTGGGTCTGGCGGTTAAAAAACGTTATGGTGTGGTGTTATCCGCAGAAAACGAAACGATGCGTGAACATTTTTACTCGGTCGCGAATCTGGCCGCATTTATTAATAGTCAAAACCCTGCGCACAGCGCCTGATTGAAACCACGAGTACGCTATGAATAAAGAAGATATTTATCAGGAAGTCACCGGGTTACTGGTTAAGTTATTTGAACTCTCTCCTGAGCAAATCACCCCGCAATCTCGTCTCTACGAAGATTTGGATCTCGATAGTATCGATGCGGTAGATATGGTTGTGCATCTGCAAAAACGCACCGGTAAAAAAATCAAACCGGAAGATTTTAAAACGGTTCGTACCGTACAGGATGTCGTAGACGCGGTTGAGCGTTTGCATAGCGGGTCTTAAAGCGTGCTGGCAAAACGTGCGCTAAGTATTGTCGGAGGGCTAGCCGTAATAGGTTGGCCCTTTGCCGTCTGGTTAGCCCTTTCATATCCAAAATTACACATTTTGCTGCCTATTCTGGCGTTGTGCTTTGTGCTGCGTTTGTGCGCATTGCGTGGCAAAACGGGTGCTTTGAGCCGTGCGTTCAAAGGGCTGGCCATTGCGGGAGCGGTGTTATCTCTTGCCAGTATTTGGATGCGTGAAGCACAGCTGTTGCTGTGGTATCCGGTGGTGGTCAATGTGGTGATGCTGGCACTATTTGGTGCCTCGCTGTGGAGTAGCCAATCTTTGATTGAACGCCTGGCTCGTTGGCGTGAAGGGGATTTACCGGCAGCGGGTGTGCGATATACCCGTCGCGTGACGCAAGTGTGGTGCATTTTCTTTATCCTGAATGGCAGCATGGCACTATTCACCTGCCTTGCGGGTAACATCCACTGGTGGACATTGTGGAATGGAATGGCGAGTTACCTGCTGATGGGGGCGTTATTTGCCGGTGAATGGTTGGTGAGGCAGCGGGTGAAACGTCGCTATGAATAATCCTTTACCACTAAAGCTGTGGCTAAGCGGTCGCCATCCGCAACATGTTGTGGCGTTTGAAGGGGCGCATCTTTGGACCCAGGCCGATTTAATCGCTGATGTTCAGCGTATTTATGGCTGGCTAAAAACACAGCCGGGCGATCGCTGGGCGCTTTGTCTTGATAACAGCTACGCCTTTATTACCGCGCTTTTGGCGACACTGCATGCGGGTAAAACCCCAGTGATCCCTGGGCATTGCCGGGAAGCACAGCTTCGCGAACAGCAAATGCATTTTTGCGGCGTCATTAGCGATGTGCCGCTCAACCTTAACTGCCCGGTGATAAACCCGCAAACTCTGGCGTATACGGCAGTCCAATCCTTCGAACCGGTTCATGTCGATGCGGGTGTGGTGCTATTTACCTCGGGCTCTACTGGTGAACCTGCGCAAATCTTCAAAACGCTACAAGCGTTGGATGAAGAGATCGCCTGGCTTGCGGCATTGTGGGGCGAAAAGCTACGTGATTGTCGCGTGGTGGGCTCGGTGTCACACCAGCATCTCTATGGTTTTACTTTCCGTGTGATGCTGCCAATGGCCCTTGGTCTTGCCAGTGATGCTGCAATGATTCACTTCCCTGAGCAACTGGTGGCGTATTCAAACCATCCTTTATTGTTTATCAGCAGCCCGGCATTTTTAAAACGCCTCGATGCGAACCTCGCGGCTCCAACTTTTAAAAGCGTGATTTCCGCCGCCGGGAAACTCGATGACGATACCGCGCAAAATGCGCGAGCGTGGCTTAAAACACCGGTATCAGAAATTTACGGTACCACCGAAACAGGTGTGCTGGCATGGCGGCAACATTCGCAAATCTCGCCTGAATGGCAGCCCTTCCCGGAAGTGCGTTTTACCCCGCAGAGTGATGGCTGGCAGATTGAGTCAGCATTGATTCATCACCGATGCGTGCAGTTAGACGATATTCTCGAATTTAGCCCGCAGGGAAGTTTTCGCTTATTAGGTCGCCGCGATCGCATTATAAAAATCGAAGAAAAGCGTATCTCATTGAGTGAAATCGAACGCCGATTACTGGCGCTCCCCGGTATTGAGGATGCCGCTGTCGTTCCCATTATGCGCGGTAACCGAATTGCGCTGGGGGCGGTGGTGGTTGCTTGTGAACAAACGGCTAATAAACAACTCTGGCGTGAAGCACTCCGCGCCTGGCTTGAGCCAATAGCTATTCCACGTTATTGGCGCATCGTTGAGCTTATTCCGCACAATAGCCAAGGCAAGCGTTCGTGGGTGCAATTACAGGAGTTATTTGATGAAACCCGTTGAGTTACAGCGCTCGCAACCCGAAGCAGGAAAACTGTGCCTACGTTTAGCAGTTCCGGCAACGGTAGGCTGGTTCGCTGGCCATTTTCCCACTCAACCGTTATTACCTGGCGTGGCGCAGCTCGATTGGGTCATGGCTTATGGAGCGACACTTGCACCGGGAATGCGCTTTTGTTCGATTGATAGCGTTAAATTCCAACGCCCGATTGTGCCGGGCAGCGAACTTGAGCTGAATCTGCAATGGGATGCTACGCGTTGCGTATTGAGTTTCACTTACACCCTGTTAAACGAAGAGGGTGGTGTTGCTGCCAGCAGCGGGAAAATTAAGCTATGTCCGTAACGACCACGGCTTTTCGCCCTTGTGTGGTGATCCCATGTTATAACCACGGCGCGACAATGGCGGTGGTGCTGAAACGTCTGCAACCTTTTGCACTGCCAGTGATTATTGTTGATGACGGTAGTGATGCTGCAACAAAGCAGGAACTGGCGCAGTTAACCGGAGTCACCCTTATCCATTTGGAAACCAATCAGGGAAAAGGGGAGGCAGTCATTACCGGCCTTAAAGCGGCGTCACAGGCAGGGTTTAGCCATGCTATTCAACTTGATGCTGACGGGCAGCACTGCATTGAAGATGTCCCTCGCTTTTTAGATGAAGCGCGCAAGCATCCTGGCTGCCTGATTTCTGGAATGCCGGAATACGATGATTCTGTTCCAAAATCGCGTCTTTACGGGCGCTATGTCACGCACGTTTGGGTGTGGATTGAGACTCTGTCACTCTCGTTAAAAGACAGCATGTGTGGGTTCCGTGTTTATCCGTTGGCGGCAACGCTTGCGGTTATTGCGAAACACTCCCCAGGTAAACGCATGGATTTCGATACCGAAATTATGGTGCGTTTATATTGGGCTGGCACCGACAGCCATTTTTTGCGCACGCGAGTGATTTATCCGGCAGATGGCCTGTCGCACTTTGACGCACTTCGCGACAACTTGCGCATCTCGTGGATGCATACGCGACTCTTCTTCGGCATGTTACCGCGCGTTCCGGCATTACTCTCGCGTCGTCGAAAGAGCACTCATTGGGCGCAAGTGCCAGAACGTAAGGGGCTGGCGGGAATGCGCTTAATGTTGAATATCTACCAACGTCTGGGGCGGCGTGCATTTAACGCATTGCTCTATCCGGTGGTGGCGTGGATGTGGTTAACCGGCGGCACGCAGCGTAAGGCATCACAGCAGTGGTTGGCTCAGGTTCGTCAACAGGCACAATGCCTGGGCGTCA
The DNA here is from genome assembly GCF_021283185.1 of Buttiauxella cochleicola. Lineage (NCBI taxonomy): Bacteria > Pseudomonadati > Pseudomonadota > Gammaproteobacteria > Enterobacterales > Enterobacteriaceae > Buttiauxella > Buttiauxella cochleicola. The sequence continues at coordinate 13,844 of NZ_JAJSOS010000006.1, forward strand.
CACTGCCCACAGGGTTAAACAGCTATCGCCACTTCTTACGCTTTGGTGATGCAATGCTTAACAAAATTGCTGCCTGGCGTGGCGACATTCTCTGGGGGCGTGATATCGAGTTTGCCCCCGGTAGCCGTGAAGTTTTACAACCGCAGGCCGGGCAGGGGAAGTTAATCCTCGCCGCACATCTGGGTGATATCGAAGCCAGCCGCGCACTGGCTCAGGTTGAGGCTGGGCTTGTGATTAATGCGCTCGTCTTCACTGACAACGCCCAACGCTTTCGTCAGATTATTGAAGAAATTGCTCCACAGGCCGGTGTGAATCTGCTGCCGGTTAGCCATATTGGCCCGGAAACTGCCATGCTTTTACAAGAAAAACTCGATGCCGGGGAGTGGGTCGCGATCGTCGGTGATCGGGTTGCCGTTAACACGCAACGTGGTGGTGAGCGGCGCGTATGCTGGAGCCAGTTTATGGGCAACCAGGCCCCTTTCCCGCAAGGGCCGTTTATTCTTGCCGCCGCATTACGATGCCCGGTCATTTTGATGATGGTTTTGCGTGAACAAGGCAAACTGCGTATTCATGCTGAGAATTTTGCCGATCCTTTGGTGTTGCCACGTGCAACTCGGCAACAAGCACTACAAGAACATATTGATAATTACGCGCGTCGTCTGGAGTGTTACGCACTGCGTTCGCCGCTCGATTGGTTTAATTTTTATGATTTCTGGCAATTACCTCCAGAAAAGGAGTCCGGATGTTAAATGACCCACGTTTTACTGTGGAGGTCAGCATCAAAGTCCCATTCCATGATGTCGATGCGATGGGCGTTGTGTGGCATGGCAACTATTTCCGCTACTTTGAGGTGGCGCGCGAAGCATTGCTCAACCAATTTGATTATGGCTATCGTGCCATGAGTGAGTCTGGCTTTGTCTGGCCGGTTGTCGACACTCGAGTTAAATACCGTGATACGGTGAAATTTGAACAACAGATTCTGGTGCGCGCAACGGTACTCGAGTATGAAAACCGCCTAAAAATCGGCTATGAAATTGTTGATGCCCAAACGGGCATACGCGCTACATCGGGTTACACCATCCAGGTTGCCGTTGAGGCAACAAGCGGAGAACTTTGTTTCGTCTCCCCTCAGATACTTTTTGAACGCATGGGCTTGAGTCATGAATAAGATTATTTTAATGGCTTTGCTGTGTATCAGCTTTATGGCGAACGCAATTACCCTCGATGACGTGCAACGTAGCTTTGCATCGCAGCCGGTGGTGCGGGCAAAATTCCAGCAAGACCGTCAAATTAGCGGAATGGCGCAACCGCTGCATTCCAGCGGTGAAGTGTTGATCGCTAAAAGCAAAGGCTTGTGGTGGCAGCAACAACACCCATTCCCGATGACGCTGGTGCTTGATGATAGCCACATGGTGCAGGTCATGGGCAGTCAGGCCCCGCAAATCATTACCGCAGATAGCAACCCGCAAATGTTCCAGTTCAATCATTTGCTACGCGCTCTATTCCAGGCCGACCGTAAAGTGCTTGATGAAAACTTTTCCAGCGCCTTTACCGACCAGGGCAATGGCAAATGGCAACTGGTCTTAACGCCAACTACGACGCCGCTCGATAAGCTGTTTAGTACGATTACCCTGGAAGGCGATAAATACCTTAATCGCATTGCACTGAATGATTTGCAGGGCGATTTTACGGAAATCACCTTTAGCGACCACCGACTAAACCCACGAAAATTGACTCATGAAGAGCAGCAGCGCTTCGCTTTCTAATATGCATCGTCGTCTGGCATGGGGCTGGCTTGTGATAGTCACTGTGCTGGTGGTGTTGCTCGCAACTTTGTTGCCAAAGGCGCGGCTCGACAGCAGCGTGCTGTCCCTGTTGCCCGCCAGCAGCCTAGGTAAAGTCCCAGCACAAATCGAGAACGGTTTTCTGCAACGTCTCGACAGGCAAATGATGTGGATGGTCAGCCCCGGCAATCAACCAGATCCAGCCGCGGCCCAATGGTGGCAAACGCAACTGCAACAGCAGCCATTCCTTGCGGGTGTGCAGGGGCCAATGGATGCAAAAGGCCAGCAGGAGTGGGGGAAATTCTACTTCGAGCATCGCAATGGCCTGGTTGATAACCAAACTCGCGGTCGTTTGCAAAATGGTGGCGAAGCGCAGGCTCAGTGGGTGTTGTCGCAACTGTACTCGGCGTTTTCTGGGGTCAGTGGTAAAGAGTTGACAAACGATCCGCTGATGCTGGTGCGTGGGTCTCAACTGGCGCTGCAACAAACGGCCAGTCAGATGCGATTGATGAACGGCTGGCTGGTGGGACGTGATAAACAGGGGCGTTACTGGTACTTGCTGCATGGTGAGCTGAAAGGTTCATCGTTTGATATGCAGCAGGGGCGCAAAGCGGTTGAGCAACTGCAAGCCTTGCAACAAAACCTGAAACAGCACTTCCCGCAGGCTGAAGTGATGTCACGTGGCACGCTGTTCTACAGTGATTACGCAAGCCAACAGGCAAAGCATGATGTTTCAACGCTTGGCCTGGCGACGGTGATTGGCGTGTTGCTACTGGTGCTTGCGGTGTTTCGCTCAGTTCGGCCTTTACTATTGTGTGTCACATCGGTTGCGATTGGAGCACTGGCAGGCACCGCTATCACACTACTTTGCTTTGGTGAACTGCACCTGATGACGCTTGTTATGAGCATGAGCATCGTTGGTGTTTCGGCCGATTACACGCTCTATTACCTTACCGAACGAATGGTGCATGGCCGTGAAAACTCACCCATCGCGAGTTTACGCAAAGTGCTTCCTGCTTTACTGCTGGCGCTGGCAACAACCGCTATTGCCTACCTGATTATGATCCTCGCGCCGTTCCCCGGTATTCGCCAACTCGCCGTTTTTGCCGCCAGTGGTTTAATTGCTTCCTGCCTGACGGTGGTTTGCTGGTACCCGTTTGCGGTGCGCGGCTTGCCGGTTAGGGCTGTGCCTTATAGCCGGTTACTTACTGCCTGGCTTGATGCATGGCAGAACAAAAAAGCGGTGCGCTTTGGAGTACCGTTTGCGTTGCTGGTGGTTAGCCTCGCGGGAATGGCATCCTTAAAAATCAATGACGATATCGCCAGTTTCCAGGCATTGCCGCAGGATCTGGTACGTGAAGAGCAGGCCATTACCGCTTTGACCGGGCAGGGCATGGATCAGAAATGGTTTGTGGTTTATGGCGACACCGCCGAGCAAACGCTGCAACGCCTGGAAAAACTGGCTCCTGAACTTGCAGAGGCTAAAAAGCAAAAAGCTATCGATAGCTACCGCCTGATTCCGTTAGCCTCTCTTGAGCAGCAACAGGCGGATTTGCTTCTGCTGCGCGAAGCCGCACCCATTTTGCAAAAACGCCTTGCCGAAAGCGGCATTCCGGTGACAGCGCCCAATTTACAGCAGATGGCAGTGACCCCGGATCTTTGGCAAAAGAGCGTGATCAGTAGCGGCTGGCGCTTGTTGTGGTTATCGCTGCCGGACGGTAAAAGCGGTGCGCTGGTGCCAGTAAATGGTGTTCACAATAGTGAATTTCTTGCCAACATTGCGGCAAAGTTACCTGGGGTAAGTTGGGTCGACAGAAAAGTGATGTTTAACGAATTATTCAGCCACTTCCGTAGTTTGTTGACTATTTTACTGGCAGCGGCTGTTGTGGCGATTGCCATCAGCTATGTGCTGCGACTTGGTGTAAAACGCGGGTTATTAAGTGTGGTACCTTCGCTGTTATCGCTGGGTTGTGGGCTTGCAGCACTTGCCTTCAGTGGACATACATTAAACCTGTTCTCGCTATTGGCGCTGGTGCTAGTCCTCGGGATTGGCATCAATTACACGCTGTTCTTTAGTAACCCACGCGGCACCCCGTTGACGTCGCTTCTGGCAATAAGTGTGGCATTGCTGACCACACTCTTCACATTAGGCATGCTGGTCTTTAGCCAGACTCAAGCTATCGCAAGCTTTGGCATTGTGCTCAGTTGCGGCATCTTCTGTGCATTCCTGACTGCCCCCTTAGCCCTACCTACTCAGGGAAAGAGAGAATAATGAAAATACTTCCTACACTGGCATTGTTGCTTGGCTCCTTATTATTGAGTGCGTGCAGCACAACAAAACCAGATAGCTCAAGGCCGCAGGCTTGGTTAAAAGCCGGCACTTTAGTAACGTTGCCCCCGCCTGGGATTTCGCCGTCAATTACCCAACAACAATTGCTGACTGCGCAAGTCAAAGGCAAAACCCAATCATTGATGGTGCTGCTCAATGCCGACCAGCAGAAAATCATGCTGGCTGGTTTGTCGCCATTAGGGATTCGTTTATTCCGCCTGACGTATGACAGTCAGGGCGTGAAAACCGAGCAGTCAATGACGTTGCCAGAATTGCCTCCAGCAAGTCAGGTTCTTGCCGATATTATGTTGAGCTACTGGCCGATAAGCGCCTGGCAGCCGCAGTTACCTAAAGGCTGGACATTAAAAGATGTCGATTCCCGCCGCGAACTGCGCGATGACCAGGGGGAGTTGATTGAGACAATTCATTATCTGATGCGTAACGGTAGTCGACAGCCGGTGAGCGTGCACCATCATCGTTTCGGTTATGTCATCAGTATTCAGCATCTGGACAGCTAAATATGATTACTCTATCTGCTGCCGGAATGGTCAACGCCCTGGGCAACAATCTTGACGAAATCGCAGCAAATTTGCAGGCCAACACGGCACCAGGTATGGGGCCAGATACCAATGGCTGGTTGCAGCAGGGCAAATGTTGGGTCGGGCGTGTATGTGGCGAATTACCAGAAATAGCGCCAGAAATGGCGCAGTTCAATAGCCGAAATAACCGTCTGTTATTGGCTGCTCTGACACAAATTCGCCCGCAGGTGGATGACGCCATTGCACGATACGGAAACGAGCGCGTGGCAGTCGTGTTAGGGACCAGTACTTCCGGGCTTGATGAAGGTGACCGTATGGTCAGCGGCAGCCACGAAGGTTCTCCGCCCGCTTCTTATTATTATGGCCAGCAAGAGCTTGGCGATCCCTCACGTTTTCTGAGCGACTATTTGCAACTGTTTGGCCCGGCGTTGACCATTTCAACCGCCTGTTCTTCCAGCGCGCGAGCAATGATTACCGGTAAAAGGCTGATTGAGTCGGGAATGGTGGATGCTGCGATTGTGGGTGGCGCAGATACCCTCAGCCGGATGCCTATCAACGGTTTCAATAGTCTGGAGTCATTAAGTAACGTGCGCTGCAAGCCGTTTAGCGCCGAGCGCAACGGCATTACCATTGGTGAGGCTGGCGCCTTGATTTTACTCACCAAAGAGCCGGGGAAAGTCTGTTTACTGGGAGTGGGTGAGTCGTCTGATGCCTGGCATATGTCAGCTCCACACCCGGAAGGAACCGGGGCAATTCGCGCAATTGAAATGGCGCTGCGTGAGGCCAGAATCGGGGCGCATGATATTGGCTATATTAATATGCACGGCACTGCCACGCGTCTGAATGACGAAATCGAGGCCAAAGTGGTGAATCAACTTTTTGGTGAAAGCGTGCCTTCAAGCTCTACTAAGCATCTGACCGGGCACACATTAGGTGCCGCAGGGGCTTGTGAAGCGGTGCTCTGTTATTTGCTGTTAGCGCGCGACTTACTGCTGCCTGCGCAAGATTTCACTGACGCGCATCAAGACATGAGCCTTGCGCCCTGTGGTCTACTCACCGCGCCACAACCATTCCTCAAACCGATAATGCTATCGAACTCATTTGCTTTTGGCGGCAATAATGCTTGCCTGATTTTTGGAGTTTCTCATGACTGATTTTCTTGCCCCACAACACTACTTACCGCACGAAGCACCAATGTGCTTGCTCGAATCGGTAGTGGCGGTGGAACAAGAAAGTGCGCATTGTCAGGTAACGGTGAGCAACCTCGGTGTGCTTGCACCTTTTCTTGATGGGAAAGGCAATTTACCGGGCTGGTTTGCTATCGAATTGATTGCCCAGACGGTCGGCGTGTGGTCAGGCTGGCATGCGAAAAAAAACGGTGAAGAAGAAAGCCTGGTTGGAATGCTGCTGGGTGGGCGTGGAATACGCTGCCCGGCTGGCGCCTTCCCACAAGGCGCGTTACTGGAATGCCACGTCACGCTGCTGATGCGTGATGAAAAGATTGGTAGTTTTGAAGGACAAATTCTCGCGGACGGCAACGTACTAGCGAGCGGGCGAGTTAATACATATCAGCCTGATAATAATGAATTAAAACAATTATTTTGATGAGATAGCAAGATGACACAGACGGTATTAGTAACCGGCGCCAGCAAGGGGATTGGCAAGGCGATTGCTCTGGGGCTTGCCGCCGACGGATTTGCAGTAGTGGTGCATTACCATCGTGACGAAGCGGGTGCCCAGCATACGCTTGAGCAAATTACGGCTCAGGGTGGAAAAGGGCGGCTGATGCAGTTTGATAGCTCAGACCGTAGCCAATGTCGCAACGTCCTCGAGGCTGATATCGAAACTCACGGTGCGTATTGGGGGGTGGTCAATAATGCGGGTATGACTCGCGATGGCGCATTTCCTGCACTCAGTGATGATGATTGGGATGGTGTTATTCGTACCAATCTCGACAGTTTTTATAATGTAATTCAACCCTGCGTCATGCCGATGATTGGTCTGCGCAAAGGTGGGCGAATCATTACGCTCTCGTCGGTTTCTGGCCTGATGGGCAACCGTGGTCAGGTGAACTATAGCGCCGCAAAAGCGGGCATTATCGGTGCCACTAAAGCGCTGGCTATAGAACTGGCGAAACGCAAAATCACCGTTAACTGTATCGCACCGGGCTTGATTGATACCGGCATGGTTGAAATGGAAGAGGCGGCGCTAAGTGAGGCGATGCGCATGATTCCGCTGCAACGCATGGGCCAGCCTGAAGAAGTGGCAGGACTTGCGCGCTATTTAATGTCACCGGTTGCAGGTTATGTCACACGCCAGGTTATCTCCATCAATGGAGGTATGTTGTGATTCGCCGTGTAGTAGTAACTGGAATGGGTGGCGTGACTGCTTTTGGCTCTCACTGGCAGGATGTGGCTGCGGGCTTGAAGTCTGGTAAAAACGCGGTCCGTCATATGCCAGAGTGGCAAATTTACGATGGGCTGAACACCATGCTCGGTGCGCCGGTCGATAATTTTACGTTGCCGGAGCACTACACGCGAAAGCGTATTCGGGCGATGGGGCGCGTTTCGCTGCTCGCGACCAGGGCCACGGAACTTGCGTTAATTCAGGCGGGTTTGCTCGACGACCCTATTCTCACCAGTGGCGAAACTGGCATTGCCTATGGTTCTTCGACCGGTAGCACCGGGCCGGTGAGCGAGTTCGCCACCATGCTCACTGAAAAACATACCCGCAATATTACCGGCACGACCTATGTGCAGATGATGCCGCATACCGCAGCGGTCAATACCGGATTGTTTTTTGGCTTGCGTGGGCGGGTGATCCCAACCTCCAGTGCTTGCACGTCAGGTAGTCAGGCGATTGGTTATGCCTGGGAAGCGATTCGCCATGGCTACCAGACAGTAATGGTTGCGGGGGGAGCTGAAGAGTTATGTCCTTCGGAAGCGGCAGTATTTGATACGCTTTTTGCCACCAGCCAGCGTAACGACCAGCCAAAGAGCACACCGTCACCGTTTGATAAACAACGAGATGGGCTAGTCATTGGTGAAGGTGCAGGGACGTTGATCCTTGAAGATCTCGATCATGCCCTGGCACGTGGCGCGACGATCTATGCTGAGATTGTCGGTTTTCATACCAATTGTGATGCAGCACATATCACGCAGCCGCAGAAAGAAACCATGCAAATCTGTATCGAGCGCGGCCTGGTTTCGGCGGGGCTTGAGGCTCGCGACATTGGGTACATTAACGCCCATGGCACCGCAACCGATCGTGGTGATATTGCGGAAAGCCACGCTACGGCGGCAATTTTTGGTGCCAATACGCCTATATCTTCACTGAAAAGTTATTTGGGCCATACGCTCGGTGCCTGTGGTGCGCTGGAAGCATGGATGAGTATCGAGATGATGCGTGAAGGTTGGTTTGCCGAAACACTCAACTTGACTGAGCCAGATGAGGCGTGCGGTGAGCTCGATTACATCATGGGTGAAGCGCGTAAAATCGACACTGAGTTTGTGCAGAGCAATAATTTCGCCTTTGGTGGAATTAACACGTCACTGGTGATGCGCCGTTGGCGGTAAACGGCTATCACCTGGCATTCGCCGATGCGGCGTGTTTAGCGGGTGATGTACTCGCTACACGCTGGCTGTCACCTCAATTGCTGGAAGAAGCACCTGTGGGGTTACGCCGCGCAGAATGGCTGGCTGCCAGAATTTTGCTGGCGATGCTGCTCAATGACGGCCCGTTACCTAAACTGGAGCGGGGTGCTCACGGCAAACCGTTTCATCCGGCACTACCTGCTTTCAATATCAGTAACACAGGTTCATCTGTTGCGGTGCTGGTGGGTGAAGGGGATGTGGGGTGCGATATTGAGTTCATTCGCCCGCGTGCGCGTTTTATGGCGATTGCCCGGCATAGTTTTAGTGCGCCACTTTGTGATTGGCTAGAATCGTTGCCTGAAGATGAAAAAATGGTGTCGTTCTGGCGCTTGTGGACGGCGCACGAGGCGGTGCTCAAACAGCGCGGAGGAACGGTCTGGCAAATGAATCAGCTCAATTTACCGCTGGAGTCACTTTGCCCGCCAGACCGATATCTTCATCATGTTTGCGTCGAGAACCGGCTGATCGCGTGTTGCGGCGAACAGCCTTTTCCCGAGATTTTTTCCCCTGAGCTAATTATTGTTTAAGCGCCCAGATGTGATAAACCCCATCAATTAACTCTGCTCCTTCCAGTTCTTTCTCAAAACCAGGGAATTTCTCGCCCCATTGCGCGATGCTGTGAATGTATTTCAGCCACGGCCCGTCCGCTGCGCCGAAGCTTTCACCAGGCATCACAATCGGAATGCCCGGTGGATAAGGGATCACACCGACGGCGGAAATCCGGTTCGGTAATTGGTCGATAGGTAAATGGTCTGCTTTGCCTGCCATATGTTGTTGGAAGGCAATGCGCGGACGTTTTGCCGGCACGGGAATATTGCCAAACGCCTCTGCCTGCAGTTTGTCCATCTGGCTGGTTTTCATGTAGTTAAACATCTCATCGCACAGATCTTTTAGCCCCATACCCGCATAGCGTGCGGCGTCCGCACTGATAAGGTCGGGCAAGCAACGTTTGAGTTGCGTGTTGTTGTCGTAGTCATCTTTAAACTCCAGCAACACGTTAATCAACGTGCCCCATTTGCCTTTTGTTACGCCGATTGAGAACAGGCACAGCACCATAAAATCGGTAGTTCGCGAGGGAACGATCCCACGCTCGCCAAGGTAGGCGGTCACCATCGCGGCCGGAATACCTGACTCAAGTAAGTTGCCATCATCTCCCATCCCGGGAGCAAGGATCCCTGCTTTGATCGGATCAAGTAAACACCACTCATCTTCCAGTTGCTCAAAGCCATGCCATTTATCCCCAGGCTTGAGTGTCCAACAGGCGGGATCGGTGGTGAGTTGCTCACGTGAGGCTTGAACAAACGGCACTTCAGCACCGGATGCATCGGTAATGGTTGGCGCATTCCATGGCGAGAAGAACCACTCGCCTTTTTTGGCAAATGCGGCATGCACTTTTGCCAGCGCAAGACGGAAATCTACCGCTTCAACGATAACTTCCTGGGTCAACGCTTCACCCTGGCCGCCATCCATCATCGCTGCACCGATTTCGTTGGAAGCGATAATCGCATACAGCGGGGAAGTGGTGGCTTGCAGCATATATGATTCGTTAAACCGCGAATGCTCGACGGGCTTTTTGCCGTTGCGAATATGGATGTATGAGGCTTGCGACAGTGCTGCCAATAGTTTGTGTGTGGAGTGAGTAGCAAAAACCGTTGGCCCATTACGGTCGAAGTCTTTCGGATCTCCACGCATGGCAAAGCGACCTTTGTACATCGGATTGAAGCGGGCGTAGGCATACCATGCTTCGTCGAAGTGAATCTGGTCAACGCTTTGCGCCAGCAACTCCTGCGCCGCTTCGGCGTGATAACACATACCGTCATAAGTACAGTTAGTCACCACGGCGTACACGGGTTTATCGCTCACTACTTCATGCTTGAGTGGGTTGGCATCAATGGCTGCACGAATGCTTTCTGGCGTGAACTGGCGCTTCGGAATCGGCCCGATAATGCCAAAACGGTTGCGCGTCGGCACGAAATAGACTGGCAGCGCCCCCGTCATCACTAACCCTTGTTCGATGGACTTATGGCAATTGCGGTCGCACAGCGCAATCTCCAATTCGCCCACAACCGCCTGCATAATGGCGCGGTTAGAACCGGAGGTGCCATTTAACACCGAATAGCTTTGATGTGCGCCAAACACCTCGGCTGCGTAAGTTTCTGAGGCTTTAATGGGCCCGCTGTGGTCAAGCAGCGAACCCATGGCTGCGCGTTCAATACCGGTATCTGTGCGGAACAAGTTCTCCCCGAAGAAATCGAGAAACTCTCGTCCCACCGCCGATTTAGTAAAGGCAACACCACCCTGATGTCCCGGTGCCGCCCATGAATATTCCGGGTTTTCCAGGGTGTAATTAAACAGTGCGCGGGTGAAAGGTGGGAGCAGTTGTTCGTAATAGCGCTGGATCAGCGAACGTGCACGGGCAGCAATAAATTCGGCAGTATCTTCATGCATCCAGACGAACTCATTCACCAGCCGCATTGAATCGAGCGTTAATGTATCGACGCAAGAGTGCTCGGCCATTAACAGCACCGGCACACTCTTATTGCGGCGGCGAATAGTTTGCAACAGCGCGAAAGCCTGGCTGTGGGATTGGTCGTCATTGCCGCCGGAAGTCCAGTCAACAAAAATGCAGCACAGTGAGGCATCGGAGGTGACCGTTGCGATGCCATCTTCAAATGTTGCCGCTGAAATCACGGCAAAGTTGTTCTCTTCAAGCGCCTCGATAAGCTCTGCCACTGCGCGCCCGTTGGCGGTGTTAACGTCCTGAATACTGCTATCGACCACCAGAATTTTACGTTTTTGATGCGTGCCTAAATCAAGCATAGCGATCTCCAGTTAGTCGTTAACCACAGGTTTATCCAGCGGGTAGGGGTTTTTATGACGACGGTTGTAGTTAACGGTGTACATCGCAGTAATCACCATGATGGCGACAAACGACCACATCACTTCGGTCGCGCCTGTGCCAACGACGGCCCAAATACAGTAAATGAAAGCAATCAGCGTGATGAACAGGAACGGCAGACGTTGGTTGCCCAAATGCCCCTGACCGACCAGCATTAAAGCCGCGCAGGTGTAGATATACGGCACCAGCGTAAAGATGACCGATACAGATGAAACCACCGCGAATTGTGAGGTGGCGTCGGGCGAGATACTGGCAAGTTGGAAGATGGTCATCAGGACGCCAACAATCAGCAAACCCGCAACCGGAGTCTGATCTTTATTCACTTTGGCAAAAATAGGCGGGAACAGACCATCGTCGGCGGCGGCTTTCGCCGTTTGCCCGGCGAGTAGCGTCCAGCCGCCAAGGCTTCCTAAACACCCGGCTGCGGCACAGAACGAAACAATTGCCCCGGCAGTGGGCCCCATCGCCATGCGTGCGGCATCGCCAAATGGCGACGCAGAAAGTCTCAGCTCGGCGTTAGGGATCATTCCCATAATGGCAGTGCTGGAAAGCACGTAACAAACTGCGGCAATCAATACCCCGCCAATGGTGGCGATGGGCACGTTGCGTTTGGGATTTTTAACCACCGCTGCTGCTACAGACGCACTTTCCACGCCGATAAACGACCACAGCGTGACGCTCAAGGTACTCTGAATCGCACCAAAAGTGCCTTTACCGCTGACGTTCCAGGCTTCCATGTAGGTGTCGCTTTTAAACCAGAACCAGCCTAAGACGGCGACGGCGACTATCGGAATCAGTGCCAGAATAGTGGCGACCGCCTGCACGCGGGTGATCATTTTCGGGCCAACAATATTGAGCCCGACAAACAACCACAAAATGGCAATACAGGTAACGGTGAGCGGCCACGGTTGGTTTAGCATCGGGAAGAAATAACTCAGATAACCGACGCCAATCACCACCATGGCGACGTTACCTATCCAGCAGGCCAGCCAGTAAAGCAGATTGGTTTGATAACCCAGGAACGGGCCGAATGCCCGCCGGGCGTATGCGTATGAGCCGCCGGGACTGTCATCGAGAGATGACATTTTGGCGTATACCATGGATAGCGACAGCGCACCGATAATCGTCACCATCCAGCCAAAAATGGCAATCCCGCCCGTTGCTGCAAGGTTCGCCGGGAGCAGGAAAACCCCGGAACCCATTATGTTACCCGCAACCATTAACATCACCGGGACCAGCCCGACTTTTTGCGCTTCACTAGCCATAGAACCTCTCCTGAAACGAAGTTGCCACTGAAATGCGTTAATAAACGCATTAGCTTTGCTGGGTCTTGTAGTAAACGAGAAAAAAGCTGGGGTGGGGCAATGTCAACAAATCCTAAGTAAGGGATATACGCCGACTATTCGGTAAGTTTAGACTACTCTCAAAGACTAACTGGAGATTTCCCAATGAGCGAAAGAATGTCGGTGATACAAGGTGATATCACCCGCGTCGAGGTTGACGTTATTGTTAACGCGGCGAATTCATCCCTGATGGGGGGCGGTGGTGTTGATGGTGCGATTCATCGTGCGGCGGGGCCTGTTTTACTGGAAGCCTGCAAAGTGATTGTTCGCCAACAGGGCGAATGTGCGCCGGGCCACGCGGTGATTACCGAAGCGGGGAATATTCCGGTTAAGGCGGTGATTCATGCCGTTGGCCCGGTGTGGCACGGTGGCGAAAAACACGAGGCCGAGTTGCTCGAACAAACCTATCGTAACTGCCTGGACTTAGCCGCCGCCAACGGTTATCGCACCATTGCCTTCCCGGCAATTAGCACGGGTGCTTATGGTTATCCGAAAGAGGAGGCCGCGAAAATCGCCGTTGATACCGTTTACCGCTACATAGGCATACGTCCATTACCTGAAGAGGTCGTTTTTGTCTGCTTTGATGACGAAAATACCCTCATCTATCAACAACTTCTTGCTCAACTCTAATTTGAAAAATCATCACGCCACACGTCTTGGAAGGGCGATTACTCCATCGCTTGCCGAACATCCTGGGTTTAGCGGGATTCACCCTTTGTCGGATAGCCTCGACGCTTTTGCTGCGCGCTATCTGCTGTGCGGGATGGCCGAGAAAACCCTCGATGTGCAGTATTACATCTGGCAGGACGATATGTCCGGGCGCTTGCTGTTCAGCGCGTTGCTGGCGGCGGCTGACCGTGGAGTGAAAGTTCGCCTGTTGCTTGACGATAACAACACCAACGGCCTTGATGATATTTTAGAGTTGCTCAATTCCCATCCGCAGATTGAAGTTCGCCTGTTTAATCCTTTTTCATTTCGCCTGTTTCGCGCCATCGGCTATCTGACCGACTTTGCCAGGCTTAACCGTCGTATGCACAACAAATCATTCACTGTTGATGGTGAAACTACGATTATTGGCGGGCGAAATGTGGGGGATGAGTACTTTGGTGTGGGTAAACAACCGCTGTTTTCAGACTTAGATGTGCTGGCCGTAGGCCCGGTTGTCGAGGATGTCAGCCAGGATTTTGAGCGCTACTGGAATAGCCAGTGTGTCTCGACACTGGAAAAGGTGCTGGATGTCGATACCGATGCCTTGCAGCAGCGGGTGCAATTGCCAGATGACTGGCGCGATGACCCGAAGGCTCGCCGCTATCTTGACCGCCTGACAACCAGCCAGTTTGCTACCGATCTGGTCGCCCGCACGCTGAATATGTACTGGGCGAAAACACGCTTACTCAGCGATGACCCGCGTAAGGGGCAGGGCAGAGCGCGCAATCACACGTTACTGCCGCAACGCCTGATGAATGTGATTGGTATGCCGGAGCGTGAGATAGATATTATTTCAGCCTATTTTGTGCCCACTCGCGCGGGCATCGCACAAATCTTAGGGCTTGTGCGTAAAGGGGTAAAAATAGCCATCCTGACTAACTCACTGGCCGCAAACGATGTGGCGGTCGTTCATGCTGGTTACGCGCGTTGGCGCAAAAAACTGATGCGCCACGGAGTCGAGCTTTATGAGTTAAAGCCTGAGCAGGATGGCCTACGCAGACCACATGATCGTGGCTTAACAGGGAATTCAGGTTCCAGCCTGCATGCCAAAACGTTTAGTGTGGATAAACAAAAGGTGTTTATCGGCTCATTTAATTTTGACCCGCGCTCGGCGATGTTGAATACCGAAATGGGATTTGTCATTGAGAGCGAAGCGCTGGCGCAAGATATTCACCAGCGTTTTACCCAAAGCCAGAAAGAGAATGCCTGGGCGCTGCGTCTGGATAAGTGGGGGCGAGTGAATTGGGTGGAACACAGTGAAGGCAAAGAGATTGTCTGGAAGAAAGAACCGCACACCCGCTTTTGGCAGCGGGTGTTGGTGAGGTTAGTTTATCGACTGCCTATTGAGTGGTTACTTTAACCGCTACATTCTGCGGCTTGCCGGAGAACAGGAAACGCAGCAACGGAATGCGCAGGTGGATTTCATACAGAATCACCGCGATACCAATCACGAAAATTAATCCGGTGATAAAGCCCAGCGCGTTAGACGCAATATGCGGCGTGATGTACGCGCCAAAGAACAGCGTCAACGGATGGTGCACCAGGTAAATAAACAGCGACGCATTCACGAAATAGGTCACACGTTTTGACTGGAAGTTCAGCAGCTTATGGCCCAGCGAGAACACCACGTTGACCATCCACAAACCCATCACCGTGGTGATCACGCTCTCGGTTTCATACATCCAGGCGTCACCGCTACCGTAACGTTGGTTAAGCAGATAGGCGCAAAATGCCAGTGCCGCTCCCACCGCACACCATGGGGACGGTGTGGTAAATAGCGCTTTTAACTGTGGGCGTACAAACACCAGAGCTCCGAGCATGAAGAATGGTAGATAAAACAGCGTTTGCATCACTACGAAGTTAAATAATCCATCACTTAATATCGGTGAGTAAATAATAAAAATAGTACGGCGAATAACACCGTATAGAATACCGAACCCCAGGAAGGCGATTGAGAGCTTTCCTAAAGTAATAGAAGATGGGATGTTTTCTGACTTTTCAGTAATACGTGCTTTCATTTGTTGAAACAAAAATAAACAAATAGTCGTCAGCACCACCATGACTAATAAGAACCAGAGGTGAGAAACTAGCTCCCACACCAGTGTGTTGTATTTTTCGTATGGCGTCAGTCCTGGCCAGTTTTTTGCTTTGTCATTAACGTGTTGCAACATTAAAAATTGCGGCAAGGTTAGCAATGGAATGGCCGTCAACATAGGGATGCCGACGCGCTCCACGCGTACTTTCCACCAGCGTTTTAGCGGGTAGCGCAGAAACAGCATGTAAGAAAAATATCCTGAAATAACAAAGAATACCTGCATGCGGAAGGCATGAATAAAATCATTAAACAGGGTTAAACCCCACGATGCTTCAGTGCTGTTGACATGCCAGGTATGGCTTGAATAGATGAGCGAGATATGAAACGGGATGCCTAAAAGCATTAACCAGGCCCGGATAGAATCCAGGAAAAACTCGCGTTGTTGTGGTGCTTTACTCATAATACTCCAAACATTATCGGACGAATCGCCTTATCCTTAAGAACATATCCCAATAGGCTTAAAGTCCCGAACGGTATCAATTCCGTGGCAACCCTACACTAACCATGACATCCTGTCTCCAGGATGGATGCTGAAAGCGTAAGCAGTTGTCTTTTTTTGCTTAAAGGCTGAGCCGGTGCGCTGAACAATGCGGGTAATTGGTTGTCGGAAAGCAGAAGTTTCCATTAAAATGGATTGGATTGATTTAAGCACACAAAGGGGGATGTGCTGGTTAATATGAAACATAAACTAAAAATGATGAAAGTGTGTGGGCTCGGTGCTGCAGTCATGCTGTCACTTTATACCACCTCAGTTTGGGCCTTCAATATCGATGATGTCGCAAAACAAGCGAAAACATTAGCGGGCAAAAGCTACGAAGCACCTAAAACTAATCTGCCATCGCAGTTCCGTGACATGAAATATGCGGACTACCAGCAGATCCAGTTCAATCACGACAAAGCCTACTGGAGCAAGTTAAAGACCCCATTTAAGCTTGAATTTTATCACCAGGGTATGTATTTCGACACCCCGGTTGCTATCAATGAAGTGACAGCAACTGCGGTTCATAAGATCAAATACAACCCGGATTACTTTAATTTCGGTGATGTAAAACACGATAAAGACACCGTGAAAGATCTCGGCTTTGCCGGGTTCAAAGTGCTCTATCCGATCAACAGCAAAGATAAGAACGACGAAATTGTCAGCATGCTCGGGGCGAGTTACTTTCGTGTGATTGGCTCAGGTCAGGTTTATGGCCTGTCTGCTCGTGGTTTGGCTATTGATACTGCTTTGCCATCTGGCGAAGAGTTCCCACGTTTCCGTGAATACTGGATTGAACGCCCGAAAGCTGGCGAGAAAACGCTGACTCTTTATGCGTTGCTCGATTCCCCACGTGCAACCGGTGCGTATCGCTTTGTGATTACTCCTGGTCGCGACACTGTGGTTAACGTGCAGTCGAAGGTTTATCTGCGCGATAAAGTCGGCAAACTGGGTGTTGCACCGCTGACCAGTATGTTCCTGTTTGGGCCAAATCAGCCGTCGCCAAGCACCAACTTCCGTCCGGAATTGCATGACTCCAACGGTCTGTCTATCCATGCCGGTAACGGTGAATGGATTTGGCGTCCGTTGAATAACCCGAAACATCTGGCGGTGAGCTCGTTTGCAACCGAGAATCCAGTTGGCTTCGGTTTGCTGCAACGCGGCCGCCAGTTCTCTCGTTTCGAGGATTTAGACGATCGTTACGATCAGCGCCCAAGTGCATGGGTTGCGCCGCAAGGTGATTGGGGTAAAGGTCGCGTTGAGCTGGTTGAAATTCCAACCAACGACGAAACTAACGACAACATCGTTGCTTACTGGACTCCGGATCAGCTCCCGGAACCCGGCAAAGAGATGAACTTCAAGTACACCATTACCTTCAGCCGTGATGAAGACAAAATGCATGCGCCTGATAACGCATACGTTGCGCAGACTCGCCGCTCAACCGGTGATGTGAAGCAGTCGAATCTGATTCGCCAGCCAGACGGCACTATTGCGTTTGTCGTGGATTATGTCGGCGCGGACATGAAAAAACTGCCGCAAGATACGCCGGTTACCGCGCAAACCAGCATTGGTGACAACGGTGAAATCGTTGACAGCCAGGTACGTTACAACCCGGTCACTAAAGGCTGGCGTTTGACTGTACGTGTGAAAGTCAAAGATGAGAAGAAACCGACTGAAATGCGTGCAGCGCTGGTCAATGGTGATCAAACGTTGAGTGAAACCTGGAGCTACCAGCTACCTGCCAATGAATAAGATTACTGATACTGCGTCTGATTATATTGATGTTCTTCCGCTTTCTGCGCAGCAGAAGGCGGCTCTTCCTGCATCAGATCTGCAAGCGGTGCATGAAGCGCTTGATGCGCAAGGGCACCACTATGACAGAGCCGATGATTCCCCTTTAGCCTCGGTAAAGGCCCGGCTTGAAGCAAGCTGGCCTGGATCGTTGGGCGGTGACCAACTGATTGAGGACGAAGAGGGGCGCACCCAGCTGCAGGCAATGCCTAAAGCAACGCGTTCTTCTATGTTCCCCGATCCGTGGCGCACCAACCCGATTGGTCGTTTCTGGGATCGTTTACGCGGGCGTGAAGTTAACCCTCGCTATATGTCGAAGGAAGAGGCTGAAGCTGAGCAGAAATGGCGTACCGTCGGGACTATCCGACGTTACATTCTGCTGGTGCTGACTATTGCTCAGACTGTCGTAGCAACCTGGTATATGAAGACCATTCTTCCTTACCAGGGCTGGGCGCTGATCAATCCGTCAGACATGATTGGCCAGGATTTATGGGTTTCCTTCATGCAGCTGCTGCCGTATGTGCTGCAAACGGGCATCCTGATCCTGTTCGCTATCCTGTTCTGTTGGGTGTCGGCGGGTTTCTGGACCGCGCTGATGGGCTTCCTGCAACTGCTGATGGGCAAAGATAAATACAGTATCTCTGCTTCAACGGTGGGCGATGAACCGATTGACCCGGCGAACCGCACCGCGCTGATTATGCCTATCTGTAACGAAGACGTAGACCGCGTATTTGCGGGCCTGCGCGCGACGTGGGAATCGGTAAAAGCAACTGGCCAACAGCAGCACTTCGACGTTTACATCTTAAGCGACAGCTACAACCCGGATATCTGTGTTGCCGAGCAGAAAGCGTGGATGGAGTTGATCAACGAAGTGCAGGGCGAAGGGCAGATTTTCTACCGTCGTCGCCGTCGTCGTGTGAAGCGTAAAAGCGGCAACATCGATGACTTCTGTCGTCGTTGGGGTAATCAGTACAGCTACATGGTGGTGCTGGATGCCGACTCAGTAATGAGCGGTGACTGTCTGACTAACCTTGTGCGCCTGATGAATGCTAACCCGAATGCGGGCATCATTCAGTCTTCACCAAAAGCGTCGGGCATGGACACTCTGTATGCGCGTTGCCAGCAGTTTGCGACACGTGTATACGGGCCGCTGTTTACGGCGGGTTTGCACTTCTGGCAGTTGGGTGAGTCCCACTACTGGGGTCACAATGCGATTATCCGCGTTAAGCCGTTCATTGAGCACTGTGCTTTAGCACCGCTGCCAGGTGAAGGTTCATTCGCCGGTTCCATCCTCTCTCACGACTTCGTAGAAGCAGCGCTGATGCGTCGTGCGGGTTGGGGCGTGTGGATTGCCTATGACTTGCCGGGTTCTTATGAAGAGCTGCCGCCGAACTTGCTGGATGAGCTCAAGCGTGACCGCCGCTGGTGCCACGGTAACTTGATGAACTTCCGTCTGTTCCTGGTAAAAGGCATGCACCCGGTTCACCGTGCGGTGTTCCTGACGGGCGTTATGTCTTACCTGTCTGCGCCGTTGTGGTTTATGTTCCTCGCATTATCAACTGCCTTGCAGGTGGTGCATGCGCTGACAGAACCGCAATACTTCCTGCAACCGCGCCAGTTGTTCCCGGTGTGGCCGCAGTGGCGTCCGGAGCTTGCGATTGCGTTGTTCGCGTCCACCATGGTGTTGCTGTTCCTGCCGAAGCTGCTGAGCATCATTCTGATTTGGTGCAAAGGCTCGAAAGAGTTCGGTGGATTCTTCCGCGTAACGGCTTCTCTGTTGCTGGAAGTGCTGTTCTCCGTGCTGCTGGCACCGGTACGTATGCTGTTCCACACAGTGTTTGTGGTGAGCGCGTTCCTCGGTTGGGAAGTGGTCTGGAATTCACCACAGCGTGATGACGATTCAACCCCTTGGGGCGAAGCGTTTATGCGCCACGGTTCTCAGCTTCTGCTGGGTCTGGTGTGGGCTGTTGGCATGGCGTGGCTGGATTTACGCTTCCTGTTCTGGCTTGCGCCAATCGTGTTCTCGCTGATCCTGTCGCCGTTTGTTTCGGTGCTGTCGAGCCGCGCGACCCTCGGTTTACGCACCAAGCGCTGGAAGCTGTTCCTGATCCCGGAAGAGTATTCTCCTCCGCAGGTGCTGGTCGATACCGACAACTACCTGAAGCTGAACCGCAGCCGCACGCTGGACGATGGCTTTATGCACGCGGTGTTTAACCCGTCGTTTAATGCCCTGGCAACCGCAATGGCAACTGCACGTCACCGTGCCAGCCAGGTGCTGGAAATCGCCCGCGATCGTCACGTTGAACAGGCGCTGAACGAAACGCCTGATAAGCTGAACCGCGATCGTCGTCTGGTGCTTTTAAGCGACCCGGTGACTATGTCCCGTCTGCATTATCGTGTGTGGTCCAACCCGCAGCGTTACTCTTCGTGGGTGGATAGCTACAAAACGGTTGAGCTTAACCCTGAGGCGTTGCCGACTAAGTAACCCGGCAAACGCGCTCACAATGCCGGCCTTCGGGCCGGTATTTTTTTGGAGTAAAAGCATGTTAAGAATGATGGTTGTGATAACGGTTGCGTGCTTGCTCAGCGGCTGTGGCAGCATTATCAGCCGTGCAGTACCGGGGCAGGGACATGGTAATCAGTATTACCCCGGCGTGCAGTGGGACGTGCGTGATAGTGCATGGCGCTATATCACGGTATTAGACTTACCGTTTTCGCTGGTCTTCGACACCCTGTTGCTGCCGATTGATGCCAGCCACGGCCCGTACGAATAAGCGTTACCGCTCATCCCATTCATCAGCCGCAGTTTGCCCTTCCTCGGTATCTAACGGCGGCTCAAGTTGAAATTCACCTTCGTCCCATTCATGCAGCGTGTTTTCTTCAATCCATTCCTGACGTAACTCGATTTCATCAAAGTCACCATCAAACACGCTTTGTGCCGCTTCACCGCTCAGCATCGGGAAACATTCGCCATCTTCACTATCATCGGCAAAGAATTCAGCCTGCCACATGATGTCGCCATCCTGAAGAATGTACTTCTGAATGTTCAGTTGCTGAACACTGGCACTCTCTTCATCAAGTTCAGGGTTGTCTACAAGGAAAAGCTCGCGTGCGGCATCAATGGCCTCTTCCAGCGTCGCGTACAGACTCATACTCATCTCCTTTTGTTACAGGTCAGGGAGCACGCGCTCCGGTGCAATTTCAAGTTAATTGTTGACGCTGTTTGCAAAGTTGCAAGTATGAAATTTAATCCTCGTCGTACTTCGAGTTGTCTCTGCTCCTTAATCGGGAGCCGTCACTCGTTCAGTAGGGCGTCGCAAGCTAATCCAGGAGTAAAGCGCGTTGAAAAGCACCACGCAAGCGGTGACTAAAAATACCGTGCGGAAGCCGTAGTTGGCCGAAACGGCGGCCCCGACCAGCGGGCCGGTGACGTTACCAATATCGCGGAAAGACTGGTTGTAGCTAAAGATACGCCCGGCAATCTGGTTGCTGGAGTTGTAGATAAGCAGCGTTTGTACGGCGGGTAACAGCGCGCCGTCGGCGGCACCGAGCAGAAAACGTAACACGCCAAGCTGCCATGGCGTTTGCACCATCGACATGGGGATAAGTAGCAGAACCGAAATCACCAGCGCGCAGATTAAAATTCTCTCCGGCCCGATTCTGTCACCCAGCTTCCCGAGGCGCGGTGCGCTTATCAACGCGGCCACACCGGGAACGGAAGCAATCATGCCGCTAATAAACGCCAGGTTACTGACATTCCCTGCCAGCTCGCGCACATAAAGCGTCAGAATTGGTGCAATCGAACCGGTCGCCACCTGGATAATCATGGTGGTGACAAACAGACTCAGCACTAGTTTTGGGTTTTTAAGCGACATGAGAACCTGACGCGCGTGCAGCATATCTTTCTTGTTAACCGGCGTGAATTGCTCGCGGATGCAGAAAAGAGTGAAAACGAAGCAGGTAAATAACACGGCGGCGGTGATGAAAAACACCGGGCGCAGGCCGTAAGTATCCGCCAAAAAACCGCCAATCATTGGGCCGAGCAGCGCACCGCTCACGCCTCCGGTCGATAATGTGCCGAGCGCCCAGCCGCTTTTATGGCGCGGAACCTGAGTCGCAATCAGCGCGTTGGCATTGGGGACAAATCCACCCAGCAAACCGAGCAGGGCGCGCAGCGCTAAAAATTGCCAGATATTGCTCGCAAAGCCCATCAACACCATCACGATAGACATGCCAAGCGCTGAACGCAGCAGCATGATTTTGCGGCCTTTACGGTCGGCAAGCCCGCCCCAGAAAGGCGATGCTATCGCGGAGAAAAGGAACGTAATACTGAAAACGATGCCCGACCACATATTCAATGCGCTGTGGCCCGTCACGCCAAGACTTTCGACGTACAAGGGCAGGAAAGGCATGACCAGGCTGAATGCGACGCCGGTCAGAAAACACCCAAGCCAGGCGACGGTGAGATTTCTTTTCCAGTTGATGTTGCTCTCGGGGAGAGTCATAACGCTCCAGTTTAGTGCAGAGAAGATATGCGGGGGAATTATTACCTTGCTAATTATGCGCCTGATGAATGGAGAGTGGCAATGTTTATGAAATGCAGTTTTAGAACGATTAAAGGCGACTTTACGTCGCCCTATGACTTAATCGAATAGCGAATCAGTAACGCGACGGCACACCCTCTGGACGTGTCTTAAAACGGCGATGCAGCCACATGTATTGCTCAGGCGCCATCATGATGCATTCTTCGATGATTTTGTTCATCCACAGCGCTGTGCCTTCCGGGGTTTCTAATGGTGGTGAAAACTCTGCAGGTAGAATAATCAACTCATAGCCTTTTCCGTCAGGTTTGCGGCGTGGCACCATCGGGACAATCGCCGCACCTGACATGCGTGCCAGCGTATAGGTGCCGGTGGTTGTAGCCGCCTGATCAACGCCAAAAAATGGTACAAAGACGCTGCCGCGCGGGCCGTAGTCATGGTCAGGCGCGTACCAGATGATCTCGCCCTGTTTGAGCGCGCGGATCATCCCTTTGAGATCTTTACGATCGATCATGCTTTTGTTGGAGCGCATTCGACCCCAGGTTTGCAGCCAGTCTAACAGGGGATTGTCATTCGGACGGTAAACGCCAATGCCGGGTGTGTTCATGCCGAACATGCGTGCACCTAATTCAAGCGTCAGGAAGTGAATACCAATCAGGAGTACGCCGCGTTTGGCTTCTTGTACCGCATGAATCTGGTCGACGCCGCTAACGTCGCACCAGCGCCGGATACGCCATGTTGGCCAGAACCAGGCGATGCCGGTTTCCATCAGCCCCATCCCCACGGACTCGAAATTTTTCTTCAGATAATATTCACGCTTTTCGGGCGTGACGTGTGGGAAAGCGAGTTCAATATTCCGGCGGGTAATTCTGACGCGGCGTTTCATAAACCGCATAGCTAAATGGCCGAGGCCGCAGCCAATTCGATAAATCACGGGGTAGGGGAGCAGGGTAATGAGATACAGCAGGCCAATACCAAACCAGATTCCCCAATAGCGGGGGTGAAGCAAAGCGCGCGAGAATTGCGGTAAGTTCGTCATGTAAAACCTATTGTGACGGCAAATGCCGGATCTTCTTGAGTCGGTCTATTGTGACATTAATCATGGAACATCCAAAATTAACGGCAGCAGAGTGTTTGATATTTCAGCAATTGTTGAATTAAATGCGAAGTAATAATTGAAATGTAGCGCAAAATACGTGGATGTAAATTAACGATAATTGCTTTATGATGCTGCCCAGTTTTTTCTTATCAACGATAGCCGAGCGAACACCATGCCAGTGTTACACAACCGCATATCGAATGATGAATTGCGCGTGCGTATGTTGGCTGAAACCGAGCCACGCACCACAATCTCATTCTATAAATATTTCCATATTGAAGAACCTCAAACCACGCGCGATGCGCTTTATCAGGCTTTTACCGCGCTGAATGTTTTTGGTCGCGTGTATCTCGCCCATGAAGGGATCAACGCGCAAATTAGCGTTCCTCAAAGCCGTGTCGATGCCTTCCGCGAAACACTCTACGGTTTCCATGCCGCGCTCAATGGCGTGCGTCTGAATATCGCGCTTGAAGACGACGGAAAGTCGTTCTGGGTGCTGCGCATGAAAGTGCGTGACCGTATTGTTGCCGATGGGATTGATGACCCGTCGTTTGATGCCAGCAATGTCGGTGCTTATCTGAAAGCCGCAGACGTTAACGCGATGCTCGACGACCCGGATGCCGTGTTTATCGACATGCGGAACCATTACGAATATGAAGTGGGCCATTTCCAGGACGCTATGGAAATCCCCGCAGACACGTTTCGTGAGCAGTTGCCGAAAGCGGTAGATATGTTGCAGGACGACAAAGACAAAAAAATCGTCATGTATTGCACCGGTGGGATCCGCTGTGAAAAGGCCAGCGCCTGGATGATGCATAACGGATTCAAGAACGTCTACCACATCGAAGGCGGGATTATTGAATACGCCCGTCGTGCTCGTGAGCAAGGGATCCCAGTGCGCTTTGTCGGCAAAAACTTTGTCTTTGACGAGCGTATGGGCGAGCGCATTTCGGATGATGTGATTGCGCATTGCCACCAGTGTGGCGCTTCCTGCGACAGCCACACCAACTGCAAAAATGACGGCTGCCATTTGCTGTTTATTCAGTGCCCAAGCTGCGCTGAGAAATATGCCGGATGCTGTAGCGACATTTGCCGCGAAGAACTGGCACTCTCACCTGAAGAACAGCGCCGCCGCCGCGCTGGCCGTGAAAACGGCAATAAGATTTTCAATAAATCGCGTGGCGTGTTGAACACCACGTTGGGCATTCCTGACCCAGAGTGAAAAAATGGATGTCGCTTGCGCTTAAGTAGGTCGGATAAGCGTAAGCGTCATCCGACATTATTCAATACTAGCTAAATCGTGAAAGCGAAAACGGCGTCAGATCGAAACTCGACTCTTTGCCCAGTGCAAATTGACAGGCAATTTCCCCCAGCACCGAAGCGAATTTAAAACCATGCCCGCTCAGGCCGGTGATCACCATCGTGTTGTCATGACCGGGCAGGGTATCAATAATAAAATCTTCATCCGGTGACATATCGTAAGTGCAGGCCGCGCCATGCATACAAACCCCCACACCTGGCATTATCTGGCGCAAGAAGCTGAACACTTCGCTGCCGTCGGTGGCGATAGCGCCAAACGGTTTACGCTGTTGCGGCTCGCTTATCATCTGCCCGCCATCATGCTTGCCCAGTTTCAGCTCGTTATCTTCACCAGCCGGGAACCCGTAGTACTGGCTCCCGTCAGGCAATTGAGCGGTAAACGCTGGGAAGTTATTTTTTTCGCTATAGCGCCCGTCGGCCTGATGCCAGCTAAAGATTTTGCGCCATGGCGTTACGGGCAGTTCGGGTAATAATTTAGAGACCCAGGTTCCTGCGCTCACCAAAAGTTTATCGGCGGTAAATTCGCCTTCTGGGGTATCGACTACCACACCGTCTGAGGTATGGCGAATGTCCGTCACCGGGCAATTAAACAGCTGCGCGCAACCACCCTGGTTTGCCAGACGGATATAAGTTTCCACCGCCAACTCGCTGCGCAGCACACCAGAATCTGGCTCAAACAAGCCAAGATAGTTTTCAGGAACGGTAATTTGCGGCCAGCGTGTCATCACTTGTTCAGCCGTCAGCGTTTCAAGCGGTAGTGACCAGGTTTGCGCACTGCTTTGCACCGTTGATATAAATGCTGAATCCTCAGGGCCGAGGTTAATCACACCAGTGCGATGAAAGACTTTCTCACCGCTGATTTCCTGCAACGCATCCCATAAAGTCTGAGCGCGTAACACCAGCGGGACATATTTTTCCCCTTCGCCATAAGCGTGGCGCATCAGGCGAGTATCACCATGATGGCTACCTTGCTGGTGGGGAGGGTGGTTGCTGTCGATCATAAGCACGTTTAAGCCGGAGTGAGTGGCATAGCATCCGGCGGCTGCGCCAACGGAACCACTACCGACGATGATAAGGTCATAATGCATGATGCTTTTCTCTTCTCTCTGGCAAAAAGTATATAGCAGGTTAATTAATTCTCGACCGACTGGCAATTGAGCGAAACCTGAATAATAAAAAAGGCACCTCTACGGTGCCTTGCGTTATTTGAGCAGCATCGACAATCAATGCTTACGATAATCGTTTACCTGGTAATCACTAGATTCAATCTTAGCAATCCCGGCTTCTAAAATAGAAATAAATTGCCGGGCAACATCCGTGGTCAGCCATAAAGTTTGACCGATTTCAGTTTCGTCGTGCTTTTGCGTATTCGAGGTCAGGTAGTGCAGGCGAAGCATCAGCGCATCGTAGCTATCAACGGTGCTGATGTCCCATCCGATAAGGGGATGGGTCTGGATAACATCACTATTTTTTTCCATCATAACCCCTTTTATACGTGTGTTTGAGACAACGGTTCGTGAGGTTTAATGCTTGTTTAATGTGAAGCCAGTTAAGTATATCAATGATTAAGCTAATTCGACGGAGAAATAAATACCCTGCAACACTTTTTTTACAATAAAGCGCTTAATTGCACAATAAACCGGCATGATATTCTTTATTGAATCAGATGATTCTGGGTAACGTATAAGAAGGGAAATTATTTAAATGAGTAAATTTCATACAATTAAAAAAACCGGATGGCGACACCCGGTATAAAGATAACAACGAGGGAATTTTTACCTGAAATGAACGGCGAATTGATCTAAAGCCAGCCCATTCCCATTATGTTTTTTAATCCGCAGCAAACCAGTCGTCAGCGCTTTCCCAGGTCTCTTGCAATATTTCGCTAATGCGATCGCGGTCTTCTTTGGTAGCCCCTAAAACCGACAGGTTATTTGCAGCTGCATAACGTACCTGAACGTGGTTAACGTTTTCAGGATAGTGTTGAGTAATACGGCGTGAAAGTTCATTGGCAAGCGCATCAATAGCGCCTGGTGGCAGAGATGTAGTTTTGGCAATAGTGACTTCAATACGCATAACAGCCCCCTATATAATATACTGGATATTTATACAGTCATATTGCCAGTAATGCAACAGGGGGCGGTAAAAATTATGCTTTAACTGACCAGGCTACTTTCTCACCGGCCAGGAATGGCACGATGCTGTCATCGGATGTTTCGATGGTTTCTGGCATTTCAACCGGCGTGCGAACCAGTTCGATAGTCTCTTCGTTAACAGGTAAACCATAGAAACGCGGGCCATTGAGGGATGTGAACGCTTCGAAGTGCTGCATTGCATTCATCTCTTCAAATACCGTCGCGTAAGCACCCAAAGCAGAAGGGGCGTTAAAGCAGCCAGCACAACCACAACTTGCTTCTTTACGATGACGTGCGTGTGGTGCGGAGTCAGTCCCCAGGAACACACGGTCGCATCCGCTTGCTACCAGCGCGCGTAACGCTTCCTGATGCACGCTGCGTTTTAAAATAGGCAGGCAATACAGATGAGGGCGCACGCCGCCAACCAGCATGTGGTTGCGGTTAAACATCAGGTGTTGCGGGGTAATAGTTGCACCTAACAGGGAATTGCCTTCCTTCACATACTGTGCGGCGTCTTTGGTGGTGATATGTTCAAATACCACTTTTAGTTCCGGCAGTTGCTTACGCAGCGGTTCCATCACAGTTTCGATAAAGCGTGCTTCACGGTCAAAAATATCAATGTCAGCGTGAGTTACTTCACCGTGAATCAGCAGCGGCATACCGATTTTCTGCATGCGCTCAAGTACTGGCAAAATCGCAGCAGTGCTGGTGACACCATGGCTTGAGTTAGTTGTCGCATTTGCCGGGTACAGTTTTGCCGCAGTAAACACACCTTCGTTAAACCCACGTTCAACTTCGTTCGGGTCCAGAGAGTCAGTCAGGTAGCAGGTCATTAAAGGCTCAAAACTATGCCCTTGCGGTACGGCGTCGAGAATACGCTGGCGATAAGCAATGGCAGCTTCAACCGTTGTCACTGGCGGCGCCAGGTTTGGCATCACAATCGCGCGACCATAAATTTCGCTGGTATAAGGCACAACCGTTTTTAGCATATCACCATCACGAAGGTGAACATGCCAGTCGTCTGGGCGGCGAATTTTTAATACCTGAGGTAATACGGTCATGAAAGTGCTCCGGCGTAGGAAGGAAATAACGATGATTTATGCCGGGCACAAAGGATAAGCGCAAACGTTTAGCTTTGCACCATTTTCGTTGAGATTTTCTTGGGGAGGATGTGCCTCCCCTGTGTTTGAGGGCTTACTCGGTGAACGGGATAATGATTTCGCCTGGCTTGACCTCAATCCCTTTGGCATATTTCTTCGCCAGTTTTTCGCCTGCACTGTTATCTTCACTCAACACGTAAGCTGGCTGTTGGTTGAAGTAATTGCGTAGCGACTGATTGAGATAGGGAATCAGTGTCTGGACGATCGTCTGCATTTTCTCAGGCTCGACGGTTGCGTCTACCACTTCCATTTCTTGCAAATAGATAGCACCTTGCTCTTTATTAAAGGTTGGCAGGGCTTTGAGTTTAAGTTTGATATTAGCTTTTTGATTGCCGAACAAAGATGTCATATCCAGTTTGGCATCACCAGTCAGGGTGATTTTGTTTGGTTCTTCTCGGCCAATCGCACTGGCTAAATTAGTTAAGACAATATGGGCATCGGCAACGCCTGGCAGGCCAATGTCTTTAGAGAAATTATTCCGTTTATGCAGCGCCTGGTTGATTTCCTGTTCGCTGACGGTGTATTGCGTTAGCTGGTTACAACCCACCACTAATCCGCTGAGCATCAAGGCTGCGGCTAATACTATTTTTTTCATGGATATCCTTAACATGCTGCATCGGTCACAGATCCTGACATAAAGCATCATGATGTACCAGTGCCGGGCGTGCTACAGGAAAAGGCTTAATTTTTTATTAGACACAATGAGTTTCTTAATCATGAGATAAAGGCGGGTTAACTTACCCGCCTTAGAACCATTAACAATCTTTAAATAGCGTGGGATGACAGCAGGTTAATTTGAGTCTGTTTGGCCATATTATCGCGGTATGCCGCAACACGACTCGGCCACTCAATTCCGGCAACCAGCGTCAGGTTACGCAGCAGCGGGAAGAGGTGGATATCGTCATCGGACAACTCACCGTTGACGGCATTGGGCTGTACGATAAGTTTATCGAGCTTGCGTAAGTCGTCGCTGATTTTTTTGGTCAGACCCGGTGAATGCGTCAGATGATCGGCAAAAGAACCGATCATTGCCTCTTTTTTCTGTGTGAAGTAAGCACGGGCAGCAGGCGTGGCAAACTCATCAAAAGGCGCTTTCGCAATACGCGGCAATAACAGGTGTTGGACATAGCTATTGACGTGACGCAACCAGTCACTGATGGCCGAATTAGCAGCGCCGGTCAAAAGTGGTTCACCATCAAGTTTGTCGACGTAGTGCACGATATCCATGCTTTCAGGCAGGTAGCGACTGTCATCTTTTTGCAGGATTGGCGCCATTTTCCTGCCAATCATTTTCGTCGGGGTTACTTCATCGTCGTTTAGCAAGACGACCAGCTCAACGGGGATATTCTTTAAGCCAAAAATCATGCGTGCTTTAAGGCAGAAAGGGCAGTGATCGTAAATATAAAGCTTCACGTTACTCCTCCATATCAATCGTCAGGAAAAATCCGTCAATTTTTGAGTATGGAGGAGAATACCAGGGGCTGCAAACTAGCTGCCGGGCTCAAGCATAGAGGGGTCTATCGGTTTCGGGCTAAATTGCCACCATAATGCGATAAGCGTGATGAAACCTATAATCCCTAACATCAGCCACGGAAGTTCCGGCTGGTTGATGCTTTTCCCGGCATCAAATAACCAACCGCCACCGGCGTAACCAAATGCGCCGCCAATCGCCAGACCCAGTCGGCTAAAGCCCATGTAACTGCCGCGAGCGCGGGAGTCAGCAAGTGATGCGCCCAGCGTTTCACGGGCAGGTTCCGCAATGATTGAACCAACATAAAACACGCAAATCAGAGTGAACAGTTGTTGGAGGTTGTTAGCCAATCCCATCGGTAACATGGCGAGTGACATCAGGAATAAACCCGCCATCAGGCGCTGCTCGAGACGGAAGCGTTTTTCGCTCCAGCGCGCAATCGGGTATAGCAGAGTTAAGGATAGTGCCGCTTCAATGGCATACATCCACTTCACGGCGGCAGGCGTACCGGCAATTTCGTTCACCATAATCGGCAGCATTAACATCACCTGCACCGCCAGCATGTAATATCCGGCCAGCGTTAACACATAAGTGATGAAACGTTTGTCACGCAGCACGCGCCCCATGCCTTCAAGCATTGGCGTGCGAATGGTAGAGAGTTTATAAGCTGGAAGCAGCCAGGCGTTGACCATCGCACAAATCACAAACATCACCGCGCCCGCACCGCACACCAGACGAAAATCGTATTGCAGCAGCCAACTGCCGAGCAGCGCCCCAATGACTGCTCCAGCGCTGTCTTGCATCATTAATATCGAGAAGAAACGACCTCGTTGATGTGGACGCACCAGTTTGACGACAAGGGCTGCGCGCGGTGGGTCGAATAGCGTGCCGCCGATAGCGGAAATAAAACACGACAGCCACAAAACCCAGGGTTCATGAGCGATGCCCATCAGCGCAAAACCAACGGCTCGCAGCAGCATTCCGGTGACAATCATCGGTTTGGCACCTAGCCGGTCGGCGATAGCACCACCGAAAATACCCAGCCCTTGCTGAGTAAGCTGACGCAGGCCCAGCGCAATGCCGACCATTAACGCCGCCCAACCCATTTGGTCGACAAAGCGAATGGAAATAAGAGGGAAAACCACGAAGAAGCCTAATACAACTAACATGTTATCGAGCAATAAGAAGTATTTACCCAGGCTCCTGGCCTGCGCTACCCGTGACATCTCCCCTCCAGGGAACTTAAAAGTGTGACAAACCTCTATTCTCCACTGCTCTCAGGGTTTTTGACAGGGCGTACGGTGACAATATTTTTTTATCAATCCGGCGCTTTGATTTAACTCGTTAATCGAAAAAAGTATGACCGGATGAGAAATCTGCATGTTGTTGTTTTCCTTCCATCGCAAGGGGCAGGTATAGTAATTACGTGGGCTCAAAAATACGTGGGATGTGAGGAGTAGGGTGAACATGTTTGGCTACCGCAGTAACGTGCCGAAAGTACGCTTAACAACGGACCGCATGGTGGTGCGTCTGGTGTACGAGCGAGATGCCTGGCGTCTGGCAGATTATTACGCCGAAAACCGTCAGTTCCTGAAACCCTGGGAACCCATTCGTGATGACAGCCATTGCTATCCTTCCGGCTGGCAAGCGCGGCTTGGCATGATTAGCGAAATGCATAAAACCGGTAGCGCTTATTACTTTGCGCTGCTCGATCCAGAAGAGAAAGAGATCCTTGGCGTTGCCAACTTCTCCAACGTAGTACGGGGCTCATTTCATGCCTGCTATCTCGGCTACTCACTTGGTGAGAAATGGCAAGGGCAGGGAATGATGTTTGAAGCACTGACCACGGCTATTCGCTATATGCAGCGTAGCCAGCATATCCATCGCATCATGGCGAACTACATGCCGCATAACCAGCGCAGCGGCGATCTGCTCGCTCGCCTTGGTTTTGAAAAAGAAGGCTATGCCAAAGAGTATTTACTGATTGATGGCGTGTGGCGGGATCATGTTTTGACCGCGCTAACCACCAAAGAATGGACCCCTGGCCGTTAAGGACAAGAAATGAAATATCAGTTAACTGCGGTTGAAGCGCGAGTGGTGGGTAGCTTGATGGAAAAGCAGGTGACCACTCCCGAACAGTATCCGATGTCGGTCAACGGTGTGGTGACGGCATGTAACCAGAAGACCAACCGCGAGCCGGTGATGGATCTGAAAGAGCATGATGTTCAGGAAACGTTGGATACTCTGGTCAAACGCCATTTTTTGCGCACCGTCAGCGGGTTTGGCAATCGCGTAACGAAATATGAGCAACGTTTCTGTAATTCAGAGTTTGGTGACCTTAAACTTTCTGCGGCAGAAGTTGCGGTGGTCACTGCCTTACTGCTACGTGGCGCCCAAACGCCAGGAGAATTGCGCACCCGCTCCGGAAGAATGTTTGAATTCAGCGATATGGCGCAGGTAGAAGCGACCCTTGAACATCTCGCGAATCGCGAAGACGGCCCTTTTGTGGTGCGTTTACCGCGCGAACCAGGCAAACGCGAAAGCCGCTATATGCATCTTTTCAGCGGAGAGGTTGATGCGTCCCAGGTAACAGCGCAAGAAAGCAGCGTTACACCTGCTGGTGATTTAACGGCGCGTGTCGAACAGCTCGAAAATGAAGTTGCCGATCTTAAGCAACGCCTGGATTCATTGCTCGCTCATCTCGGAGATTAATTGATGACTAAACTTCGCGTAGGCGTTGTCGGTTTAGGTGGCATTGCACAAAAAGCATGGTTACCCGTTCTGGGGGCCTCCAGCGACTGGACGCTTCAGGGGGCATTTTCCCCAACACAGGCGAAAGCGCAGAAAGTCTGTGACACCTGGCGTATCCCCTATATTCCTTCTATTGCTGAACTTGCGGCACAGTGTGATGCCGTGTTCGTTCACAGTGCGACCAGCAGCCATTACGCGGTAGTGAGCGAGTTATTGCAGGCAGGTGTCCATGTTTGTGTGGATAAGCCGCTTGCTGAAAACCTTGCCGATGCTGAACGCTTAGTGGAAATGGCACAGCGTCAAAAGCGTACGCTAATGGTTGGTTTTAACCGCCGTTTTTCACCGTTGTACCAGGATCTGAAAGCGACACTGGCGAATGGTTCATCAGTACGGATGGATAAACATCGAGCAGACAGCGTTGGGCCCAACGATCTGCGTTTTACCTTGCTTGATGATTATCTGCATGTGGTTGATACCGCACTGTGGCTGTCTGGCGGTGAAGCACAATTGCAAAGTGGGACCCTGTTGACCAACGACCAGGGGCAGATGCTTTTTGCTGAGCATCACTTTGCCCGGGGCAACATACAAATCACCACCAGTATGCATCGCCGGGCGGGTAGCCAACGTGAGTGGGTTCAGGCGGTCACAGAGGGTGGTTTGTACGATGTTACAGATATGCGTGAATGGCGTGAAGAGTGCGGCAATGGCGTGGTGAATCGTCCAATTCCGGGCTGGCAAACCACACTCGAACAACGCGGTTTCGCTGGATGTGCGCGTCATTTTCTTGATTGTGTGGCAAATCAGACAGTTCCTGAAACCTCCGGTGAGCAGGCATTGATGGCCCAGCGCGTGGTCGAGAAACTGTGGCGCGATGCCATGAGCGAATAATGCGGTAACATCTGATAGTAGTAATTCGGCTGGGTATCGGTAGACTAAGCGCCTGATCGAAATGCCCTTAACAACGCCTGCCTTGCAGGCGTTGATGTTTGTGGAACCATATAATAAATGAATCTATTAAAATCGCTGGCAGCAGTCAGCTCGATGACGATGTTTTCTCGCGTGCTCGGATTTGCACGTGACGCCATTGTGGCAAGGGTTTTTGGGGCAGGGATGGCGACGGATGCCTTTTTTGTGGCATTCAAATTACCGAACCTTTTGCGCCGTATTTTCGCCGAAGGTGCATTTTCGCAGGCGTTCGTCCCGATTCTTGCTGAATACAAAAGTAAGCAAGGTGAAGACGCAACACGCGTGTTTGTCTCTTATGTTTCCGGACTGCTGACGCTGGCACTGGCGGTTGTTACTGTTATCGGGATGATTGCAGCACCGTGGGTTATTCTGGTCACAGCACCTGGCTTTGCGGATACTGCCGATAAATTCGCGCTCACCTCCAGCCTGCTACGAATTACTTTCCCGTATATTTTCCTGATCTCTCTGGCCTCGCTGTGTGGGGCGATACTGAATACCTGGAACCGCTTCTCGGTCCCCGCGTTCGCGCCAACCTTCTTAAACCTCAGCATGATTGGCTTTGCACTCTTTGCCGCACCGCACTTTAACCCGCCGATTCTGGCGTTGGCGTGGGCGGTTACCGTTGGTGGTGTTTTGCAACTGGCGTATCAGTTACCGCATCTTAAAAAGATTGGCATGCTGGTTTTACCGCGTGTGAACTTGAAAGATGCAGGTGCAATGCGGGTGATTAAGCAGATGGGACCTGCCATTCTTGGCGTCTCCGTCAGCCAGATCTCATTAATCATCAACACCATTTTCGCCTCGTTCCTCGCATCCGGCTCTGTGTCCTGGATGTACTACGCTGACCGTCTGATGGAATTCCCATCTGGTGTGCTTGGTGTGGCACTGGGTACCATTTTGCTGCCTTCACTGGCGAAAAGTTTTGCCAGCGGTAATCACGATGAATATTCACGCCTGATGGACTGGGGTTTACGTCTGTGTTTCCTGCTGGCGCTGCCAAGTGCGGTTGCATTGGGGATTCTGGCTAAGCCGCTCACCGTTTCACTGTTCCAGTACGGCAAGTTCACCGCTTTTGATGCCTCTATGACGCAACGTGCGCTGGTGGCTTATTCCGTCGGCTTGATGGGGCTGATCGTAGTGAAGGTGTTGGCGCCTGGTTTTTATTCGCGCCAGGACATCAAAACCCCGGTTAAAATCGCCATCGTGACGCTGATTTTAACCCAGGTAATGAACCTTGCATTTATTGGCCCGCTCAAGCACGCCGGGCTGTCGCTGTCGATTGGTCTGGGGGCGTGTCTGAATGCCAGCCTGCTATACTGGCAACTGCGTAAACAGGATATTTTCCAACCTCAGCCGGGTTGGAGCGCATTCCTCTGGCGTCTGTTTGCTGGTGTCATTGTGATGGCGGCGGTTCTGCTTGGCGTGATGCACATCATGCCTGCCTGGGATCTGGGCACCATGCCGTACCGTTTACTGCGCTTAATGGCCGTTGTCGTGGCAGGTATCGCGGCTTATTTCGCAACGCTTACGGTCCTGGGATTCAGAGTGAAGGATTTTGCCCGACGCACAATGTAGCGTGATGGCAATTTATCGTGCCGACACGTGCCAAAGGCATAGTCGGCACGCGCATTCTGCATTAAACTGCGCGCTGCAAAATTTGACTTATTGAACGATTAATTAGGCGGTAATAGCGATGCACGGGACAATCACAACCTGGTTTGAAGATAAAGGTTTCGGTTTTATCAAAGATGAAAACGGTGACAATCGTTATTTTCATGTGATTAAGGTCGCCAACCCTGAACTGATTAAGAAAGATGCATCAGTCACTTTCGAGCCAACGACCAACAATAAAGGCCTGTCGGCGTTTGCTGTGAAGGTTGAACCTGATAGCAAGTACATTTATATCGCAGGCGAGCGCATCAAAATCACGTCGATTAAATCCTTCCTGGTTTACAGCGAAGAAGTGCCTGCCGAAACCAAGATTGATAAAGAGAATGCGGTGCTGTCTGTGGGCGTATTGATGAATAGCATTCGTCCGAAGGCTGACCCGAAACAGGGTGAGATGCGTACCTTGAAAAAGCTGGCAGTGACCACTTTCCAGGGAACAACGTTGATCTTCTCTGAAGATGAAATTGATGTTGAAGCAACAATGAAGATTCTGAAGGGTCTTTAACGCGTTACCAGGGCGGTGCTTTGAAACCGCCCTTATTCTTTCTGGCACTAAATCGTTATTTTCTTCCCACCACGACTGACAGTGGTCGCCTGCCCATCAGCCCCATAAAGATTAGGTTCCTGATGCGGTTTGAGTACCGCCAGCGCTTGTTCATTACGCGCTAACTGATCCTCTAATAGCCAACCGTTATGCTGGTTGATATCACGTAAGTGCTGCGTTTTCTGCGTAATCGTCTGCCAACGCTGGCTAATATCCGTGCTGCTGGTGTTTTCGGCTTTCTGTGCGTCACGGCGAAGCTGTTCGAGATAATCCAGCGTCGCAAGTAACGAGCTTTTATCTTCGGTAATGCGCTGCAATGCACTGCCATTCACATGGCCTGCGGATAGTTGTTGCTGCTCGGCGTCCATCACCTCTTTAAGAGAGTTGAGCACCACAGTCATTTGATCCATCACTTCTAACAGACGATTCATGCAATTATTTACTCGATATATACCCGTCATACTTCAAGCTGCTGGTGCGTTGACTGCACCC
Source organism: Buttiauxella cochleicola (assembly GCF_021283185.1). Taxonomy (NCBI): domain Bacteria; kingdom Pseudomonadati; phylum Pseudomonadota; class Gammaproteobacteria; order Enterobacterales; family Enterobacteriaceae; genus Buttiauxella; species Buttiauxella cochleicola. The sequence goes on from NZ_JAJSOS010000006.1 coordinate 49,610, forward strand.
GTGCGCCCCAGTCACATAGTTATCTATGCTCCTGGGGACTTACGGCCTGGTCGCCTTCCCGCCACTTAAATTATTTTGGGTATCGCTGAGAGCTTCCTGGATTAATGCATCGGCGATTTTGCCGGTATCCATTTTAAGCTCACCGTTACGGATCGCAGTTTTGAGTGCTTCAACGCGTTCCATATTAATATCACCGCTGCCTGGCTGAATTAACTTAGCCTGCGCGTCACTGAGTGTCACGTTGGTGCTGTTTGGCGTGGTACTTTTTTCCAGACGGCTCTTTTGAATTGGAGCTTCTGATGTTTCACGTGGTTGTACGGTACTTACCGGTTTCAAAGGAGAAGTGCGATCAATGCTCATTATTCTATCCTCATCGAGGTGGCTCGCAGCATTTGAGCCTGCCAATATCTATCATCTGTTAACACACTATCGGCAGTCGCCGCAGAACCTTTATACCCTTCTTAATCACCCGTTGAATATTACAAGTTAATCAGAATATTCCCATCAACGTCGACTGTTCCGCTCACAATCTGACCAGAATCCATTCGTACCCGCGCATTCTGTGCGACAGAGGCATTGTTCAGTGCTTTACCTTCGCTATTCACACTAAAACCTTCACCTGCAGCCACCACCTGGACTCGTTGCCCGGCTTTGACTCGCCATGATTGACGCACCATCGACAGCATAATTGGCTGATTTGGTGCGATGTCGCGCAGAGTTACAGCATCATTTGCCTGGCGGATATCCAACATGGCACGCGGAGGGAGTTGATCCAATCTCCCGCGTTTAAGTTGTACCTGACTTTCATTAATGACACTGCCACGTGGTAGCGCCTGGGCTGCAACGACGTAATTTCCAATAGCCTGCACTTCTGCCTGAATAAATCGTTTGGTATCACCACATCGAGCTAACACGCTCACAGTTCCCCACAGGCGGCCATTACCCGGCATTGAAAAATCCGGAAGCGGGCAGGAGGGTAATTGTGCATCGGGAGTTTTCACTTTTACCGATACTTCATCGCTTATGCCCGCCAGACGTTGCTGAAAAAACTGGTTCAAAGGTGCATCCAGAATACTGGCAAATGCCGGTGGGCATGCCAGTAAAAGCGCAATCGTGCTCCAGGTTTTCAGACCGTTCATAACGTCTCTCCTTGTTCAGGTTGCAGTGATTTTAACCGCACTCGGAATTGATCAAGGCGACAAATAGCGACGCATTTTGTGTCTATTCCAACGATAACGCACGCGTAAGGGGCTTTAAGCTGTCGGACAAATCCTAATTATGCGGAGGGAACATGCTAGACAAACTGGATGCCGCGCTGCGATTTCAGCAAGAAGCGATAAATTTGCGCGCCCAGCGTCAGGAAATTCTGGCAGGGAATATCGCTAATGCCGATACCCCAGGTTATCAGGCTCGCGATATTGATTTTGCCAGTGAAATGAAAAAAGTGATGGACAGAGGACGTGTTGAAGGCAGCGGTGTCTCGCTTGCTCTTACCTCTTCGCGCCATATTCCGGCACAAACTCAAACTGTCCCACAGCTTGATCTCCTCTACCGCATTCCTGACCAACCATCTATGGATGGTAACACCGTCGACATGGACCGCGAACGTACACAATTTGCCGATAACAGCCTGAAATACCAGTCAGACCTGACAGTTCTCGGCGGCCAAATCAAGGGCATGATGTCTGTGCTGCAACAGGGTGGCTAATAGATGGCTTTACTGAATATTTTTGATATTGCCGGTTCAGCGATGGCCGCGCAGTCCAAGCGTATGAACGTGGCGGCGAGTAACCTGGCTAACGCCGACAGCGTCACTGGCCCGGATGGTCAACCGTACCGTGCCAGGCAAGTTATTTTCCAGGTGGATGCAGCACCGGGTGCTGAAACCGGTGGTGTGAAAGTGACGGGTGTTGAAGAGAGCCAGGCTCCGGACAAGCTGGTCTTTCAGCCGGGTAACCCGCTCGCTGACGCTAAAGGTTACGTGCGGATGCCAAACGTTGATGTGGTAGGTGAGATGGTCAACAGCATGTCTGCCTCCCGTAGCTACCAGGCAAATGTGGAAGTACTCAACACGGTGAAAAGCATGATGTTGAAAACCCTGACTCTTGGTCAGTAAAGGAGTGACTGATGGGCATAGCCGTTAATATGAACGACACCACGACCAGTGGTGTTAATACTTTATCGGGAAATAGCAGCATTACCGGGAACAATGCTGCCGATCTTCAAAGTAGTTTCCTGACCCTGCTGGTTGCGCAGCTCAAAAACCAGGACCCGACCAACCCTCTGCAAAATAACGAACTGACTACGCAGCTTGCGCAAATCAGTACCGTGAGCGGTATTGAAAAACTCAACACCACGCTCGGTTCAGTGTCAGGCCAGTTAAACAATAACCAGTCAGTTCAGGCAAGCGCCCTGATTGGTCATGGCGTGATGATCCCTGGTTCTAAAATTCTGGCAGGCAAAGAGGCGACCACGCCGTTTGGTGTGGAGCTGCAACAAGCCGCCGATAAAGTTACCGCAACGATCACCGATAACACCGGCAAAGTGGTACGCACGCTCGATATTGGTGGTCTAAGCGCAGGCGTTCATACCTTTACCTGGGATGGGACGATGACGGACGGTTCGACGGCGCCAGACGGTGCTTATAACGTCGCTATCAATGCCACCAATGGTGGGACACAGCTGGTTGCTCAGCCGCTCAATTTTGCGATGGTCAACGGTGTGACACTCAGTAATGGCAAGACCTTGCTCGACCTCGGTACTTACGGCACCTCCACTCTCGACGACATCAGGCAGATTATTTAAGCCTATAACCCTTTGCAGGAGTAAGACATGGCCTTTTCTCAAGCGGTCAGCGGCCTGAATGCCGCCGCCACCAACCTGGACGTAATTGGTAACAACATTGCCAACTCCGCCACCTATGGCTTTAAGTCCGGCAGCGTATCTTTCGCTGACATGTTTGCAGGTTCTAAAGTGGGTCTGGGCGTTAAAGTCGCAGGCATCACGCAGGACTTTGGCGACGGTACTACGACCAACACCGGGCGTGGCCTGGATGTGGCGATTAGCCAGAATGGTTTCTTCCGTATGGTGGACACTAACGGTTCGGTCTATTACAGCCGCAACGGTCAGTTCAAACTGGATCAAAACCGCAACCTGGTGAACATGCAGGGTATGCAACTGACGGGTTATCCGGCAACCGGCACACCGCCAACGATTCAGGAAGGGGCAAACCCGGTAGGGCTTTCAATTCCGAATACTTTGATGGCGGCGAAAATCACTACCACGGCCTCAATGCAGATTAACCTGAACTCTACTGATAAGGTGCCCGCCAACGCGAAGTTTGATCCAGCAGATTCAGAGAGTTACAACAAAAAAGGCTCAATCACTGTCTATGACAGCCAGGGTAACTCCCATGATATGAACGTCTTCTTTGTGAAGTCTTCTACGGCAAATACCTGGGATGTTTATACCCAGGACAGCAGCGTTGCGGGGAGCCCGATTCAAAAAGGGACATCTCTGGAGTTCAGTAGTAGTGGTGTCTTAACCAAAGGTACCGCTAGCGATTTTAAGACTGAGGCTATTAATGGTGCAACGCCTGCGACATTCAATCTCAGCTTCCTCAACTCCATGCAGCAAAACACCGGCTCCAACAACATCGTTGCCGCGAACCAGAATGGCTACAAGCCAGGCGATTTGGTGAGCTATCAGATCAATGAAGATGGAACCGTAGTCGGTAACTACTCCAACGAACAAAACCAATTGCTCGGGCAGATTGTGTTGTCCAACTTTGCCAACCCGGAAGGCTTGTCCTCTGAGGGTAACAACGTCTGGGCGGCGACCAATGCTTCAGGTGTTGCGCTGTTGGGTACGGCAGGCTCAGGTAACTTCGGTACGCTGACTAACGGTGCGCTGGAAGCCTCAAACGTCGATCTGAGTAAAGAACTGGTCAATATGATTGTCGCACAGCGCAACTACCAGTCTAACGCGCAGACCATCAAAACCCAGGACCAGATACTTAACACCCTGGTTAACCTGCGCTAAGCACTGACGGGAAAGCTTAATGGATCACGCAATTTATACCGCCATGGGCGCGGCCAGTCAGACGCTGAATCAACAAGCGGTGACGGCCAGCAACCTGGCGAATGCTTCAACTCCCGGCTTTCGTGCACAGCTAACTGCTTTGCGCGCAGTTCCGGTGGAAGGGCTTTCTTTGCCAACGCGTACGCTGGTGACCGCGTCAACGCCTGGCGCTGATATGTCCCAAGGTCAGCTTGATTACACTCAACGCCCGCTGGATGTTGCCCTGCAACAAGATGGTTGGCTGGCGGTACAAAGTGCTGATGGTACAGAAGCTTATACCCGTAACGGCAATATGCAGGTGAGTCCTGCCGGGCAACTGACCATCGGCGGGCAACCGGTGATGGGGGAAGGTGGCCCGATTGCTGTTCCTCAAGGCGCACAGCTAACTATCGCGGCTGATGGCACCATTTCTGCACTTAACGCGGGTGACCAGCCTAATACGGTAGCACCGATTGGCCGCCTGAAACTGGTGAAAGCTACCGGTACAGAAGTTGTACGTGGCGATGATGGATTTTTCCGTTTGAGCCCGGCTGCCCAAGCCACGCGCGGTGCGACTTTACAAGCCGATGCCAGCATCTCTTTGATGCCTGGCGTACTGGAAGGCAGTAACGTTAAACCGGTTGAAGCCATGGCGGACATGATTTCCAACGCCCGTCGTTTTGAAATGCAGATGAAGATTATTTCGAGCGTGGATGAAAACGAGCAACGGGCCAACCAACTGCTGTCGATGACGTGATAATCAGCCGCGAAACTAACAGGAATTCAAAATGATCAGTTCTTTATGGATCGCCAAAACCGGTCTTGATGCCCAGCAAACCAACATGGATGTGATTGCCAACAACCTGGCAAACGTCTCCACCAACGGTTTTAAGCGTCAGCGTGCTGTGTTTGAAGATCTTCTTTACCAGACTATTCGCCAGCCTGGTGCGCAATCTTCTGAGCAAACCACGTTGCCTTCAGGTTTGCAGATTGGTACGGGTGTGCGTCCGGTCGCCACTGAGCGTCTGCATAGCCAGGGTAACCTTTCTCAGACTAACAACAGTAAAGATGTGGCTATCAAAGGTCAGGGTTTCTTCCAGGTACAACTGCCGGATGGAACCAGTGCCTACACGCGCGATGGTTCATTCCAGGTTGATCAAAACGGCCAACTGGTGACGGCGGGTGGTTTCCAGGTTCAGCCAGCAATCACCATTCCTGCTAACGCCCTGACGATTACCGTTGGACGTGACGGCATCGTGAGTGTGACTCAGCAGGGTCAGGCGCAACCCGTGCAGGTAGGCCAGCTTAACTTGACCACCTTTATGAACGACACGGGTCTGGAAAGCCTGGGTGAAAACCTCTATGCCGAAACCCAGTCCTCCGGAACGCCTAATGAAAGTACTCCGGGGCTTAACGGCGCGGGGCTTTTGTACCAGGGGTATGTTGAAACCTCTAACGTGAACGTGGCAGAAGAGCTGGTGAATATGATCCAGGTTCAGCGCGCTTACGAAATCAACAGTAAAGCCGTTTCTACCACCGATCAGATGCTGCAAAAACTGACGCAACTGTAAGGCGTTTGCCGGTGTGCAGTTTTGCACCGGCTGTCTTTATCTGAATGACCTGAAGATGAAAGCAATGCAAAACCCAATGGTTCTCCGTCCTATCGTGATGTGTCTGGTGCTCGCCTCAACGGGCTGCGCGCTGATACCAACTAAACCGCTGGTGGAAGGGGCGACAACGGCCCAGCCAGTGCCAGGCCCTGCGCCTATCGTCAATGGTTCAATTTTCCAGACGGCGCAACCGGTGAACTATGGGTATCAACCTTTGTTCGAAGACCGCCGTCCAAGGAATGTCGGCGATACCTTGACTATTCAGCTCCAGGAAAATGTCAGTGCCAGCAAAAGCTCGTCGGCTAATGCCAGCCGTGATGGCAAAACAAACTTTGGCTTTGACGTAACGCCTCGTTATCTCGAGGGGCTATTCGGCAACGATCGCGCGTCAGTGGATGCCTCTGGCGGCAACAGTTTCAACGGTAAAGGTGGGGCAAACGCCAGTAATACCTTTAGTGGAACCTTAACCGTGACGGTGGATCAGGTACTGGCAAACGGCAACCTGCACGTCGTGGGTGAAAAACAGATAGCCATTAACCAGGGCACCGAATTTATTCGTTTCTCCGGCGTGGTGAATCCTCGCACTATTAGCGGCTCCAATACCGTGCCGTCTACGCAAGTGGCGGATGCACGCATCGAATATGTCGGTAACGGCTATATCAACGAAGCGCAGAATATGGGTTGGTTGCAACGCTTCTTCCTTAATTTATCGCCGATGTAAGCGAGGAAACTCATGACCAAATATTTATTCGGATTGCTGATTCTGGTGGCAACCTTTGCGCAAGCCGACCGTATCCGCGACCTGACAACGGTTCAGGGCGTGCGTGAAAACTCCCTGATTGGTTACGGTCTGGTGGTTGGGCTCGATGGCACAGGCGACCAAACCACACAAACACCGTTCACTACCCAGACACTTAACAACATGCTTTCGCAGTTGGGGATCACCGTTCCGGCGGGCACTAACATGCAGCTTAAAAACGTCGCAGCGGTAATGGTGACGGCAAAATACCCAGCATTTGCACGATCCGGGCAGAATATTGATGTGGTGGTTTCATCCATGGGTAACGCCAAAAGCCTGCGTGGTGGCACCTTGCTGATGACGCCGATGAAAGGTGTTGATAACCAGGTTTATGCGCTCGCGCAGGGTAACATTCTGGTAGGCGGTGCCGGGGCTTCAGCGGGCGGCAGCAGCGTTCAGGTTAACCAGCTTAACGGCGGTCGTATCACAAACGGTGCGGTTATCGAACGTGAGTTGCCGGGCACTTTTGGCACCGGGAATATGATTAGCCTGCAACTTAACAACGATGATTTCACTCTTGCGCAGCAGATAACTGACACCATCAACCGCTCACGTGGTTTTGGCAGTGCTTCAGCTTTAGATGCGCGCACTATTCAGATTCGTGTACCAAGCGGTAACAGTTCGCAAGTGCGTTTGTTGGCTGATATTCAGAACCTTGAAGTCAACATGCCTGCGCAGGACGCGAAAGTGATTATCAACTCACGTACCGGCTCGGTGGTGATGAACCAGGAAGTGACACTTGACACTTGTGCTGTGGCGCAGGGTAACTTGTCTGTAACGGTTAACCGTTCAGCACAGGTAAGCCAGCCGGATACGCCATTTGGTGGCGGCCAAACAGTGGTGACGCCGCAAACCCAAATCGATCTGCGTCAGAACGGCGGTGCGCTGCAACGGGTTAACGCCAGTGCCAATCTGAATAATGTGGTTCGTGCACTGAATACGCTGGGTGCTTCACCCATGGAATTGATGTCGATTCTGCAATCGATGCAAACCGCCGGATGTCTGCGTGCCAAAGTGGAAATCATCTGATGCTTAACGATACCCAGTCACTGGCGAATGCTGCATGGGATGCTAACTCTCTTAACGAGCTAAAAGCGAAAACCGGGCAAGATCCAAAAGGTAACATGAAATCGGTTGCTCGCCAGGTGGAAGGGATGTTCGTGCAGATGATGCTGAAAAGCATGCGTGAGGCGCTGCCAAAAGATGGCTTGTTTAGCAGCGAGCAGACGCGCATGTACACCAGCATCTATGACCAGCAAATCGCACAACAGCTCAGTTCTAAAGGGCTTGGGCTGGCCGATATGATGGTGGAGCAAATGGGCGGCAATGCCGACCCATCGGAAGATGCTGGCAAAGTGCCGATGAAGTTTGATCTGCAAACTGTGACCAGTTTCCAGAACCAGGCGTTAACGCAAATGGTGCGCCAGGCCATTCCGAAAGCGCCTTCTAACGAAGAGCCGCTGACGGGTGACAGCAAAGACTTCCTGGCGCAGCTTTCGTTACCAGCAAGGCTTGCCAGTGAACAGAGCGGTATTCCGCATCACTTGATTCTGGCGCAGGCTGCGCTGGAGTCAGGGTGGGGCCAGCGGCAGATTCTTACTGAGAAAGGTGAGCCGAGTTTTAACTTGTTTGGCGTGAAGGCGTCGGGAAGTTGGAAAGGCCCGACGACGGAAATCACCACTACCGAGTATGAAAATGGTGAAGCGAAAAAGGTGAAAGCGAAATTCCGTGTCTATAGCTCTTACCTCGAAGCTCTTTCTGATTACGTCGGTTTGCTGACGCGCAACCCGCGATACGCCGCAGTCACTAACGCCAATACCGCAGAACAGGGTGCACAGGCATTGCAAAATGCCGGTTACGCCACCGACCCGAACTATGCCCGTAAGCTGACGGGCATGATTCAGCAGATGAAGGCGATGGGGGAGAAGGTCGCAAAAGCGTATAGCAATGACTTATCCAATTTGTTCTGAAGCTCATCATACTTCGAGCCGCAGGTGCGTTGGCTGCACTCACAAACCCCAGTCACTTACTTTATGTAAGCTCCTGGGGATTTGCTCCCTTGCCGCCTTCCTGCAACTCGAATTATTTAGAGCTAACACCTCAAGTGTTGCCAGACGCTGCCGATACTTACCAACAGGAATCGTGATTAACGCGCTAAGGAAATTTCATGTCCAGTAGCCTGATTAACAGTGCCATGAGTGGCCTGGGTGCTGCCCAGGCGGCACTGAATACTGTCAGTAACAACATTTCTAACTATAACGTCACAGGCTATACCCGCCAGACTACCGTGTTGTCGCAGTCGCAAAGTACGTTTGGCGCAGGTGGCTGGATTGGTAATGGCGTGCAAGTCAGCGGTGTGCAACGTGAATATGATGCGTTCATCACTAATCAACTGCGTGCGGCACAAACGCAAAGCAGTGGTCTGAATACTCAGTACCAGCAAATGTCTAAAATTGACAATATTCTGTCTGGCACTACAAATACCCTCGCTACAACCATGCAGAGCTTCTTTAGCGGCTTGCAGACTCTGGTTAGTAACTCCGAAGACCCGGCGGCACGCCAGGCTCTGCTTGGCAATGCCAACGGTCTGGTAAACCAGTTTAAGGTGACCGATCAGTATCTACGCGACCAGGATAAGCAGGTGAATACCAGCATCCAGAGCAGCGTGGAGCAAATCAACAATTACGCCAGCCAGATTGCCAATCTGAATAACCAGATTTCGCGTCTGACGGGTGTGGGCGCAGGTGCAGCACCGAACGATCTGCTAGATCAGCGCGACCAACTGGTTAGCGAGTTAAACCAGATTGTCGGTGTTGAAGTCAGTGTTCAGGATGGCGGTACTTATAACGTCTCCATCGCGAATGGTTTGTCCCTGGTGCAGGGTGATAAAGCCAATAAACTGGCGGCAGTCCCTTCCAGTGCTGACCCTTCACGCACTACTGTTGCGTATGTTGACCCAGTTTCCGGCACTAAGGAAATCCCGGAAAACCAATTGAGCAGCGGCACGCTGGGCGGCGTGTTGACCTTCCGTTCTCAAGACCTTGATAGCGCTCGCAACCGCCTGGGGCAACTGGCTCTGACATTTGCCGATGCGATAAATCAACAACATGGCAAAGGGGTTGATGCCAATGGTGATGCTGGCGGCAAGTTCTTTTCAATCGGTGGGCCGACAGCCTGGGGGAATGCCAACAATGTCGCTAAAGATACCTCGCTTAAAGTAAGCATGACGAACAGCTCGGAAGTGCAGGCCAGCGACTACAAAGTGGTCTATGACGGCAAGGACTGGCAAGTCACGCGCCTGGCGGATAATAAGCAATTCAAAGCCACGCTCTCCACTGATGGCAAAAGCATGAGCTTTGATGGTCTGAAACTTGATATTAGCGGTACGGCGCCGAGCGAAAATGACAGCTTCATAGTTAAACCTGTTTCTGACGCTGTTGTGAACATGGGCGTGCTGATTACCGACGAAAGTATGCTGGCCCTGGCGGGTGACCCTAATGGTGGCACTGGCAATACCAGCGGTGGCGCAAGCGACAACCGTAATGCCCAGGCAATGCTGGATTTGCAAAGTGGCAAAATCGTTAACGGTAACAAATCGTTTAACGATGCGTATGCGAGCCTTGTAAGCGATGTTGGCAACAAAACCAGCACGCTGAAAGTCACCAGCACCACACAAAACAACGTGGTCACGCAGTTGAGTAACCAACAGCAGTCTATCTCTGGCGTCAATCTCGACGAAGAGTACGGTAACTTGCAGCGTTTCCAACAATATTACCTGGCCAATGCCCAGGTACTACAGACGGCATCAACTCTGTTTGATGCGTTACTGTCCATTCGTTAATTAAGGAATCTGGCGTATGCGTATCAGTACCGCAATGATGTACCAACAGAACATGCGCGGCATAACTAACTCGCAAAGTGAGTGGTTGCGTTATGGCGAGCAGATGTCGACCGGTAAGCGAGTTACTAAACCTTCTGACGATCCGATTGCTGCATCGCAGGCCGTAGTGCTGTCTCAGGCTCAGGCACAAAACAGCCAGTATGCGTTGGCGCGTACCTTTGCAACTCAAAAAATTTCGCTGGAAGAAAACGTGTTAGGGCAGGTGACAACAGCTATCCAGTCAGCACAAGAAAGAATCGTTAACGCCGGTAACGGTACGTTAAGCGATGACGACCGTGCATCACTGGCGACCGATCTGGAAGGTATTCGCAATCAGATATTGAACCTTGCCAACAGTACGGACGGCAACGGGCGCTATATTTTTGCGGGTTATAAAACGGATTCGGCACCGTTTAGCGGTGGGGCCAACAGCATCACTTATACCGGTGGTAGTACATCGGTAACTCAGTCTGTAGACGCATCTCGCACCATGACCGTAGGGCATCTGGGCTCAGAGATTTTCGAGTCACTGACCAGTAATGCGGTGCCTGAACCGGGTACTGGTACGTCTGAGAAGAGTCTTTTCAATATGCTTGACTCAGCTATTGCGACGCTGAGAACTCCAACAGAAGGTCTGGATGACACTCAGAAAGCTGACTTGGGCGCGGCTATTGATAAAACCAACCGTGGGTTGAGAAACTCCCTCAATAACGTGCTGACTGTACGTGCTGAACTCGGTACGCAGCTGAACGAGCTGGATAAGCTTGATGAGCTAGGTAGTGACCGCGCATTAGGCCAGGCTCAGCAAATGAGTGATTTGGTTGATGTGGACTGGAACTCGGCTATTTCTTCTTATGTGATGCAGCAGGCAGCTCTTCAGGCCTCTTATAAAGCTTTCAGCGATATGCAAGGGATGTCCTTGTTCCAGCTAAACAAATAAGCTTTAACATTTTGGGTGTGCCATGAAACTGGGCACGCTTTATATGCCCGCTTCTGCACCCCAGAGTGGGCTTTTTTTTTGCCTAAAAATAGAGGGTAAGGGGGGGCGCTGGCAATTTCCCTATGAATAGACAAATTGCTTTTGTAGGTAGGATCCGGGTTGCTACATGACAGCACACGCAGAAATAAAAAAGCCGACCAGAGTCCTGGTCGGCTTTTTAGCAACGCTTAGCGATTAGTCAGTGCTTTGCGGGCGTGTTGCTGGTGCTGCTGCCTGATGAGTTGCACTGCTACCACCGGCAGAACCGCGACCACTAAAGTCATAAGTTGGGCGTACCCAATCACTTTGACGTGGTGATTCTGGCGCATATTCCGGTGCTGGAGCACGAGTCATCGGTGCCGTCGCATGCTTAACGGCGTGAGCAACTACGGCTACTTCTGCAGGGGCTGCTTTCACTTCTGGCACAGTTTCAGCGGCAGTTTCTGCAACAGCTGCTTCTTGAGTAACAGAAGTTTGCACTTCAACCACTTCGACTGGTTTTGTTTCTTCAACCGGAGCCACTGGCACAGTTTCTGCAACAATAACCGGCGCTTCCTGAGCCACTTCAGCGGCCTGCTGCGGATGAGTTTCTACAATTACTTCATCTTGTGCAGGTGCAACTTCGTCAATCACTTGTTCAGCGACAACGTCATCTTCAGAAGCAATCAGGTGTGGTTGCTCGCTAACTGGCGTTGCAATCACTTCCGGATGTGTCGTTTCAACATGTGCAGTCTCAACAACTGGTTGTGAAACAATCACTTCTGGAACTTCTTGCTCGTGAGAGACGAAGACCGGGGTACGGTCAACGTTGTCGTACTGCGACTCTTCTTGCGAACGGGCAACCGGATAGCTAATCCAGGCTTTACCAGAGGCCAGTTCAGGAGAAGCACATGCTACGGTCAACGGCATTGGCGACTGTGCTGGGTAACGCTCATCACGATAGCGACGACGACGCTGACCACTAACACGTAAATGACGTGGAGAGCGGCGAGAACGGCGCGGCATACCGTTAGAGTCGTTACGTGAATCGTTGTTGTCTTCTTGCTCAACAACTGGCTTCTCGATAACGGCTGGTAACGGAATAGTTGCCAGTTCAGTGTGGGTAGCTGGTGCTGCAACTGTTTCAGCGATTTCAGGCGTTGCCACAATTTCAACAGCAGAATCTTGAGCTGATTCGAAGCGAACTTTCTGGCTCAGCTGACGCTGTTTACGACGAGGCATAACCTGGACGCGTTCTTCCTGCTCAGTCTCGACTTCAACTTCTACAGTTTCATCACGTTGTAGAACTTTAACTTCTTGCTGCGCCTGACGCTTGTCATCGCTACGACGACGGTTGCGTTCACGACGTGGTTGCTGCTCGTCGCGTGCTTTTGGCTTCTCAATTTCTTCAGCAACTGCTGGGCGGTTTTCACGCACTTCAGTATTTTGCTGCTGACCCTGACGGCGATTACGGCGGTTATCGTCGCGGTCGCGGTTTTCACGCGGCTCGCGGTTGTCACGATTTTCGCTGCGATTTTCTCCACGGCCTTCGCCACGATTATCACGATCGCGGTTATTACGATCGCCACGGTCGTTACGATCACGACGGTTATTCTGGCGACGGTTATTACGGCGATCCTGATTTTGACGTTGACCTTCAGTCTCAGCAGGTTTTGCTTCCTGAACTTCTTTGCTTTCAGTAGTTGGTTCACCTGCGAACAGGTTTTTCAACGCACCGAAGAAGCGGCTAAGCAAGCCAGGCTGCTCTGTTGTTGCTACTTTCGCAGCTACTGGTTTAGTCACTGGAGTTTGCACCGCAGTTGCCGCGGGAGCTGACTCAGGCGGAGCTGGCGGCACTTCAGGCATCACGAAGGTTGCCAGTGCAGGTTGCTCAGGGCGTTTACGCTCTGCGTACTCTTCTTCAGACGGCACAGCCATCTCTTCTTCATACCGCTTCGGCAGCATGTAGCTCAAAGTTTTGCTTTCTTCGCCTTTACGTACGCGCAATACGGAATAGTGTGGAGTTTCCATCTGATCGTTAGGAACGATGATAGCTTTCACACCACCCTGACGGGTTTCAATCGCGCTCACCGCATCACGTTTTTCGTTCAGCAGGTAGGAAGCAATTGGCACCGGAACAATCGCGTGAACTTCCTGGGTGTTCTCTTTCAGCGCTTCTTCTTCAATCAGACGCAGAATGGAGAGAGCCATGGATTCGTTGTCACGCACCGTACCTGTTCCGCTACAGCGCGGGCAGACGTGGTGGCTGGACTCGCCCAGAGAAGGGGAGAGACGCTGACGTGACATTTCCAGCAAGCCAAAGCGTGAAATATGGCTAATCTGGATACGAGCACGGTCCTGGCGTACCGCTTCACGCAGACGGTTTTCTACCGCGCGCTGGTGGCGCACAGGCGTCATGTCGATGAAGTCGATAACAATCAGGCCACCGAGGTCACGCAAGCGCAGTTGGCGCGCGATTTCATCAGCAGCTTCAAGGTTGGTATTGAACGCCGTTTCTTCGATATCGCCGCCGCGAGTTGCGCGCGCGGAGTTGATGTCGATGGCGGTTAATGCTTCGGTGGAGTCGATAACAATCGAGCCGCCGGAAGGCAGGCGAACTTCACGCTGGAAAGCAGATTCAATCTGCGATTCAATTTGATAGTGGCTAAACAGCGGGATTTCACCGGTGTAGAGCTTAATTTTGCTGCTGAAATCAGGACGACCCAACGCGCCGATATGCTGGCGAGCCAGTTCGAGCACTTTCGGGTTATCGATAAGAATTTCACCGATATCCTGACGCAGATAATCACGGAAAGCACGGACGATAACGTTACTTTCCTGATGGATAAGGAATGGAGCCGGGCGATTTTCTGCCGCTTTTTGAATGGCTTCCCAATGCTTCAGACGGAAACTTAAGTCCCATTGCAGTGCTTCGGCGGATTTGCCCACGCCAGCTGTACGTACAATCAGACCCATGCCATCTGGCAGTTCAAGAGAAGACAGTGCTTCTTTCAGTTCGGTACGATCGTCACCTTCAATGCGGCGGGAAATACCACCAGCACGTGGGTTGTTAGGCATCAGTACCAAATAACTACCTGCCAGGCTAATAAAGGTGGTTAAGGCTGCGCCTTTATTACCACGTTCTTCTTTATCAATCTGGACGATCACTTCCTGGCCTTCGCGCAGAACATCTTTGATGTTTGGACGACCATGTGATGAATAATTAGACGGGAAATATTCGCGGGCAATTTCTTTTAAAGGAAGGAAACCATGACGTTCCGCGCCGTAATCTACAAATGCCGCTTCCAGACTTGGTTCAATACGGGTGATTTTACCTTTATAGATGTTGGCTTTTTTCTGTTCGTGTCCAGGACTTTCAATATCCAGATCGTACAGGCGCTGCCCATCTACAAGGGCGACACGCAACTCTTCTTGCTGAGTCGCGTTTATTAGCATTCTTTTCATCGTAACTTACTCATTATTCTTACATTGGTGACAGAGCTACGGGCATGGTGACGCTGACCGGGAGTGAACCGATGGCCTCGTGACTAAACGCATTAAGTCGCCAACCTCACGGTTGTCGCTTGCTGAGAGGCGCAAAGTGTCGGTAGCCTGTATTTCATACGGAAATACAGCGCAATTATCGTGGGAATAACCTTAGAAAATTTCTTAAGAGTTGATTCCATTTTACCGGTCAGGCTGCAACCCGCAGCCCGCTAACTGCCTGAAAGTACAATACGTCTTACGCCATTGCTGCGTGGATGAACATTCAGGCAAAACTGGTAATTCCGCAAAATTCCTTGTTCTAACAAGTATCAACACGGAAAACCGCAACATTATTCCATTGCTAACCTTATTATAGCAAGATGACTTTTGCCTTTGATGCCTCGTTTCTTACAGTTTTTTAACTCACTTTTTCGCTGTGCGTCGCAGAAATTTGAAAAAGGAGAGTCAGGCGACTTAAAACCAAGCAATTTCTCAGTTAAGCACATAAAAATGAGTGGCGCTATGCGCGCACGCTATTTAGAATCGCCGACCATGAAAACTCAGACACCTTCAGTACAAATCGTTGCCATTTCGTCCGACGAAGCCGGGCAGCGTATCGATAACTTTTTGCTCTCGCGCTTAAAAGGCGTACCGAAAAGTATGATTTATCGCATTTTGCGTAAAGGCGAGGTGCGCGTGAATAAAAAACGCATCAAGCCTGAATATAAAATTCAGGATGGTGACGAAATCCGTATTCCACCAGTTCGCGTTGCTGAACGTGAAGAAGAGGCGGTTTCCCCGCATCTGCAAAAAGTGGCGGCATTGACCGATGCGATTCTCTATGAAGACGACCACATTCTGGTACTAAATAAGCCATCGGGCACAGCAGTTCACGGCGGCTCCGGTTTAAGCTTTGGTGTGATTGAGGGTTTGCGTGCGTTACGCCCTGAAGCGCGTTTCCTCGAATTGGTTCACCGTCTGGACCGTGATACTTCCGGGATTTTGCTGGTTGCGAAGAAACGTTCTGCATTACGTTCGTTACACGAGCAACTGCGTGAAAAAGGAATGCAGAAGGATTACCTGGCGTTAGTTCGGGGCCAATGGCAATCGCATGTGAAAGCTGTGCAGGCTCCGTTGATTAAGAATATTTTGCAAAGCGGTGAGCGCATTGTGCGCGTAAATAGCGAAGGGAAACCTTCAGAGACGCGTTTTAAAGTGGAAGAACGTTACGAGTTTGCCACACTTGTGCGTTGTAGCCCGATTACCGGGCGAACTCACCAGATTCGTGTGCACACGCTTCACGCAGGTCACCCGATTGCGTTTGACGATCGTTATGGCGATCGTGAATTTGATAAGCAACTCGCAGGAACGGGTCTGAATCGCTTGTTCTTGCACGCTGCGGCCTTGCGCTTCACTCATCCTAACACCGGTGAAATTATGCGAGTTGAAGCGCCGCTGGATGAGAAACTAAAGCGTTGTCTTACTGTATTGCGTAACAACGCGCGCTAGTTGTTGCTGCCAGGGTGGAGCTATCCACCCTTGGCCACTTATATCAGCAGCGGATTGACACCTTCGTTGCGCAGCATTTCACCCAAGCTAATAAGCGGCAGGCCCACCAGGGTATTGGGATCTTTTCCTGAAAGCCGCTCAAACAATGTAATGCCCAAGCCTTCACTCTTAAAACTTCCGGCACATTGCAACGGCTGTTCTTTACGCACGTAATTGCGGATTTCTTGCTCACTCAGATGACGAAAATGCACATCAAAGGGTTCGCAAATCACCTGTAAATTCCCTGCGGAGGAATTATAAAGTGCAAGGCCGGTATAAAAAGTAACAATACTGTTGCGCGCAATCAGCAATTGTTCGACTGCTTTTTCTTCTGTGTGCGGCTTGCCGACGATGTTCCCTTCTAAAACGCAGACCTGATCTGAGCCGATAATCAAATGATTTGGGTACTCCGGGCTCAACGCCTGTGCTTTGGCTTGCGCCAGTCGCATGACGAGATGACGAGCATCCTCACCGGGAATTGGCGTTTCATCGACCTGTGGGGCCGCGGTGATAAAGGGCATGCCGAGCTTTTCAAGCAGCTCTCGACGGTATGGCGAAGTTGAGGCCAGAACAATTTGCGTCATATTTTTTTCATTAATGATAGCGATCCGAGAAAAGGCATTTTAAACTATGCCACCGCAATGTGTGCGAATAAGTAGAAAAGGCACTGTTTACAGGCTTTTTCTTTGACTCTATGACGTTACAAAGTTAATATGCGCGCCCTATGCAAAAAGTAAAATTACCCCTGACTCTCGATCCGGTTCGTACGGCTCAAAAACGCCTTGATTACACGGGTGTTTACACCCCTATTCAGGTGGAGCGTGTCGCCGAGTTTGTAGTCAGTGTAGACAGTGATGTGGAATGCGATATGTCATTTGCCATCGATAACCAACGCCTCGCAGTTCTTACTGGTGATGCGAAAGTTTCGGTAACATTGGCGTGTCAGCGTTGCGGAAAGCCATTTGCCCATCAGGTTTACACACAGTATTGTTTTAGCCCGATCGTCAAAGACGAGCAGGCTGAAGCACTCCCGGAAGGATATGAACCAGTTCAGGTCAACGAATTTGGTGAAATCGATCTTCTGGCGTTGGTTGAAGATGAAATTATCCTCTCCTTGCCAGTTGTTCCGGTGCATGATTCTGAACACTGTGAAGTGTCCGAGGCGGACATGGTATTTGGCAAACTGCCTTCCGAGGCGGAGAAACCAAACCCATTTGCCGTATTAGCCAGTTTAAAGCATAAGTAATTAAGGAGTAAGGTCCATGGCCGTACAACAGAATAAACCAACCCGTTCTAAACGTGGCATGCGTCGTTCCCATGACGCGCTGACCACAGCAGCAGTGTCCGTGGACAAAGTTTCTGGCGAAACTCATCTGCGTCACCACATCACCGCCGACGGTTTCTACCGCGGTCGCAAGGTTATCGCTAAGTAATTGGCGATACCTTGAGACGTCTAACCCTTGCGTTAGATGCCATGGGTGGGGACTTCGGTCCTTCCGTGACAGTGCCTGCAGCATTGCAGGCACTGGACTCTAACTCTCAGCTAAACCTTCTATTAGTCGGCGACCCCGACGCCATCACGCCATTACTTGCCAAAGCTGATTTTGAAAAACGCTCTCGTGCGCAGATAGTTCCTGCAGAGTCGGTTATTGCCAGTGATGCAAGACCATCGTATGCGATCCGAAATAGTCGCGGATCCTCGATGCGAGTGGCGCTTGAGTTAGTAAAAGAAGGGCGAGCAGAAGCTTGCGTCAGTGCAGGGAATACCGGTGCTCTGATGGGCCTGGCCAAACTATTGCTCAAACCGATTGAAGGGATTGAGCGCCCGGCGTTGATGACAGTATTGCCGCATCAGCAAAAAGGTAAAACAGTCGTGCTTGATCTTGGCGCGAATGTGGATTGTGACAGTAATATGCTGGTGCAATTTGCGATAATGGGTTCAGTGATGGCTGAGGAACTCCTCGGCATCAACTCTCCACGTGTCGCATTGCTGAACATCGGCGAAGAAGAGACGAAAGGTCTTGATAGCATTCGCGATGCTTCAGCTTTATTAAAAACAATGCCTTCTATCAACTATATTGGTTATCTTGAAGCGAACGAGTTGTTGACGGGAAAAACCGACGTGCTGGTCTGCGATGGTTTTGTCGGTAACGTCACCCTCAAGACGATGGAAGGGGTTGCAAGGATGTTCCTCTCGCTTTTGAAATCACAGGGCGAAGGGAAAAAAAGGTCGTGGTGGCTAATTATATTGAAGCATTGGTTACAAAAAAGCCTGACAAGGCGATTCAGTCACCTCAACCCCGACCAGTATAATGGCGCCTGTCTGTTAGGATTGCGCGGCACAGTGATTAAGAGTCACGGAGCGGCCAATCAGCGAGCGTTTGTTGTCGCGATAGAACAGGCAGTGCAGGCGGTGGTGCGGCAAGTCCCTACACGGATTGCTGCCCGCCTGGAATCTGTATTACCCAAGAGTGACTGACGTACATGTATACGAAGATTATTGGTACTGGTAGCTATCTGCCAGAACACGTGCGTACCAACGCCGACCTGGAAAAAATGGTGGATACTTCTGACGAGTGGATTGTCACCCGCACAGGTATTCGTGAACGTCGAATTGCTGGGCCAGATGAAACCGTTGCAACAATGGCTTTTGCTGCGGCTACGCGTGCGCTTGAAATGGCAGAAATCGATAAGTCTGAAATTGGGCTGATTATCGTTGCCACAACTTCTTCAACTCACGCTTTCCCAAGTGCTGCCTGCCAGGTACAGGCAATGTTAGGGATTAAAGGCTGCCCTGCATTTGATGTTGCAGCCGCTTGCGCAGGTTTTACCTACGCATTAAGCGTGGCAGACCAATATGTGAAATCCGGCGCAGTAAAAAAAGCGCTGGTTATTGGTTCTGATGTGCTGGCCCGTACTTGCGATCCTACCGATCGCGGCACAATTATTATTTTTGGTGATGGTGCAGGGGCGGTTGTACTGAGTGCTTCTGAAGAGCCTGGTATCATTTCAACCCACCTGCATGCTGACGGTAGCTATGGTGAACTGCTGACGCTACCGAATGTCGATCGCGTGAATCCTGAAAATTCGATTCACCTGTCGATGGCTGGTAATGAAGTCTTTAAAGTCGCAGTTACAGAGCTTGCGCACATTGTTGATGAAACCCTTGAGGCGAATAATCTGGATCGTTCCGATCTGGATTGGTTAGTTCCGCATCAGGCTAACCTGCGCATTATCAGCGCGACGGCCAAAAAACTCGGCATGTCACTCGATAATGTGGTCGTTACCCTGGATCGTCACGGTAATACCTCTGCAGCTTCTGTTCCGGCAGCGCTGGATGAAGCGGTACGCGACGGGCGGATTAAACGTGGCCAACTGGTATTGCTCGAAGCCTTCGGCGGCGGCTTTACCTGGGGTTCAGCACTGGTTCGTTTTTGATTATTAGGGATTTAACCATGACTCAATTTGCTTTTGTTTTTCCAGGGCAAGGTTCGCAAGCAGTTGGTATGCTGGCAGAAATCGCAGCAGCGAATCCTGTTGTTGAAGCAACCTTCCGTGAAGCTTCAGATGTGCTGGGCTATGATTTGTGGGCGCTGACTCAACAAGGTCCGGCTGAAGAACTGAACAAAACCTGGCAAACTCAGCCAGCATTGCTGGCAGCCTCTGTCGCATTATGGCGTGTCTGGGAGCAGCTGGGTGGCAAAACCCCTGCATTGATGGCAGGACACAGTCTGGGTGAGTACTCAGCTCTGGTTTGTGCTGGCGTCATTGATTTTGCAGATGCGGTGCGTCTGGTTGAATTACGCGGCAAATTGATGCAAGAAGCGGTCCCTGCGGGCACAGGCGCAATGTATGCCATCATCGGTCTTGATGATGCGTCTATTGCAAAAGCCTGTGAAGAAGCAGCTCAGGGCGAAGTGGTTTCTCCGGTGAACTTTAACTCACCAGGTCAGGTTGTGATTGCGGGTAACAAAGACGCTGTAGAGCGTGCCGGTGCAGCTTGTAAAGCCGCTGGTGCAAAACGTGCTCTGCCACTGCCTGTCAGTGTGCCATCTCACTGTGCATTGATGAAACCTGCGGCAGATAAACTTGCCGTTGCGCTGGAAGATATTACTTTCAATGCTCCAGTTGTTCCGGTTGTGAACAACGTTGACGTGAAATGTGAAACCTCTGCGGAAGCTATTCGTAGTGCTCTGGTACGCCAGCTCTACAGCCCGGTACAGTGGACTAAATCAGTAGAATTTATGGCAGCGCAGGGTGTGACCCAGTTGCTGGAAGTAGGGCCAGGTAAGGTATTGACTGGCCTAACAAAACGTATTGTTGACACACTGACTGCATCGGCCATTAACGAGCCGGTAGCGATGTCAGCAGCGCTCGAGCAATAAGACGAGGAAAACCATGAGTTTTGAAGGAAAAATTGCGCTGGTAACCGGTGCAAGCCGCGGTATTGGCCGCGCAATCGCGGAAACCTTAGTGGCCCGTGGTGCGAAAGTTATCGGTACTGCTACCAGCGAAAGCGGTGCGCAGGCGATCAGTGACTATCTGGGCGATAACGGCAAAGGTTATATGCTTAATGTCACCGATCCAGCTTCTATCGAAGCTGTTTTAGGAAATATTCGCGCAGAATTTGGCGAAGTCGACATTCTGGTTAATAATGCCGGTATCACTCGTGATAACCTGTTAATGCGCATGAAAGATGACGAATGGAACGATATCATCGAAACCAATCTGTCATCAGTTTTCCGTCTGTCAAAAGCGGTAATGCGCGCTATGATGAAAAAGCGTCATGGTCGTATTATCACTATTGGTTCTGTGGTTGGTACCATGGGAAATGCTGGTCAGGCTAACTACGCTGCGGCGAAAGCGGGTCTGATCGGTTTCAGTAAATCTCTGGCACGTGAAGTTGCGTCACGAGGTATTACTGTAAACGTTGTTGCTCCGGGCTTTATTGAAACGGACATGACACGTGCGCTTTCTGATGAACAGCGTGCGGGTATACTGGCGGAAGTTCCAGCGGGTCGTTTAGGCGACGCAAAAGAAATCGCCAGTGCTGTTGCATTTTTAGCCTCTGACGAGGCGGGTTACATCTCTGGTGAGACCCTGCACGTCAATGGCGGAATGTACATGGTTTAACCGCAAGATAAAACTATTTGCGTTATTTGGGCGAATGCCCGCAAAATAGCGTAAAATCGTGGTATGACCTGCCGGGATTTAGTTGCATCTTTTTCAACATTTTATACACTACGAAAACCATCGCGAAAGCGAGTTTTGATAGGAAATTTAAGAGTATGAGCACTATCGAAGAACGCGTTAAGAAAATTATCGGCGAACAACTGGGCGTTAAGCAGGAAGAAGTTATCAACTCCGCTTCCTTCGTAGAGGACCTGGGCGCTGATTCTCTTGACACCGTTGAGCTGGTAATGGCTCTGGAAGAAGAGTTTGATACTGAGATTCCGGACGAAGAAGCTGAGAAAATCACCACCGTTCAGGCTGCCATTGATTACATCAACGGTCACCAAGCGTAAGTGAACATCTCCAGGCGGTCATTCGACCGCCTGAGTTTTATCTAAGTGTCCCACTAGTATTATTTTTTCCCTCCCTGGAGGACAAACGTGTCTAAGCGTCGTGTAGTTGTGACCGGACTGGGCATGTTGTCTCCTGTCGGCAATACCGTAGAGTCTACCTGGAAAGCTCTCCTTGCCGGTCAGAGTGGCATCAGCCTAATCGACCATTTCGATACTACCGCCTATGCAACGAAATTTGCTGGCTTAGTAAAGGATTTTAACTGTGACGACATCATTTCGCGCAAAGAACAGCGCAAAATGGATGCCTTCATTCAATATGGAATTGTTGCTGGCCACCAGGCCATGCTGGATTCTGGTCTGGAAGTAACGGAAGAGAATGCAATCCGTATCGGCGCCGCAATTGGTTCTGGTATTGGTGGTCTGGGTCTTATCGAAGAGAACCACTCCTCGTTGGTCAACGGTGGTCCACGTAAGATCAGCCCATTCTTTGTGCCGTCTACTATTGTGAATATGGTGGCAGGTCACCTGACCATTATGTTCGGCCTGCGTGGTCCAAGTATTTCCATTGCTACAGCGTGTACTTCTGGTGTGCATAACATCGGTCAGGCAGCGCGTATGATCGCTTATGGCGATGCAGACGCTATGCTGGCAGGTGGTGCAGAAAAAGCCAGTACTCCGTTGGGCGTGGGCGGCTTTGGTGCTGCGCGTGCACTTTCTACCCGTAATGAAAACCCACAAGCGGCGAGCCGTCCGTGGGACAAAGACCGTGATGGCTTTGTACTGGGTGATGGTGCGGGCATGATGGTACTCGAAGAGTACGAACATGCTAAAAAACGTGGCGCGAAAATCTACGCAGAAGTCGTTGGTTTTGGTATGAGCAGCGATGCTTATCACATGACTTCTCCGCCAGAAAACGGCGCGGGTGCGGCACTGGCCATGGAAAATGCTCTGCGTGATGCAGGTCTGACTCCGGGCATGGTGGGCTATGTGAATGCGCATGGCACCTCAACACCTGCAGGCGATAAAGCTGAAACGCAAGCGGTTAAGACTATTTTTGGTGATGATGCCTACCGTGTTCTGGTGAGCTCAACCAAGTCTATGACCGGTCACCTGTTAGGTGCTGCTGGAGCGGTAGAGTCAATCTTCTCTGTTCTTGCACTTCGCGACCAGGCTATTCCGCCAACCATTAACCTCGATAATCCTGATGAAGGGTGCGATTTGGACTTTGTCCCACATGAAGCGCGCCAGGTAACAGGAATGGAATACACTCTGTGTAACTCCTTCGGGTTTGGTGGTACAAACGGCTCGTTGATCTTTAAAAAGGTCTAACCTGCTAATAATAAAGGGCTCGCTTGCGGGCCCTTTATACATCTAAAGTTCCCCCCTCTTGCTGCAAATCCTCCACACTGGCACTCTTAATTCACGGAACATTGAGGAGCGATGATGTATTTAATCAATGGTGAGTTAACGGCAAATCTACCGGCGAACGATCGCGCAGTGCAGTTTGGCGATGGCTGTTTCACAACGGCACGGGTCAAAGACGGTAGCGTTCGGTTTTTAGCGCAGCACCTTGGGCGTTTAAAACAAGCCTGTGAAAAACTTCTTATCCCGTTTGTCGAATGGTCAGTGCTGGAAAGTGAAATGCAGCAGCTTGCATTGTCACAATCACAAGCCGTACTAAAAGTGATGATCACTCGTGGAAGCGGTGGGCGCGGTTACAGTGCAGCAAATTGCCAACATCCGACACGGTTACTCAGCGTTTCAGCTTACCCTTCGTTTTATCCACAATGGCGTGAGCAGGGGATTACCCTGGCATTAAGCCCCATTCGATTGGGCATCAATCCGCATCTTGCCGGAATTAAACACCTGAACCGGCTCGAGCAAGTGCTGATTCGTACGCATCTTGAACAGACGCAAGCCCAGGAAGCCCTGGTTCTTGACAGTGATGGGTGGCTTACGGAATGCTGTGCCGCTAATTTATTCTGGCGTAAAGGATCTCAGGTCTTTACCCCTTATATGGATAAATCTGGTGTAAACGGCACGATGCGCCAGCATATTATTGCCTGTCTTGCAGACTCACCCTGGCAAGTAACGCAAGTGCGGGAGCGTCCTGAAAGTCTGGCTCAAGCCGACGAGTTACTCATTTGCAATGCATTGATGCCGGTTGTCCCTGTGAACCAGGCTGAATTATGGCGATTTGAATCTCGCGAGCTTTATCAATTTTTAGCACCACTTTGTGAGTAACCGATTAACGATGAAAAAGATGCTACGTTTCTTTCTGCTGCTGTTAGTGGTATTTGGCGTGGCGGCAGGCGTTGGCTTATATAAAGTCCGTCAGCTCGCCAACAGCCATCTGACCATTGCGCAAGAAACCATTTTTACCCTTAAACCTGGAACCGGGCGCCTGGCGTTGGGTAAACAGCTTTATGATGAAAAGCTGCTAAACCGCCCGCGTGTATTCCAGTGGCTGCTTAAAGCTGAACCCGATCTCGCGAAATTTAAAGCGGGTACTTACCGCTTTACGCCGCAAATGACAGTGCGTGAGATGCTCAAACTGTTAGCGAGCGGCAAAGAAGCGCAGTTCCCTATTCGCTTTGTGGAAGGGACTCGCCTGAGTGACTGGCTTAAACAATTGCGTGAAGCGCCATACATTCAACACAAGCTTAAAGATGACAGCTATGCGACCGTCGCCGAGGCATTAAAATTCGAAAACCCGGAATGGGTTGAAGGCTGGTTTTTCCCTGACACCTGGCTGTACACCGCAAACACCACAGATATTGCCCTCTTAAAGCGTGCCCATGAGCGGATGCTCAAAGCGGTGCAGGTTGCCTGGGATGGTAAAAAAGAGGGGCTACCGTACAAAACGCAAAATGATTTGGTCACTATGGCCTCGATCATCGAGAAAGAAACGGCTGTTGCAGCAGAGCGCGATCAGGTCGCATCGGTGTTCATCAACCGTCTGCGTATTGGCATGCGTCTGCAAACTGACCCTACGGTAATTTACGGCATGGGTGAAAGCTACAACGGTAAGCTGTCACGTAAAGATCTTGAAACGCCTACACCGTATAATACTTATGTGATTAGCGGTATGCCGCCTGGGCCAATTGCGATTCCAGGCAATGCATCGCTACAGGCTGCCGCTCACCCTGCGAAAACGCCGTATCTCTATTTTGTCGCTGATGGAAAGGGCGGCCACACATTCAATACCAACCTTGCTGGCCATAACCAGGCTGTGCAGGTGTATATCAAAGCGCTGAAGGATAAGAATGGTCAGTAAATTTATCGTCATTGAAGGGCTCGAAGGAGCAGGGAAAACTAACGCGCACAATGTGGTAGTTGCGACTTTAAAAGAGCTGGGAGTAACCGATCTGGTGTTCACGCGTGAGCCCGGCGGTACCCCTCTTGCTGAGAGATTGCGCGAGCTGACGCTGAACAACAAAGGTATCGGTGATGAAATCGTTACTGATAAAGCCGAAGTGCTGATGTTCTACGCGGCACGTGTGCAACTGGTGGAAACGGTTATCAAACCGGCATTGTCACGTGGTGCCTGGGTGATAGGCGATCGCCATGATCTCTCTACTCAGGCTTATCAGGGCGGTGGTCGTTGCATCGATCAGGAATTACTGATGGCACTGCGTAACACCGTGCTTGGTGATTTTTACCCGGACCTGACGATTTATCTTGATGTCACGCCAGAAGTGGGTCTGACACGTGCGCGTGCGCGTGGCGAGCTAGACCGCATCGAACAGGAGTCTGTCGACTTCTTTAACCGCACCCGTGCGCGTTACCTTGAACTCGCAGCAGCCGACAGCCGTATTCATACGATTGATGCAACACAATCGCTGGATGAAGTGTCGCAAGACGTGCGTAACGCCGTACTTGAGTGGGCTAAGGGGCTGGTGTAATGAAATGGTATCCATGGTTACGCGCGCCGTTTGAGCAAATACTCAGCCAGTATCAGGCCGGGCGTGGGCACCATGCATTACTGCTTCATTCATTGTCCGGTATGGGTGATGACGCGTTAATTTACGCGCTCACCCGCTGGTTGATGTGCCAGAAACCACAAGGGAGTAAAAGCTGCGGCCAGTGTCGCAGTTGCCAGTTGATGCAGGCCGGTACGCACCCGGACAGCTATGTGGTTGCACCCGAGAAAGGCAAATCAAGTCTCGGGATTGACGCCATCCGCGAAATTACAGAGAAGCTTTACAGCCACGCTCAGCAGGGTGGGGCAAAAGTCGTCTGGATTGAAGATGCCGGGCTGCTCACTGAGGCTGCTGCCAATGCGCTGCTGAAAACCCTTGAGGAGCCGCCAGCCAACACTTGGTTCTTCCTCGGTTGCCGTGAACCGGCGCGTTTACCCGCCACACTCCGAAGCCGCTGCCTGTACTGGTATTTGACTCCACCGGATGAAAATTTTTCCCTTGCCTGGCTTGTGCGGGAAATCACGCTTGATAACGCACAATTGCGTGCTGCGTTACGTTTAAGTTCTGGAGCACCAGCAGGCGCTTTGGCGTTGCTGCAACCCGAGCAGTGGAAACATCGGCAGTTGCTGTGTGACAAACTCAATGAGGCCTGTGCGACTAAAAACATGCTGGCGTTATTGCCTGCGTTAAATAGCGATGATGCAGCTGTCCGTGTTCACTGGTTATGCTCTCTTTTGGTTGATGCACTAAAATGGCAGCAAGGGGCTACACCTTGGTTGACCAATGATGACCAACACACATTGGTAGCAAACCTTGCCTCCAGCGCAACCCCCGCGATGCTACAAGCTATACTGCATAGTTGGTTTTCATGCCGTGAAACACTGTTAAGTGTTGTGGGTGTGAACCGAGAATTAATGCTGACTGAACAATTGCTCACCTGGGAGCGTTTAATGCAACCGGGTGCTGTCCTTCCTACCTTCCATCTTTAAAGAGTATTTGTATGTTCCTGGTTGACTCACATTGCCATCTTGATGGCCTCGATTATCAATCCCTACACAAAAGCGTCGATGATGTCCTGGAAAAAGCTGCCGCGCGCGATGTGAAGTTCTGCCTTGCAGTTGCGACGACGCTAGAAGGTTATCGCGATATGCGTCAGTTGGTGGGCGAGCGCCAGAACGTAGCTTATTCGTGTGGTGTACACCCGCTAAACCAGGCCGAAGAATATGATGTTGAAGAACTTCGCCGCCTGGCCGCAGATCCGGGTGTGGTGGCAATGGGGGAGACCGGGTTGGATTATTTCTATACTCCGGAAACCAAGCCACGCCAGCAGGAATCATTCCGCCATCACATCCAGATTGGCCGCGAGCTTAACAAACCAGTGATTGTTCATACCCGTGATGCTCGTGCCGATACCCTGGCCATTCTGCGCGAAGAGAAAGTGACAGACTGCGGTGGGGTACTACACTGTTTTACGGAAGATAGAGAAACTGCTGGAAAATTGCTCGACATGGGCTTTTACATCTCTTTCTCCGGCATTGTGACCTTCCGCAATGCTGAACAACTCAGGGATGCGGCGCGTTATGTGCCACTGGATCGCATACTGGTGGAGACTGATTCACCTTATCTTGCGCCAGTACCGCACCGCGGTAAGGAAAACCAACCGGCAATGACGCGCGATGTAGCGGAATATATGGCGGTACTGAAAGGTGTTTCACTTGAGGAATTGGCCGTTGCGACGACAAAAAACTTCGCCACTTTGTTCCATATTCCTGACTCCCGCTTGCAATCCGCATGATAAATCAGACTTATTTTAAAGCTCGTAATTAATTATCTAAGCGAGTAAAGTTCACCGCCATAAAAATGGCGGTGAAGGCTGTTTTTGTAACATTCAGATACGCATAATGTAAACTTATGAAAGTTTTTCACTGGGCTGTTTGAGAAACGTGATAGCCGTCAAACAAACTTTCTTCGATTTATTTTACTCTGCGTAATAAATCAAAAGGCACTTAGATGCCTGTTAATGGGCTGGATCTCCCCCCAGACCGATGCGCATAACGCGTAAAAAAAAGCACAAATACTCAGGAGCACTCTCAATTATGTTTAAGAATGCATTTGCTAACCTGCAAAAGGTGGGTAAATCGCTGATGTTGCCAGTATCCGTACTGCCTATCGCAGGTATCCTGCTGGGCGTCGGTTCTGCAAACTTCAGCTGGCTGCCAGCAGTGGTTTCTCATGTTATGGCGGAAGCGGGCGGTTCAGTATTCGCCAACATGCCGCTTATCTTTGCTATCGGTGTGGCGTTAGGCTTCACGAATAACGATGGCGTTTCTGCGCTGGCTGCTGTAGTCGCTTACGGCATCATGGTTAAAACCATGGCAGTTGTTGCACCGTTGGTTCTGCATCTTCCTGCAGAAGAGATCACCGCAAAACACCTGGCTGATACCGGTGTTCTGGGCGGGATCATCGCGGGTGCGATCGCGGCCTACATGTTTAACCGTTTCTACCGTATCAAGCTGCCTGAGTATCTGGGCTTCTTCGCCGGTAAACGTTTCGTGCCGATCATCTCTGGTCTGGCTGCGATCTTCATGGGCGTTGTGCTGTCCTTCATCTGGCCTCCAATCGGTACGGCTATCCAGACCTTCTCTCAGTGGGCTGCATACCAGAACCCGGTTGTTGCGTTTGGTATCTACGGCTTCATCGAGCGCTGCCTGGTACCATTCGGTCTGCACCACATCTGGAACGTTCCATTCCAGATGCAAATTGGTGAATACACCAACGCTGCAGGTCAGGTATTCCACGGCGATATCCCACGTTATATGGCAGGTGACCCAACTGCGGGCAAACTGTCTGGTGGCTTCCTGTTTAAAATGTACGGTCTGCCTGCTGCGGCTATCGCAATCTGGCACTCAGCTAAACCTGAGAACCGTGCAAAAGTCGGCGGTATCATGATCTCCGCTGCGTTGACCTCGTTCCTGACCGGTATTACCGAGCCAATCGAGTTCTCCTTCATGTTCGTCGCTCCAATCCTGTACCTCATCCACGCGGTGCTGGCAGGCCTGGCGTTCCCAATCTGTATCCTGCTGGGTATGCGTGACGGTACTTCGTTCTCACACGGTCTGATTGACTTCATCGTGCTGAGCGGTAACAGCAGCAAATTGTGGCTGTTCCCAATCGTTGGCTTGTGCTACGCGGCTGTGTACTACACCGTGTTCCGTGTGCTGATTAAAGCGCTGGACCTGAAAACTCCAGGTCGTGAAGACGCAACTTCAGAGACTACGACCACTTCCACAAGCGAAATGGCACCAGCTCTGGTTAGCGCTTTCGGCGGTAAAGAAAACATCACTAACCTGGATGCGTGTATTACCCGTCTGCGTGTTAGCGTGGCCGACATTTCTAAAGTCGACCAGGCTGGCCTGAAGAAATTGGGTGCAGCAGGTGTAGTTGTAGCTGGTTCAGGTGTTCAGGCAATCTTCGGTACTAAATCCGATAACCTGAAAACTGAAATGGATGAGTGGATCCGTAACAGCTAAGAAGTCGTTGGGGAGAACTGAGGGAGGCCATTGGCCTCCCTTTTTTATTGCCATCACATAGCCGTCATATTTCAAGTCGCAGGGGTGTTGGCTGCGTTCTCTCACCCCGGTCACTTACTTTAGTAAGCTCCGGGGATTCGTTCTCTTGCCGCCTACCTGCAATCTGAATTATTTAGGCAATATTGTGGAAATTAATTTGCTTTGTAGGGCGGATAACTTGCGTCATCCGCCATTGAGATTAGAAAGCGTAATTAGCGCTTACAGAGAAGTTGCGTGGTGCGCCGTAGACGATGGAACGGCTGTCGATGTTGGTGTCGTAAGTTTTATCGAACAGGTTATCGAGGTTCGCCTGCATGGAGAATGCTTTTGTAACCTGATAACGGGCAAACAAATCAACCAACGCATAACTGCCTTGTTCCGAACGGAAAGTACCACCCGGTACTGGAACATCCGCCCACACATGATCTTGCCAGTTAACACCACCACCCACTGTTAGCTCGCGCAGTGTCGGGATGCGGTAACTGGTGAACAATTTAACTGAAGTGCGAGGCAGGTTAGGGTTAACCGCTTTACCATCGCTGTCTTCTGCAACATAGCGTGTTGCACCAAATGTCATCTGCCAGTCATCAGTCAGCGCGCCGTTGATCTCAAACTCCACACCTTTACTTACGGTACCATCAGCTTCACGGTAGGCTGTCTCACCGTTGCTGTCTGGAATTACCATGCCGGTCGATTGCGCGAGGTTATCTTGCTCAATACGGAAGATGGCAAGAGACGTGGTCAGGCGGCTATTCATCCAGTCTGATTTCACACCTGCTTCATAGTTATTACCGGTGATGGGGGTGAGGTAGTTGCCTTGCTCATCGCGTTCGGTTTGCGGCTTAAAGACTGAGGTATAGCTTGCGTAAGTTGACCAGTCATCATTGATATCAAACACCACACCGGCGTAAGGCGAGGTGTTATTTTTTTCAAGTTCCTGGGTCAGGGTATGCAGGTTGTATTTGGTATAACGCGCGCCGACAATCACGTGCAGAGGGTCGGCGAGAGTAATACGGGTTGCCATATAAGCAGACTTCTGGCGAACCGTATCTTCCTGAGCGAGACTCAACGGTGTCCAGTTGGTTTCCGGGAAGTTACCGTCATAGTCATTGTAATTACCTAACTGGGTATCGCTGATATTTTCCCAGGAGCTGTAATAGGTGTTGTTCTGTTTGGTATAGCTGGTGCCAATCATTAGTTCATGCTGGCGGCCAAAGAGCTCATAAGAGCCATTGGCAAAGGTATCGAGAGCATCAACTTTGCGTTTACCTGTGTTGTAACCCGTGCCACCCACATAGGGGTAGGATGCGCCATATGGGCTAACCATCATGCCGCTGTTCTTATCTACCAGTCCATCCAGGTAAAGCTGCTTACTCTCGAGGTCCATTTCCGTGTGCGTACCGTTCACCGTGAGCTGCCAGTCATTGCCCAACTTTTGCTTCAGAGTGACGAAGGTGCGCTGCGATTCTTTGTCGTTGTAAGCCCATTCAGGGGCCGTGCTGTAACTGCGATCCGGATCAGTTTTGCTGCCATCGGTGTTCCAGCGCGGAATGCCACCCCAGGTCGGGCTGTTAACGTTGGTTTCCTGATAGTCATAACCGACTGAGAAACTGGTGGCCTCGGTCAAATCCGCATCGAGCACACCATAGAAGAATTTTTTCTTCTGATTGTAGCGGTCAAGCCAACTGTCGTTATCCTGGTAACCTGCAACCATGCGGCCGCGAACATTACCGTTGTCGGTCAGTGGCGTAGACATATCAGCAACATAGCGCTGTTTATTCCAGCTTCCATACTCTGCCGAAACGTTGGTCTGGAATTCACGGCTATCGGCATGTTTACGTACCATATTGACGGCGGCTGAAGGGTTACCGGAACCGGTCATCAGGCCATTAGCACCACGGACAACTTCAATCTGCTGATACATCGCGGTATCGGTCAGGGCGTCGCCCAGGTTCCAGCGCGATTCAAACAGCGTTGGGATACCATCGACCATGTAGTTGTCTATTAAAAATCCGCGCGAGTAGAAGTTGCTACGGTCGGAGTCGGCAACACTTTCGGATATACCCGTGGTGTTTCTCAGTACATCGCCCAGTGACTCCAGATTCTGGTCCTGCATGCGCTGTTCGCTGATGATGCTAACGGACTGCGGAATATCACGCGGTACCAGCAACATTTTCGTCCCGCTGGTGGTGGTTTTAACACTGTAATCCTTATCTTCTATATCGGGTGTATTGGACACCGAGTTTTCGACAACCAGCGTTTCTTCTGCATTTTGAGTGGCGGAGAAAGCGGTAGAAGGAAGGAGTGCGAAAGCAATACAGGATGCCAGCATAGAAATAGCGCTGGCAGGTGCGCGCTGCCCATCCCTGGTAGAAATGGTTAAAGACATCTTAAAACCCTTATGAATTGTTGGAGGTTGTGTCTCAGTGCCAAAGGAGTCCGGTCACGGAGTACATTGATTGTTTGCGATTTTACATATGTCATACGAATGAAAATGCAAATGAGAAATATACTCATTCATTGATAGGCTGTAAACATATGTTACAGCCCAAATGAAATATCGTTTTAATCACGAGAAGTGCAGGGTTTACGAAAGATCTGAGAAGCTGGTTGCCCAAAGAGTGATAAAGAAATAATGGGTTAAGGTTGAAAGAGCACGAGTAACTCGCTCATACTCTTACGTTATGCCTTTAAGCCTGTGCGCGCAGTGGCTTAAACGAGCAAATAGCCAGCAATTAATGAATAAAGGTAACGTCATGGCCGAAGAAACTATTTTCAGTAAAATTATTCGCCGCGAAATTCCGGCAGATATCGTTTATCAAGATGAGTTAGTTACTGCATTCCGTGACATATCTCCGCAGGCTCCTACCCACATCCTCATTATTCCGAACATACTGATCCCAACAGTGAACGATGTCACTGCCGAGCATGAATTGGCGCTGGGGCGCATGTTGACCGTTGCTGCAAAAATTGCTGAGCAAGAAGGGATTGCTGAAGATGGCTATCGTCTGATCATGAACTGTAATCGTCATGGCGGGCAGGAAGTCTATCATATCCACATGCATCTGCTGGGCGGTCGCGTGTTGGGGCCGATGTTGGCGCATAAAGGATAAGTTGATGAAAAATAACCCGCTGTTAATGCTATTAGCCGTCGTTGTGATGGCAGGGTGTAGCTCTAAACCTGCTATCCCTGTCAACGATGGGCAAACGCTGGTCATGGAGGCATCTGTGCTGGCGGCGGGAGTCAGTGCTGAAAAACCTGAAATTTCAACTGACAAGGGCGCCACTGTTTCTCGCAGCCAGCTATATAATGAACAGTCTAACCCAGTCATCATCAACTATCGTTTCTATTGGTATGACGAAAAGGGTCTTGAGATTCATCCTCTCGAGCAGCCGCGTACGATTACGTTACCAGCGAAATCAAGCGTTTCGGTGTCATCCATAGCCAGTTATCCAGACGCACATAAAGTTCGTCTTTCTCTCTCTTTGTAAGGGGTGAATTTTGATTAAGGGAATCTATCGTTATCTGGTTATTCTCGCTGCGGCGATGATTTTATCCGGGTGTATTAACCGTGGTGAAGCGCCTGCACCTGTGGAAGAAGTAAAACCTGTTCCGCAGCAACCAGTAGAGCCGCAACCAACTGTTCCAACAGTGCCAACTGTACCCACTCAGCCAGGCCCGATTGAACAACCACAGCCAACCATTCCTGCGACACCAAAAGTGCGCAGCTACGATTGGGGCAGCACCATGCAGCCGATGGTTGGAAAAATGCTGCAAGCCGATGGTGTGACAGCTGGTGAAGTCTTACTGGTGGACAGCGTAAATAACCACACTAATGGTTCACTGCAAACCAGCAAAGCGACAGAAGCACTACGTGGTGCGCTGGAAAACAATGCCAAATTTACCCTTGTTTCAGCACAACAGCTTTCGCTGGCGAAACAGCAATTAGGGCTATCACCGCAAGACAGTCTTGGATCGCGCAGTAAAGCGATTGGCATTGCCCGTAATGTTGGCGCGCAATACGTGCTCTACAGTAACGCCAGCGGTAATGTGAACGCCCCAACGCTGAAAATGCAGTTGATGTTGGTACAAACTGGCGAAATTATCTGGTCAGGAAGCGGTGCTGTACAACAAACTCAATAATTCGACACTGCAACGTGTGATTGAGAAATACCTTCCGGCGGCTCAGGCCGCCGGTTGCTTTTCTCATCTTCAGGGATTAAGCGGCGGCAGTCTGCATTTCACCCTTGGTAGGAAAGAGTATGTTGCCCGGCATCAGCTTGCGGCGCCAATGCCTGGGGTTTCTCTCAGCAGACAATATCGGGCACTGAGGCGTATTCCTACCGGAATAGGGCCTCGGCCCGTTTGTCTGGCAGAAGGCTGGCTTATTGTTGAATGGCTGAATGGGGAGGTGAAATCGGAACTCCCCTCACTGCAAGCGCTCACTTCGTTGCTGTATGATTTGCATCGTCAACACTGTTTTGGCTGGCGAATCAGTCTGTTGCCATTGCTTGAGCATTATTGGAAAAATGCCGCATCAGAACGAAGAAGTTTGCTCTGGTTGCGGTTGTTGAAACAAATGAAGCGGCAGGGTGAACCGAAGCCACTGCGTCTGGCACCACTGCATATGGATGTGCATGCCGGAAATCTGGTAAATCAGCCGGACGGTATCAAGCTTATCGACTGGGAATATGCCGGTGATGGGGATGTGGCGCTGGAGTTGGCGGCAATCACGCTGGCTAGTAACGTTGATAGTGAGCGGTTGCTTCATGCTTACGCGCAGTTAAGCCATATTCCGCCAGAGGCGTTAGCCCGACAGGTCGCACGTTGGCAACCTTGGGTCATCATGCTGATGGCATCCTGGTATGAATGCCGTTGGTCGCAAACGCAGGATAGAACATTTATAACTCTTGCAGACGAGGCCTGGAGCCAGCTGCGGGATAAGAATTGATAAAGAGAGGTTGATGTGGGTCCGGTAATGTTAGATGTGGCAGGCTTTGAGCTGGATGCCGAAGAGCGTGAAATTCTAAAACATCCACTGGTCGGTGGGCTGATTCTGTTTACCCGCAACTATCACGATCCCGAGCAACTGCGTGAACTGGTGCGTCAAATTCGCGAGACTTCCCGCAATCGTCTGGTGGTTGCCGTTGACCAGGAAGGCGGTCGTGTTCAGCGTTTTCGTGAAGGTTTTACCCTTCTACCGGCGGCCCAATCTTTTGCTGCGTTACATGGGCTTGAGCAGGGCGGCAAACTGGCTCAGGAAGCAGGCTGGTTGATGGCGAGCGAGATGATCGCTATGGATATCGACATCAGCTTCGCGCCAGTGCTGGATATCGGCCATATCAGTGCCGCCATTGGCGAGCGTTCGTATCATGAAGATCCGCGCAAAGCATTGGCTATGGCGACACGTTTTATTGAAGGCATGCATGCTGCAGGCATGAAAACTACCGGCAAACACTTCCCGGGGCATGGTGCGGTTACTGCCGACTCTCATAAAGAAACGCCGCGTGACCCGCGTGATGAAGCGCTTATCCGCGAACACGATATGCAGATTTTCCGTACGCTTATCACCGATAACAAACTTGATGCCATTATGCCTGCACACGTTATCTACACTGACGTTGACCCACTTCCGGCGAGTGGTTCCCCACACTGGCTGAAAACTGTGTTACGTAGTGAGCTTGGCTTTAACGGCGTTATCTTCTCTGACGACTTGTCGATGGAAGGGGCGGCGATCATGGGCAGCTATGCGGAACGTGGCCAGGCGTCACTGAATGCAGGTTGCGATATGATCCTGGTCTGCAATAATCGTAATGGTGCAGTGAGCGTGTTAGATAACCTGTCTCCGGTCAAAGCAGAGCGTGTTACAGGTTTGTATCATAAAGGTTCATTTACCCGTCAGGAGCTGATGTCATCAGCGCGCTGGAAGGCAGCAAACCAGCAACTTGAGGCGCTGCATGAGCAGTGGCAAGCCCACAAGGCGGGTCTTTAACTCCTCAGGCCAGACGGCCTGAATTCGTGTGGTGAGGATGGATGTAATGATTATCTATTTACACGGTTTCGACTCTAACAGTCCTGGTAACCATGAAAAGGTTTTGCAACTCCAGTTTATCGACCCGGACGTGCGGCTTATCAGCTACAGCACGCGGCATCCGAAACACGACATGCAGCATCTACTCAAAGAAGTCGACAAGATGCTGCAACTGAGTGCCGATGAGCGCCCACTGATTTGTGGCGTAGGGCTTGGCGGTTTCTGGGCGGAACGCATCGGTTTCTTGTGCGATATTCGTCAAGTGATCTTTAACCCGAATTTGTTCCCGCAAGAGAACATGGAAGGGAAAATAGACCGTCCTGAAGAGTACACCGACATTTCGACTAAGTGCGTGCAAAACTTCCGTGAGAAAAATCGCGATCGTTGCCTGGCGATTTTGTCGCGTAATGACGAAGCGCTGGATAATGCCCGTGCCGCAGAATTACTGCATCATTATTATGAAATTGTATGGGATCAGGAACAGACCCATAAATTCAAAAATATCTCACCACATTTGCAACGTATAAAAGCTTTCAAAACCCTCGGCTAACCGGGGCTTAAAGGCGTGAAAATGAAAGGGTCAGCCATGTGCTGGCCCTTTTTGTTTATCTTTTCGGCATAAAAATTTGATGCACATCAATTTTGGTATGACCAATACACCATCCATGTTATTCTTTGGTCACATTAGTGAGTTTGTTTAGGTAACTTGTTGTTAATTAAATGCTATTTACATAACCTTTAATTAACAATTGGTTAATATTTTAAGGGGGTCACTTTGACTACGCCATTAAGAAAGATTGTCATTGTCGGTGGTGGTGCTGGCGGACTTGAACTGGCCACTCAGTTAGGTAAAAAACTGGGTCGTGGAAAGAAAGCGAAGGTTACGCTTATCGACCGTAACCACAGCCATTTATGGAAACCGCTGCTGCACGAAGTGGCAACTGGTTCACTGGATGAAGGTGTGGACGCGCTTAGCTATCTGGCTCATGCCCGTAACCATCACTTCCAGTTCCAGCTTGGTTCAGTGGTTGATATCAACCGTGAAAGCAAAACGCTGACGCTGTCAGAACTGCGTGACGACAAAGGCGAGTTGCTGGTTCCTGAACGCAAAATCCCTTACGACACGCTGGTGATGGCGCTGGGTAGTACTTCCAACGACTTCAACACGCCGGGCGTGAAAGATAACTGTATCTTCCTCGATAACCCGCATCAGGCGCGTCGTTTCCACTCTGAAATGCTGAATTTGTTCCTCAAGTATTCTGCAAATCTGGGTGCCAGTGGCAAAGTAAATATTGCTATCGTGGGTGGCGGGGCAACCGGTGTTGAGCTGTCTGCCGAACTGCATAACGCAGTGAAACAGCTGCATAGCTACGGCTACAAAGGCCTGACGAACGAAGCGCTAAATGTAACGCTGGTGGAAGCTGGTGAACGTATTCTGCCTGCGCTGCCACCACGTATTTCAGCAGCAGCTCACAGCGAGCTGACTAAACTGGGCGTGCGTGTTCTGACGCAAACCATGGTGACTTCTGCGGATGCTGGTGGACTCAATACCAAAGATGGTGAATATATCGCAGCAGATCTGATGGTTTGGGCTGCAGGTATCAAAGCACCAGACTTTATGAAAGATATCGGTGGTCTTGAGACTAACCGTATCAATCAACTGGTGACTGAGCCTACGCTGCAAACCACCCGCGACCCTGATATTTTCGCGATTGGTGACTGTGCATCCTGCGCACGTCCTGAAGGCGGCTTTGTGCCTCCACGTGCACAAGCGGCCCACCAGATGGCCTCATTGGTTCTGACTAATATTCTGGCGCAGATGAAAGATAAACCGCTGAAGTCCTATGTTTATAAGGATCACGGTTCACTGGTGTCGCTGTCTAAGTTCTCAACTGTTGGCAGCCTGATGGGTAACCTGATGCGAGGCTCGATGATGGTAGAAGGGCGTATGGCACGTTTCGTCTATATCTCGCTTTACCGTATGCATCAGGTCGCACTGCATGGCTACTTCAAAACTGGCTTGATGATGCTGGTAGGTAGTATTAACCGCGTGATTCGTCCGCGCCTGAAACTGCACTAATCGCGATTAAGATTGATATTCAAACCCGGCCTTGAGCCGGGTTTTTTTATACATGGCAGCATAAAAATCCATAAATGAACATTTCATGCTTAGGATTTCTCTCAAACACATAGTTTCTGCCTATGAATCCGCATTTTTCATCCGTTGTCTGATTTGTGGAAAGCCTCCTTTGGCTGCAAAATTGTAAGCAATTGCACAATCAGGAGGATGTCCTGTGAATAAATCAATGTTAGCGGGTATAGGTATCGGTGTGGCCGCAGCACTGGGTCTGGCAGCGGTTGCCAGCATGAATGTTTTTGACCGTGGCCCTCAGTACGCAC
Organism: Buttiauxella cochleicola; assembly: GCF_021283185.1. Lineage (NCBI taxonomy): Bacteria > Pseudomonadati > Pseudomonadota > Gammaproteobacteria > Enterobacterales > Enterobacteriaceae > Buttiauxella > Buttiauxella cochleicola. The sequence goes on from NZ_JAJSOS010000006.1 coordinate 87,399, forward strand.
AGGTGGTGTCAGCGACACCAATTAAGGAAACAGTAAAAACACCACGCCAGGAATGCCGTAACGTTACCACCACTCATCGGCGTCCGGTTCAGGATGAAAACCGTCTGCTCGGTTCCGCGTTGGGTGCGGTTGCTGGCGGCGTGATTGGCCATCAGTTTGGTGGCGGCCGTGGTAAAGATGTTGCAACGGTGGCCGGTGCATTAGGTGGTGGTTACGCAGGTAACCAGGTTCAGGGCGCAATGCAAGACCGCGACACCTACACAACTAGCCAGCAGAAATGCAAAACCGTCTATGACAAATCAGAGAAAATGATCGGTTATGACGTAACTTATCGCATTGGCGATCAGCAGGGCAAAATTCGTATGGATAAAGACCCTGGTACGCAGATTCCGCTCAATGACAATGGCCAGTTAGTTTTAAACAAAATCTAACTGTTTTAAATTGATCGCTAAACGCCCGGTTCATTAATGAACCGGGCGTTTTAGTTACGATTCAGTAGATTAATTCCATCCCTGTTTTCCACGGCGTGCATAAGGTAAAACAGACAATAAAGCCAGAAGAGCTAATATCAGACCAATCCATAAAGCTGAACGTAATCCATACCCAGATGAAATAGCCATTCCACCTAAATAAGAACCGCCACCCAAACCAATATTAATTACCGAAGTATGAACCGCATTTACCATCGGACCTGGATGAGCCACACTAACAATACGTGCCATCATAGCCGGATTCATAGGAACGCCAGATAAACCGATAAATATGACTGCCAGAATTGCAATCGATTGATATTGTGCAAATAAGGCCATACCTAATAATGAAATGCTTAAAACAATTAACCCGACAACCATAATGGCTAAGCTATGACGATATGCCAGCCTTCCGGTTATCATATTACCCACAATGTTCGCCAGCCCATAGAGCATCAGAATAAAGGGAACTGTCTGCATATTAAAATCAGACACATCAACCAATACGGGTACGAAATAACTAAAGGCTGCGAAACTGGCACCTAAAATTAAGCAGCTTGTGGTACAGGCTTTCCAGTAAGCTTTGTTTTTAAAGGCTTTGATTTCTTCTGCCATTTTGATGGTACTACCGCCAGCCATAGGCGGTAGTAAACGCATTAATGCGCACAGGCATATGAAGACAAGAATGGCGACTAATCCAAAGCTCATTCGCCAGCCCCATTGCTGATCAATGATAGTCGCAAGCGGGACGCCAAAAACGTTAGATACCATAAAGCCAGCGATGACGATTGAAGCCGCGCGTGGACGGCTCTCCACTGGCACGAGTGCCATGCTTGTTGCCAAAGACAGACTCAAACAACCCGCGCACAAAATACCCGTCACAATTCGTATTACCACCAGAACATTGTAATCCGAGACAAACGCACTGAATCCTTGAACGATAACATACAGCCCTAATAGCCATAATAATGTTGTTCTATAGGGAGCTTTAAATTTTAGAAAAACGTAGGTTAATATTGGGCCGCCCAGCATCACGCCAAAAGCATAATAAGAGATGAGATGCCCGACTTCACCCACCGTAATATCGAATGCTTCTGATAGGGTAGACATCATACCCGCTACCATTAATTCAGCAGTGCCAAGTGAAAAAATAGCCAACCCTAAAATATAAACAACTAACGGCATAATTTTTAATTTTCTCCATGTATTGGAATGATCGTTACAAAATGAAAGGTGAAAATAGATGAATGTTTTAGATGGAAATTACAAGTTGATTAACAGGCCAACGACGACATCTTCGAGGGTTTTTCTATCTGAAATATTTTTGCTTAGAACACGTAAACCATAGTAACCCGCCATAAAACCTCTTGCCATTTCTATAGCAGAAGCTTTATTGCTTAGTTCACCATTCTGTTGACCCTCGGAAAATACCAATACCAAAGTTTGTTCTAAACGCTGGCGATATTCCCTGTTCAGGTTGGCAACTGTTCCGTCTTTACTGCCTTGCTCCAGAGCAGAAAAAAGGACCATTGCATCATGTTGTTCTGGCTGCGAGAGATCTTCGGTAATACCCCAGAGCAGAAGGGTATGTAATCGTTCTTTCACCGGACCAGATTGTGTAAGAATTGCTAGCTGTGCCGACATTGTTTGCTCATGGCTACGCAACAAAGCTTGCTCATACAGAGCCTGCTTGCTACCAAAGGCATTATATAAGCTTCCCCGCCCTAATCCGGTGCCATTGCATAAATCTTGCGCAGAGGTGCCCGCGTAACCATGAGTACTAAAAACAGCTACAGCGGCATCAATGACATCCTTGTCTTCGAACGTTCTTGGACGACCAGGATAAGTTGGTTTTTCGACACTCATAGGGAAGGGTGACTCGAAATGAGTTGAAGCGGCATAGTATTGATTATGGAACGATCAGTCAAATATTTTCCACAAACAAATGGCCGGTCTCTGGCAACCCATAAAGTTGTTCTTTCGCTCCCTGAAAATCCCATCAATGTGTGCCGCGTAGCTGCTGTTGCAACTCCAGCAACGCAGTAACTTCTGCTATCCGGCGCTGAGTGTAGGCTGGTATTTCTTCAGGCGTGCGCAAGAACAGCCTTTGCTCGCCAAAGACGACATCATGCAAACAACGGTCGTAAAGCGGCCCTGCGAGGGTGTTACGCTCGGTTCCCTGTTCAGAAATCCGTTCAACTACCTCATTCAAACCTTGACGATCGATATTGATAATGTGCCCGTCATGAAGATGAATTCGCATCCCTTTTTGGCCGCCAGCAGGCCCGGCATATTTATTAAGATGGAGCGTAAAGGGAATGCCGCTCATCGTTCCGGTTAACAGCGCTTCACCTTCCGCGGTAGTGAAGTCACCCGCCGCAATTGCATTCCCCAGACGGTCGCGTGCGTAACTGAGCTCCACCGTGAGCTGGTCATTGCCACCTAACTGATGAACAGTTTCACGCATCATAGCGAGAGTATGTGTGCCGATATCCACAATGACACCGTCAGGATGACGCAACTGGCGGGTGTCCGCTTCACCCGTTGCAAAGTTCAGGGCAATAGGTTCACCCGCGGCATTAAAACCACTTGGCTCCAGTAGAAAACCTTCGATGCACTTTATTTCATTGATGTTGTGAATGTGATTACAGGCTTGAGTACGAACCATCCAGTGATCCAAAGCCAAAACACGCGCGGTATTTTTTGGTTTCGCGAGCAGCTTTTTAAGTGTCTCAAGTTGTGCCAGCGTGGCAGCAACCGGTTTTTCTACCACAATCGCGGGCACATCACTTTGCAAGACTCGCTCAAGCACGGGAAGGTGATGCAGAGAAGAAGTCGTGATTAGCACCACGTCGAGCGGCATTGCTAAAAGTGCATCCAGGGAATCACAACGGGTAATGCCGTCAATCTGACGCGCTGGGTCAGCGTCATAACCGTAACATTCGAGCAAGGGGGGAGAGATGCGGCGTAGCGCCGGAAGATATGCTGTTTCGATGACTGGACCTAAACCGATTAAACCTGCCAACATAAGATAATCCTACCAAATATAAGCTGTACCTATCATTAGAGTCCCTATGTTTTAAATGACTACTGGGTTTTGGTCGAGAAGGATTTTGTGTAGGAGAGTAAAAATAGGCTGGTTTTTAGCCAGCCTATTGTGGTCAATTTAGAATTGCAGGGAGTAATTCACACCGTAAGTGCGCCCACGTCCTTTATATTCGTACAGCGAAGGGCTGCCGTAAGTTGGGCTGTAAAGCAATGGTGCGCGCTGGCCCCACACGGTGGTGTAGTCTTTATCCAGCAGGTTTTCGATGCTGAAGCTGAGTTTGCCTAACGGTAGAGCGTAGCTGCCAATAAAGTCGACGGTGTTATAACCATTGATCTTATTGTCGCTGGCATCGGTTAAATCAAAGGTCTGCTGGCTTTGAACGCGCAGGCTCCATGGATCTGGCGCCCAGCCAACATACGCGGTGGCTTTTGAAGGGCTTGCGTAAATCACGTCCCATTTCTGCCATTTGCCATCCACTTTAGTTTCAGACTTAAGCACGTTGAAGTTAACGCCGGTGCTCCAGTTCGAGTCTGGAATAAAGTAATCCACAGCACCTTCAACACCGTAAATACGGCGCTTGTCATCTTCCACATTGATGGTCATATCTGCACGGTTGATGGAGATGGACTTGTCAGACAACGAGTAGTACGCCGCAATTTGGCTGCGCAGGTTATCGCCGGTATAACGCCAACCCAGCTCATAAGAATCGACCTTGATCCCCTGAAGTTTTGACTGCCCGACATTCACGCTATTTACCAGTTGATAATGGCCATTCACCAGTCGGTAAGTGCCATTACCGTAGTATTTGCCAGGGTCAGGAAGCTCCACACCTTGCGAGAAGTTAAACCACGCTTGCTGGCGGTCAGTAATATGCATTAACAGACCGGCATTGAATAACGCATTGTCATAATCCGTGCTGCCGCCAGGGATTGCGTCTGCAGACTGAGCGATGCCGTTTGCAATACCTTGTTGCTGAGTAAAGCCAACAAAGTCATCGACTTTGTTCTCAGTCCACTGATAGCGCACGCCGCCGCTCAGGGTAAACAGTTCGTTGATGTCATAACTGCTTTGCAGGAACGGAGCGAGGTTAGTGATGGTGTAACCCGGATAACGACCGGTGGTGTAAATGCTCTGGTTATTCAGGCCACCAGAAGCATTGGCTTTTGCGAGATCAAAGAACATCTGGTTCGAGGTAAAGCTCTCGTGATCGGCATCGACGCCATAGGTAATCTGCCAGCCATCCAGCGGTTGGCTGGTCAGAGCCAGTTTCGCACCGTACTGATCGGTATCCTGCTGGGAGGCCGAGAAACTGGTTACGGCTCCACGCGTTAGCGTCGGGAAAGGATAGAAGGTCAGAGACTCATCACGATAGTAAATCTGCCCAACCACTTCCTGGCCGAGGAAGTCGCTGTTGGAGTATTGCAGGCTAATCAGATGGCGTTCGGTACCAGGAATGCGGTCAGAATTAAGATTGTCACTGACAAACGCTTTGCCATTACCGGTCACTGCGGAAAAGTTTTCACCCAGATTCAGCCCGTAATCATCGTCTCCCTGGCTCTTATAATATTGTGTCACCACCTGCAGTTGCTGGGTTTCATCAATGTTTATCGTGCCGGTACCCATCACATCCAGGCGGTCGGAATACTGTAAACCGGTTTGCGTGTTATCAAGCAAGGTCTGGTCGCCGTTACCATCAAACCAGCCACCAAATTTCTGATAAGCCACAGATAAACGGCCAGAGGCATTATCGTTACCGCCAGAAATGGCGCTGGCGACACGTTCATCATGATCTTTGCTGCTGTTAAAACCAGACTTAATCCCAGTTTCAAATTCGACCTGAGTGTCAGGCTGGCCCTTTTTCGTCACGATATTAATCAGACCGCCAGTACTACCACCGCCATACAGCGAAGTTGCACCAGAGATAACTTCGATGTGTTCGATGTTAAAAGGGTCGATAGAGTCGAGTTGGCGGCTATCGGTACGGGAAGAGTTCAGACGAACGCCATCCACTAAAACCACGATAGAACGGCCACGCATGTTCATACCGTAATTGGTACGGCTTTGGCTGCTGACATCCAGACCGGGAATTAACTGTGCAAGTGCGTCTTTCAGCTCCTTGCCTCCCTGAATCTGTTGCTCAAGCTCGGTACCTTCAATAACCCAGGTGGTCTGCGCCATTTCAGCTACCGTACGGTGCATACGGTTCGCAGAAACCAGAATATTTTCTTCGGAAGTTTGCTGCGCGAAAGCCGGGGCCATCATCGCCAGAAGCAACGGGTTAAGCACCCAGCGTGCGTTGTTATGCATCATCATCATTCCTTGGATGGGGAAATATTAACATTTGAAAATGTTTTGAAATAAGAACGAGCTGAATTCTGCCGATAACAGTTCTCATTATCAATCTCAATTGATAGTATTTCTCAAATTAATCTTATGAATAATCATATGATTTCTGTGGGTTATTTATTTGTTGATGGCAAGCCCAGGCAAAGGAGTTGAAATGGCAGAGGTACAAAGCTACAGATTGTTTAATGTGCAGCTATTGCATAAATCACACGTTTCACCTTCGCTGTTGAGTCTGGTATTCGGCGGTCCGGATGTGGCAAACATGAAATGTGATTCACCCGACCAGCGAATCAAAATGTTGTTCCCGTCTGAAGATGGCTCAATTCCGAGCTTGCCAGAACATGGGCAGTGGTATTCGTTGCTGCAAGAATTACCCAAAGAAAAGCGGCCGATTGTGCGCACTTATACCTTGCGCCACGTTGACCGCGAGCGTCAGCAAGTGACGGTTGAATTCGTCAGTCACGGCACGGAAGGGCCTGCCTCCGCATGGGCGATTAGCTCGCAACCCGGTGAAAAAATACAAATTGTCGCACCGAATGCCGATTACCCGGCAGACAGCGGCGGTTATGAATGGACGCCACCTGCGGGTTTGCGCCAGGGGTTAATTATTGCTGATGAAACTGCAATGCCTGCGGCGCGAGGCATACTTGAACTTCTGTCGAAACAGCAAGATCCGCCAGAAATTCAGGCGTTTTTTGAAGTCCCGGAGCAGGGGGATTGCGTGGATTTAAGTGAATTTGGTTTTGCGAAAATTCATTGGTTGCCGCGAAAGGCTGTCAACGCAAGGCATGGGGAGTGCTTACTCAAGGCGGTGAGTGAATGTGCCAAACTCCCTACAGCTGCGGGGATTACAGAAACAGTTAATGAAGAAGCTGAAGGTGAACTGTTGTGGGATAAAGCCACAACGGCCAGTAACGCTTTTTACGGCTGGGTTGCGGCGGAATCATCGGTTGTGAAAATGCTGCGCCGTTACTTAATTGGAGAATGCGGTGTGAGCCATGACGCTATCAACTTTATGGCCTACTGGAGCAAAGGGCGAGAGCGTTAATACAAAAAGGGCGGCAAAGCCGCCCATGGTTAGATTTTCTTTAGTTCCGGCAACAATCGTAGTGTGGTTTTCACGATCTGCATCAGCTCTTCATAGCTGGCATTTTCGATTGCACTGATCGACATCCCCTGAATGATACAACAGAGATATTTCGCCAGATTGCGTACGCTTGTGGTTGCCGGAATTTCACCTTTTTGCTGTCGCTGCTCAAGGAAGTGAACCAGAGTTGCTTCCTGCATCGACTGACGCATTTTTATCATCGCGGAGATATCTTCCGAAGAGACGGCCAGCACCGCAGAGGTACATATCATAAAGCAGCCTGATGGTGTCTCTTTGTCAGTAAACATCTCTGCCAGCAAAGAGAGATAATCTTCCAGGGTCTGTTCCAGAGTACGATCTTCGCAATAAAGGCAAGTCTCACGCTGCTGCGTTACTCGTGCGATATAGCGATCTAATACTGCCTTGAACATACCTTCTTTGTTGGTGAACTCTGCATAAAGCGTTGGCGCTTTTGCACCTGTTGCTTCAACTAAATGTGCCATAGAGGTGGCTTCGTAGCCGTGTTTCCAGAACAAAGCCATGGCCTTGTCAAGTGCAGCTTCCCTATCAAACACCTTCGGTCGGCCACGGCTTTTTTTAATGCAACTAGTGTCAGTGGACATGGGAACCGTTTAACCTTTGTCTGTTTAGTGAACGATCATTATAAAAATAATATCATGTAGGAGCCAGAGGCTTTAGGTATAAAAATAAATTAATTCTATCTTTATGAAAAATAGTGTTTTTATAAAATAATTAACGATCATTATAAAAATTATTTGACCGTGATTCAGATCACGTTTAATATTTACTTATCGAACGTTAAGTAAATAGATTTAACGGTCTTCCAAATAATCTGCTCAAGGTAAATAACATGAAAAACGTAAAAACTCTGATCGTTGCTGCTGTTCTTAGCTCCCTGTCTTTTGCAAGTTTTGCGGCTGTTGAAGTTCAGGCGACGCCAACCGGTCAACAGAAAGTCGGCACAATCACCGCAACTGCGGGGACAAACCTGGGTTCGCTGGAAGATCAACTGGCTGAGAAAGCCGATCAAATGGGTGCCAGCTCATTCCGTATTACTTCAGTTACCGGCCCGAACACTTTGCACGGTACTGCGGTAATTTATAAATAAGCATTCCCTTCATACTTCAAGTTGCAGCGGTGTTGGTAGCGCTGACAAACCCTTGAGTAAGCTCATCGGGTAGCGCCACTTTATAACGCCAATTCAATAAAAAAGGCCCTGTTGAAAAACAGGGCCTTTGTTCTATTCCGAACGACCGTGATAATCAGATTTCGTTCGTCGCTACAGTATGCGCGTTGACTTCAATTGGCATGCCCGAGCGGTGTTGCATCGCCTGTTCCATAACTGTCGCATCAGTTTCAGGTGCGGCCTGGAACTGTTTCATTTGTTCAGTCAGCGTAATCGGCAGCACTTGAGGATCATCATTAATATTTTTCGACAGTGGCTGATGTACCTCAACTAAACGTCTGCCATCTGGCTCGATGGACGTTTTAATCGCGGTATTAATAATGCGAACGGGCGTTCCGACAGGCATATCTTTATACAGCGCTTTAATATCGTCATCACGCAGACGAATACAGCCCGAGCTGACACGCATACCAATGCCGAAATCTGCGTTAGTTCCGTGCAGCAGATAAACACCACCAAAGGCTGCGAGACGAATCGCATGGTGACCCATTGGGTTCTCCGGCCCGGCAGGAACAACAGCTGGAAGCTTGATGCCATTTGCCAGGTAACGAGCGCGAATATTTGCAGTTGGAGTCCAGGTTGGATTGGCTCGTTTATCTGAAACACTGGTCACCATCGTTGGCGTTACCGTATCACCGCCAAGTTGGCCGATACCAATCGGATAAACCGTCACGCTGTTCTTTCCTTTGGGATAATAGTAAACGCGTAGCTCGGCAAGATTGAGAACCAGCCCTTCACGTGGCGCATCCGGCAATATCATTTGGCTCGGAATGGTCAAAACACTGCCCGCACGGGGAACATAGGGATCCACACCAGGGTTGGCCTGTAATAAAGCAAGGAAGCCAACATTGTATTTTTTTGCGATAGCCTCAAGTGAACCACCGTCATCTTTTACCTCATGGAAAAAGTTCTGACCGATAAGACGGCTGCCTTGTGCTGGCAGAGGATAAGAGTTGGCATTCGCGTTAAAAGCGGTGAATGCTGCGCTAAGCAGCATAATCGACGCCAGCCAACGCATGGCGCGTGCCTTGCGAGATGATAAAACGCTCAAAGAGGTAATCACGATAAACCCTATAAATATTATGGTTAATGTTATAAAAAAGTTAATCGATGATTATGGCAGGGGGGGATGTCGGGAAATCCTGGCGGATTGAAAGGATGTGTAAATGTTACGATTAAATGGGGGATGGCGGGTAAGCGCAAGCGCTACCCGCCATCATGAGAACTACGCTACAGCGTTCTGCGCCAACTGATGCATAAAGTTACGTACCCAGTCCATACGCGCTTTACGATCTGCGAGGTCTTCAATAAATTTGAGTCGGGTTGGCCCATCCAGACGGTAATGTTGCGGCTGTTTTTGCAGCAAACCAATCAACCAAACCGGGTCAACGTGGTTTTTCTCAGCAAACTCAATCACACCACCTTTATCATGGCCTTCAATCTTACGTACGCCGAGTTTTTGTGCCTGCTGGCGCAATGCCGCAATATCCAGCAGATTACGAGCGGCATCCGGCAACAGGCCAAAACGGTCAATCAATTCCACTTTTAATTCATCAAGCTCATGCGCCGTTTTGGCACTGGCAATGCGCTTATAGAACGACAGACGGGTGTTGACGTCCGGGATGAAATCATCCGGCAACAACGCGGGCATACGCAGTTCAACTTCGGTTTGGCTACTGGTCAAATCCTCAAGTGACGGCTCGCGACCCTCTTTAAGCGCATCGACGGCGTTTTCCAGCATCTCCATGTACAGCGAGAACCCGATTGATTCCATCGAACCACTCTGGCCTTCGCCAAGTAATTCACCCGCACCGCGAATTTCAAGATCGTGAGTCGCCAGCGCAAAGCCCGCACCCAGGTCTTCTAGCGATGCGATAGCTTCCAGGCGTTTCTGCGCATCGGTGGTCATTGCTTTCGGATGTGGTGTCAGAAGCCATGCATAAGCCTGGTGATGCGAACGCCCGACGCGGCCACGCAACTGGTGTAACTGTGCGAGACCGAAATGGTCTGCACGTTCAATAATGATGGTATTGGCGGTCGGAATATCGATACCCGTTTCGATGATCGTGGTACACACCAGCACGTTAAACCGCTGGTGGTGGAAGTCGTTCATCACTCGTTCTAGCTCGCGCTCACGCATTTGGCCGTGGCCGATAGTAATACGTGCTTCCGGTACAAGCTCGGCGAGGCGATCTGCTGCTTTCTGGATGTTTTCTACATCGTTATAGAGATAGTAGACCTGGCCACCACGCAGCACTTCACGCAAGATTGCTTCGCGAACCACCAGACTGTCGTACTCGCGAACGAAGGTTTTAACTGCCAGTCGGCGTGCCGGAGGCGTTGCGATAATCGACAAATCGCGCATTCCGCTCATTGCCATATTCAGCGTACGTGGAATTGGTGTGGCAGTTAGCGTCAGGATATCGACATCGGCACGCATGGCTTTGATGCGCTCTTTATGACGCACACCAAAGCGGTGTTCTTCGTCGACAATCAGCAGGCCGAGATCTTTCATCTTCACGTCATTCTGCAATAGCTTATGCGTACCGATCAGAATATCGACTTTCCCTTCTCGTGCTTCTTCGAGGATTTGCGCCTGCTCTTTAGCCGTACGGAAACGTGACAGCATTTCAATGCGCACTGGCCAGTTGGCGAAGCGGTCACGGAAGTTGTCGAGATGCTGCTGGGCAAGCAGGGTGGTTGGCACCAGCACCGCAACTTGCTTATGGTTTTCAACCGCAAGGAATGCGGCGCGCATGGCGACTTCGGTTTTACCAAAGCCCACGTCACCACATACCAGCCGGTCCATCGCCAGCGGGCGGCACATATCGCTTAATACCGCATTGATGGCTTGTGCCTGATCGGGTGTGGTTTCAAATGGGAAGGCGTCGCAGAACAACTGATACTGCTCGCGGTCATGCTTAAAGGCAAAGCCCTCTTTGGCAGCGCGTTGCGCGTAAATATCCAGCAGTTCAGCAGCAACATCGCGCACTTTTTCTGCCGCTTTCTGGCGCGCACGGGACCATGCATCGCTGCCGAGTTTATGCAGTGGCGCGTTTTCTTCGGCACCGCCTGCATAGCGGCTAATCAAATGTAGCGACGAAACCGGCACGTACAGTTTTGCATCGCCATGATAGGTCAGCATCAAATATTCAGCTGTTATGCCACCCGCTTCAAGGGTAGTTAAACCCGCATATCGGCCAACGCCATGTTCAAGATGCACAACCGGTTGCCCGGTACGCAGCTCTGCGAGGTTACGAATCAACGTATCCGGGTTAATGGTGCGACGGCTGTCCTGACGTCGACGACTAACGCGCTCACCCAGCAGATCGCTTTCACAAATCAACGTGCGGTTGCGCAGCGTGTCGATAAAACCATGCTCACTGGAGCCAAGCATTAAGTAGCGGCCTTTATCCGTCACTTCATCGAGGCGGTAAATACGTTTTGGTGCCACTTTAATGCGAGCTAACAGCTCGCCCAATGCTTCGCGGCGGCCTTCGCTTTCTACGGAAAACACTACCGGCCCGGCGAAAGACTCAAGGAATTTACGCAGGTTATCGAGCGGCGCTTTTTGCTGCGCCTGAACAGAAAGATCCGGCAGGGCGCGATAACCCAGATTGGTAAACGCAGCTTTATCGGCCAGAGAGTCGGTTTTTAGCTGGATTCGCGGCCAGGCTTTTATCTCGCTGAAGAGTTCATCAACGCGCAGCCACAGACTTTCCGGTGGCAGCAGTGGACGCATTGGGTCAACACCACGGTTTTCGTAGCGGGCGAACGTATCCTGCCAGAAGCGCTCGGCACTGCTTTCAATATCGCCGGTGTTTATCAGCAAGGTATTTTTCGGGAAATAGCTGAACAGCGGCGGTAGTGGCTCGCTAAAGAACAGCGGCTGCCAGTATTCAATCCCTGCCGGGAGCATGCCTTTACTGACTTGCTGGTAAATATGCTCAGGCTCGCGCTTCACGTCAAACTTGTCGCGCCATTGGCTACGGAACAGCTCAATAGCCGTTTTATCGGTCGGGAATTCGTGAGCAGGGAGTAAGTTGATGGCATCAACTTCCTGGAGTGTGCGCTGTGTATCGACATCAAACACACGCAGGCTGTCGATTTCATCATCGAAAAAGTCGATGCGATAAGGCTGCTCACTGCCCATCGGGTACAAATCTAGCAATGCACCACGGGTAGCAAATTCGCCGTGTTCCATGACTTGATCAACGCTGCGGTAACCTGCCTGTTCTAATTGGCTACGTAGGTTATCACGCGATAAACGTTGACCTTTTTTCATCACTAGCGCGTGGCCATGCAAATAACTATGCGGGCAAACGCGTTGCATCAAGGTGTTGACTGGCAATATCAGCACGCCGCGCTGCATGGTTGGCAATTGATACAGCGTGGATAAACGCGAAGAGATGATTTCCTGATGCGGTGAAAAACTGTCGTACGGCAGCGTTTCCCAGTCGGCAAGATTCACCACCAGGCTATCCGTAAACTGGCTAATTTCGTCATGCAGGCGTAGAGCATTCTGCATATCAGGGGCAATCAGCACCACCGGCCCACTATGGCGCTCGACGATCTCGGCAACTTCGGTTGCACAAGCTGAACCGGTGAGTTCTCCAAGCTGGCGCTGATCGCCAGCTTTAACAGGTAAGGAATAGCGATAATTTTCAGACATGGTGGACGTCAGCATCTCTCAGGTTGCGCCGTGTTTACCCTTCATCTATCAAGCTGCAGGGTATTGATAAGCACTCGAAAACAATGTTGTTTATTATCCGCGATCGTTTTGTATTAGCAACCCAATCGAGACCGCTTAACGTATGCCAGCCGCGTACGCCATTTTAGCCGGAGGAGTAAAAAGCATATCGCCCCATAGCGCGCGTGATAATTTCCTGAATCCCAAACCTATTAGAGTGCAGGTTGCCAGGCTGACAAACGGATACACCAGTAAAACGACGATCAGCAGGTTATCGGAGATTCTGTCTGCATTAATTTGCCCGATCATAAACAAACTCAACGCTTCGATGATGATACGGTGGGTGGTGTAAATGGCGATGGTGTTTGAACCAACAATATTCAGAAATGCATCGGAACGGCTCTCGCGCCAACTATCCAGAATATAAAACAGCTTCATGATGACAAAAATAGACACCACGGAAATCACTACAGGGACATTCACCAGATACAGCGCCACGCAGAGCAGAGCGACTGCCGTACACAGCAACGGATGTCGGCGGAAATGGGTCGTTTTCATCCACTTCATCAATTGTGGGCCGAACCATGCGCCCAAACCGTAATAACACATATTGCGCACCACGCTGTTCATGCCCCACCACGGTAACGGCATAAAGCTGATTGCCACGTTTACTCCAAGCAGCATGATGATGACCGGAACTTTATAGCGACGCAGACTTTTGAATATCGCGAAATAGATTATCAGCGCATAGAGATACCAAAGGCTGGTGCTGGCTTTTGCCATGCTGGTGGCAAATTGCAACAGGGTTTCCGAGTACGCGGCATTAGACGTGGGGTTGCGTACCAGGTCGGGGGCAAGCCACTGGTTGATAAGCGAAATCCCCAACCATTGCAAAACTCCCCATAGAACCAGGACATAGAAAATATTCCAGATGCGCTTATCCACGCAGTCACGCCATTTCACCGACTCGATATAGCGAGTGATCAAAAAGCCAGAAATAAAGAAGAACACTGGCATACGAAAAGGTGCCAGATAGAGATTCAGGTAGATCCAGCTTTTCGCAATGTATTCAGGCAGACCAGCTTCGAGTTGCGTCAAATGCGGGTAAAAGGTGATCACTGAGTGATAGATAACGACAAGGCAGATACACAGCCCTTTGATATGGTTGATCCACAGTTGTTTATTTTTCATGCGCGGGCTTAATCTTCTGTTGGCCTGTATTTGCTTTCAGGGTGGAAGATCGTCGGGCATTTTTTTACCTGATTTGTCTGTTTTTGTAAGAATCAGGCGCAATTCAGAAATTCCGCATGATTAATTAATAATCGAATTGATGCGGCTTTACAGCGAAAACAAGATGTTATGAGTTTGATTTAATTGGTATTTCACATGTTCTGAAATATCAAAAAAACGTTACGTTTCATTTACTTGATGCGGTATCGCTTATATACTTCTTGCCAACTTTGCATCCGCAACTGCCACAAGACGGAATACATGTATCAACCTGTCGCGTTATTTATAGGCCTGCGCTACATGCGTGGGCGAGCAGCTGACCGCTTCGGTCGCTTCGTCTCCTGGCTGTCGACTATTGGCATTACGCTTGGCGTAATGGCGCTGGTCACGGTGCTTTCCGTGATGAACGGCTTTGAACGTGAGCTGCAAAACAACATTCTTGGCTTGATGCCACAAGCTGTAATCACCTCAACCAGTGGTTCTATTAACCCTGAAACACTTCCTGCGAAAGACCTAAAACTCGAAGGTGTTACGCGAATCGCACCGATTACTACGGGTGACGTAGTACTGCAGAGTGCGCGCAGCGTTGCTGTGGGCGTCATGCTAGGGGTTAATCCGGAAGAAAAAGATCCGCTTTCGCCGTTCCTGGTCAACGTGAAACAAACAGACCTGGTCGCTGGGCAGTACAACATTATTCTCGGCGAACAGCTTGCCGGGCAATTGGGTATTAAGCGTGGCGATAGCATCCGCGTGATGGTGCCTTCCGCCAGTCAGTTTACGCCTATGGGACGTTTACCAAGTCAGCGTTTGTTTAATGTGATTGGTACCTTCGCGGCTAATAGTGAAGTCGACGGTTATCAAATGCTGGTGAACCAGCAAGATGCATCACGCCTGATGCGTTACCCGCTAGGCAATATTACCGGCTGGCGCTTGTGGCTGGCTGAACCACTCAAGGTGGATGTCCTGAGCCAGCAAACCTTGCCTCAAGGGACCGAGTGGAAAGACTGGCGCGAGCGTAAAGGTGAGCTGTTCCAGGCTGTGCGCATGGAAAAAAATATGATGGGGCTGCTGTTGAGTCTGATTGTGGCCGTTGCCGCATTTAACATCATCACGTCGCTCGGTTTGCTGGTGATGGAGAAACAAGGCGAAGTTGCCATTCTCCAGACTCAGGGACTTACGCGTCGCCAAATTATGGCAGTGTTTATGGTGCAGGGGGCGAGTGCGGGTGTTATCGGTGCTTTGCTGGGTGCGTTACTTGGCGCGCTACTTGCCAGCCAGTTGAACAACTTGATGCCGATTATTGGCGCGTTGCTCGATGGTGCTGCGCTGCCGGTCACTATCGACCCTGTACAAGTTATTGTGATTGCGATTATTGCTATGGCTGTCGCTTTGTTATCCACGCTTTATCCATCGTGGCGTGCCGCCGCGACACTTCCCGCTGAGGCTTTACGTTATGAGTAATTCTGTCCTGTTGCAGTGTGACAAGCTGTGCAAACGCTATCAGGAAGGCAAAGTGCAAACGGACGTGTTGCATGATGTCAGCTTCAGCATCAATACCGGTGAGTTGATGGCGATTGTCGGCAGCTCTGGTTCTGGTAAAAGTACTTTGCTTCACCTGTTGGGCGGCCTGGATACGCCAACGTCAGGCGATGTCATTTTTAATGGCAAAGCAATGAGTTCAATGTCCTCTTCCGCAAAAGCGGAACTGCGCAATCGGGAACTGGGGTTTATTTATCAGTTCCACCATTTGCTGCCTGATTTTACCGCGATGGAAAACGTCGCCATGCCACTGCTCATCGGCAAAAAGAATACCGATGAAACAAAGCAACGTGCTCTGGATATGCTAAAAGCGGTAGGGCTTGATCACCGCAGTAATCACCGTCCGTCAGAGTTGTCAGGTGGCGAGCGCCAGCGTGTGGCGATTGCTCGTGCGCTGGTAAATAACCCGCGCCTGGTATTGGCTGATGAACCGACTGGTAACCTCGATGCACGAAATGCAGATAGCATTTTCGAACTGCTGGGCGAGCTGAATGTGCGTCAGGGAACCGCGTTCTTAGTGGTTACTCACGACCTCAAACTGGCGAAGCGCATGTCTCGTCAGTTAGAAATGCAAGATGGCCGGCTGACTCATGAGCTGACTTTGATGGGAGCCGATTAATGGCTTCGCCACTGTCACTGCTGATTGGTTTACGTTTTAGCCGCGGGCGTCGTCGCAGCGGCATGGTGTCTCTCATCTCCATTATCTCCACGTTAGGTATCGCATTAGGTGTAGCGGTACTGATTGTGGGTCTGAGTGCGATGAACGGTTTTGAGCGCGAGCTGAATAATCGCGTGCTTGCCGTTGTGCCACATGGTGAAATCGAGCCGGTTAATCAGCCATTCCACGATTGGAAAGGTGTGTTGCAACGTGTCGAGAAGGTTAAAGGCATCGTTGCAGCTGCGCCATACATCAACTTCACTGGCCTGGTGGAAAGCGGTGCGAACCTGCGAGCCATCGTGGTAAAAGGCGTCGATCCGGAGCAGGAAACTCACCTGAGCGCGTTGCCAGAATATGTGCAGAACAATGGCTGGAAGGATTTTAAAGCGGGTCAGCAGCAAATCATTATTGGTAAAGGTGTTGCCGATGCGCTGAAGGTGAAGCAGGGCGACTGGGTCTCCATCATGATTCCGAACAGTGATGGTGGTACCAAACTTCTGCAACCGAAACGTGTTCGCCTGCATGTCACTGGAATCCTGGCTCTCAGTGGTCAGCTTGACCACAGCCTGGCAATGGTGCCAATGGCTGATGCGCAGAGCTATCTTGATATGGGCGATAGCGTCACCGGTATCGCTATCAAGGTCAATGACGTCTTCAATGCCAATAAGCTTGTGCGTGATGCGGGCGAAGTGACTAATGCTTACGTTTATATCAAAAGCTGGATTGGCACCTACGGCTATATGTATCGCGATATTCAAATGATTCGCGCCATCATGTATCTGGCGATGGTGCTGGTTATCGGCGTTGCCTGTTTTAACATCGTTTCCACGCTTGTCATGGCGGTTAAAGACAAGAGTAGCGACATTGCTGTATTGCGTACCCTTGGGGCAAAAGATGGTCTGATTCGCGCCATTTTCGTCTGGTACGGTCTGCTGGCGGGGTTGCTGGGTAGTGTAAGTGGTGTGATTGTTGGGGTGCTGGCCTCCTGGCAATTGACCAATATTATCCACGTGATTGAAAAATTAATCGGTCACCAGTTCTTGTCCGGCGATATCTACTTCATTGATTTCTTGCCATCTGAACTGCATTGGCTGGATGTATTTTATGTCCTGATCACAGCATTGCTACTGAGTTTACTTGCCAGTTGGTATCCGGCGCGTCGAGCCAGTAATATCGATCCGGCGCGAGTATTAAGCGGACAATAAATTCTTCACCAAAAATATATACCCCGAATAATTCAAGTTGCAGGTAGGCGGCACTCCTGCAGCTTGAAGTTTGACGGGTATAGGGAGAAACGATGTATTACGGATTTGATATTGGTGGCAGCAAGATGGCTCTTGGGGTCTACGACAGTGAGCGTCGTCTGCAATGGGAAAAACGTGTTCCCACCCCGCATGACAGTTATGAGAACTTTTTAGCGGCTATCGCTTCCATGGTACAGGAAGCCGATAGCCGTTTTGGTATTAAAGGCTCGGTGGGTATTGGTATCCCCGGAATGCCCGTCACAGATGATGGCACGTTATACGCAGCGAATGTCCCGGCAGCCAGCGGGAAACCGGTACAGGCAGATCTGAGCGCGATGCTCGGGCGTGATGTACGCATGGACAACGATGCGAACTGTTTTGCGCTCTCTGAGGCCTGGGACGATGAGTTTCGTGATTACCCGGTGGTTATGGGCCTGATTCTCGGTACGGGTGTTGGTGGTGGCATCATTGTCAACGGTAAATCCATTACCGGGCGCAACTATATTACCGGCGAATTTGGTCATACCCGCCTGCCAGTTGATGCACTTAACGTGCTGGGCCGTGATATTCCCCTCACGCGCTGCGGTTGCGGGCAACATGGCTGTATTGAAAACTATCTTTCTGGCCGTGGATTTGCGTGGGTTTATCAGCACTTCTACTCTGAACCACTGGACTCTAAAGAAATTGTTGCCCGCTACCGCGCAGGTGATGAAAAGGCTGTAGCCCATGTCGATCGCTTCGTTGAGCTGCTGGCCTGCTGCCTTGGCAGCTTGTTAACGGCCATTGATGCGCATCTGGTCGTGATCGGCGGCGGGTTGTCTAACTTTACTGAGATGTACCAGCAACTGCCTGAGCGTCTGCCTAAGTATCTTCTGCCTGTGGCAAAAGTACCGCGTATTGAACCTGCGCGTCATGGTGATGCCGGTGGCATGCGTGGTGCGGCATTCCTCCATCTCACGGAGTAAATTATGCTATCGCGTCGTCAACATCGGCTAAGCCGGTTTCGCAAAACTAAGCGCCTGCTCCGTCAGCGTTTACGTCAGCGTGCTTTTTTCAGAGATATACCTGGACCCGAAGCGATGGAAAAACCCAGAGTTGTGGTTCTGACCGGAGCGGGAATTTCCGCTGAGTCAGGCATTCAAACGTTCCGCGCCACTGATGGTTTGTGGGAAGAGCATAGGGTTGAAGATGTTGCGACGCCTGAAGGCTTCGCACGCGATCCTGAATTGGTACAGGCGTTTTATAACGCTCGCCGCCAGCAACTTCAGCAGTCGGAAATTAAACCGAATGCTGCCCATCTGGCACTGGCCCGTCTGGAAGAAGAGCTGGGTGATCACTTCCTGTTGGTGACGCAGAATATTGATAACCTCCATGAACGAGCCGGCAATAAAAACATTATCCATATGCATGGTGAACTGCTGAAAGTTCGCTGTGCGCGCAGTGGGCAAGTGCTGGAGTGGAAAGGGGATATTACCCGCGAAGACCGCTGCCATTGCTGCCAGCTTTCTGCACCGCTTCGCCCACATGTGGTGTGGTTTGGCGAAATGCCACTGGGTATGGATGAGATTTATCAGGCTATTGCTACGGCTGATTACTTTATTGCTATCGGTACGTCGGGCCATGTGTACCCAGCTGCCGGGTTCGTACACGAAGCCCGTTTGCAAGGCGCGCATACGGTTGAGCTGAATCTTGAACCGAGCCAGGTTGGCAGTGAGTTCGAGGAAAAATTCTACGGCTTAGCCAGTGAAGTGGTGCCGGAGTATGTCGACCGCTTGTTGAAAGGTCTATAACAAATAGCGGGTAGCCGATGCTGCCCGCCTATTAATATCAACAAATTACGCTTTCGCCGTGACAAATAACTTCTCTTCCCGCAAAGCCACGACAATCAAAAATAGCGAAATATACGCGCAACAAAGTAATGCCAATGCGCTGATATACCACGGCAATCGGGTCACATACACTGCGCTGCAAGAGAGGATCACCATAATGATTCCCGCGTACATGGGGTGAGCTATCCACGAAAAGATCCCGCTGTGTATTCGCTGCGCATGAGGAAGGTAATACCCCGCCCAGGTATGATGTGTCCCTAAATCGATTTTCCCTTTCACCACCAGAACGGTTCCTGCAATTGCTATCAGCAAACAAACCCAATCCAGCGGCGTAACGTATTCCACAAGGAAAAGGCTCCAGGCGAAGGCGATTATTGGCAGTAAATAAGTCAGCCGTAAGAGTTGTATCGCTCTGAGATCAATCAGTGGTTTAGCCTCGGGCTTCTCTTTCCTCGCGAGAATAAACGCGGTGAAAATACCAAGGTTGAGCAGTTGGGCGAGTATAAAGAATGTATTCATCACGATTTTCACTCAGTCTGCAACGAGCGGGTGTAGTGAGATAACGGCAACAGTCAGGCGCTCATTCAAGCGTAGAAAGAGAGGGAACTGATGCCATAAGGCGAAAGGATGAATTAAAAAGGCGGGACGATTGCCCCGCCTGGTATAAAAATTAACGGCCTGCTTTCAGCTTCTGATAGTAATTCTCATAAATCGTGCTGGCATCGCCGACATCGTTCTGCCACTCACCATTTTTCAGCACCGCTTCATCCGGGTAGAGCGTCTTATCACCGGACACTTCTTTCGGCAGCAGTTTGCGTGCTTCAAGATTTGGCGTTGGGTAGCCTATGGTTTCAGCCACCTGTTTTGCCACGTCCGGGCGCAGCAGGAAGTTAATCAGTTTCAGCGCACCATCGACGTTTTTAGCATTTGCCGGGATAGAAAGGTTATCCATCCAGAAAATCCCGCCTTCTTTTGGCCAGACAATTTCCAGCGGAGTCCCCGCCTGACGGGCAACGTAAGCGGAGCCATTCCACACCATCCCAAGATTCACTTCGCCTTCCATAAACGGGTTGGCTGGGTTATCCGAGTTAAATGCCGCGACGTTTGGCATCAGTTTTTGCAGCTCGTGGTACGCCGCTTCAATCTCTTTTGGATTGGTGGTATTGCCGGAGTAGCCGAGCTTGCGCAGAGCGACCTGGAACACTTCGCGTGCATCATCAGTCAGCAACAGGCTTTGCTTATATTCCGGTTTCCATAAATCGGCCCAACGGGTGATGGTTTTCGGGTCTATGGCGTCGCTATTAACACCAATCGCCGTAGCACCCCAGATATAAGGAATGGAATAGTCATTATTCGGGTCGAAGGGCTTGTTGAGCATTTCCGGATCGAGATTCTTGAAGTTGCTCAGTTTGCTTTTATCGATCTTCTGGATCATGCCTTCATTGCGCATTTTCGCGACAAAGTAGGTCGATGGCACCACTAAATCGTAGGCACCTTCTTTATAGGTTTTCAACTTGGCGTACATGGTTTCATTCGACTCGTAGGTCGAATAAATCACCTTAATACCGGTTTCTTTAGTGAACTGCTCAAGCAGTCCTGGCGGCACATACTCGGTCCAGTTATAGAAGTAGAGCGTCTTGCTATCGTCGGCATGTGCAGCGCCCATACCCAGTACCAGAGCGCCCGCAGCGAGCAGGTGGCGTGGCCATTTAGTCATTTTAACGTCCCCTGAGTTTTATCACGAAGAATAAGCTGACTGGCAACAACCAGGACCAGCGAGAGTACTAACAGAATGGTCGCAAGTGCGTTCACCTCGGGTGAAACACCGACCTTCACCATTGAGTAAATCTTCAACGGTAAAATTTCATAACTTGGCCCGGTAACAAACGATGAAACCACTACATCGTCCATCGAGAGCGTAAAACTGAGCAACCAGCCTGCGGCAACGGCAGGCATTGCCAGCGGTAAGAGGATCTTGCGCAGAATTGTCAGTTCGCTGGCACCTAAATCTTTCGCCGCTTCTAACATCCGTACATCAAACCCTTTGAGGCGGGAATAGACGGTCACCACCACAAACGGCAGGCAGAAGGTGATGTGTGAGAACAGCAGCGACCAGAATCCGAGCGAAACGCCCAGCAGCATAAACAGCACCAACAGTGAAATCGCCATCACAATATCGGGCGACATCATCACCACAAACAACATACCGCTGACGAAAGGCTTGCCGCGAAAACGGTAGCGGTATAACGCCACGGCCGTTAACGAGCCAATTAACGTCGCCGCGGTGGCAGAAAACACCGCCATAGTCAGCGAGTGTTGAGCAGCTTGCAGCAGACTATCGTTGTTCATCAGCAGGCTATACCACTTGCCGGTAAAGCCTTGCCAGTTAATACCGAAACGCGAACTGTTAAATGAGTTGACGATCAAAATGATAATCGGGATGTACAGATACGCGTAGATGGCGGTCATAAAGCCGCCACGGAGCAGGCGACCCATCATTCTAATTCCACCTTTTTATTCAGCAATCTGGCGGCACGCCAGTAAATAAGCAGCATCAGACCCATCACCAGTGTCAGTGTAATGCTGGTGGCCGCCCCAAACGGCCAGTCACGAATATTCAGGAACTGGCTCTTAATGACGTTGCCAATCAGCAGGTTTTTCGCGCCACCCATCAGGTCTGACACGTAAAAAAGCCCCATTGCAGGCAGCATAACCAGCAAACAACCGGCAATAATTCCCGGCATGGTGAGCGGGATAATAATCCGGATAAAGGTCTGTAGTTTGCTCGCACCCAAATCACGCGCCGCTTCCAGTAGCGGTTTGTCGAGCTTCTCGATGCTCGAATAGAGTGGCATCACCATAAACGGTAGCAGGATATAAACCAGGCCGAGGATGACCGCGCTTTCGGTGTACATGATTCGAATCGGGGTATCAATCACGCCGAGCCACAGCAGGAACGCATTCATGTAACCTTTGGTGCTGAGGAAAATCTTCAGCCCATAAATGCGAATCAGTGAGTTAGTCCAGAAGGGAACAATCAGCAAAAACAACAGCAGCGGGCGCACGCGTTCTGGCAGGCGAGCAAGGAACCAGGCAAACGGATAGCCCAGCACCAGGCAGGCGAGGGTGGCTATCACCGCCATATTTAGCGAGTGAAGTAGCACTTGTGCATACAGTGGGTCGGCAAGCCGGGTGTAGTTATCCAGCGTGAAAACCATGCTGACGAAATTAGCATCATCACGCGTCAGGAAACTTGTCCCAATGATCATCAGGTTGGGCAAGAACACAAACAACAGCAACCAACCGACGATGGTGGCGATCACCAGATTCTGGAACTTACGTGAGCTCTTCATCTGCCAGCACTACCTCCCAGCTTTCAACCCAATTCACAGCCATCTTTTGATCAAGTGTATGGTCAAAATCAGGGTCATCTTCATTGAAGAATTCGCTGACCATCACCATTTTGCCGTTTTCCAACTCAACGTTAGATTCCAGCGTCATACCTTTATAGTTTCGTTCACGCACATAGCCAATTAAACCATCGGCAACGTGGGTATCGTTGATCTCTTCAACACGCAGATCTTCTGGGCGCAGCAGCACTTTCAGCCGTTGGCCTGCGGTGACTGGCATCGTTACGTAAATATGGCATTCGCGGCCTTCAACGTTCGCCAGCACGCGCTGCTCGTCAACCCGCTCAATGACGATGGCATCGAAGATATTGATTTCACCAATGAAACTCGCCACAAACAGGTTTTTCGGCTCTTCGTAAATTTCACGCGGCGTGCCGTCTTGCTCAATGTGACCATCACGCATCACCACAATCCTGTCGGACATGGTCAATGCTTCTTCCTGGTCGTGAGTGACGAAGACAAAGGTGATTCCGAGTTTACGTTGCAGCGCCTTTAATTCGTTCTGCATCTGCTTGCGCAATTTGTAATCGAGTGCGGAAAGTGACTCATCAAGCAGCAACAGACGGGGTTTGTTGACTACCGCACGCGCAATCGCCACGCGCTGTTGCTGGCCGCCAGAAAGCTGATGCGGTAAACGCTGCGCAAATTCCTCAAGCTGCACCATTTTCAACGCGTCATTCACGCGCGGAGGTATCTCGGCAGCGGGTGTTTTTTGCATTCTTAGACCGAATGCCACGTTTTCAAAAACGGTCATGTGAGGGAAAAGAGCGTAGCTCTGGAAGACGGTGTTGACGTGGCGATGCTCAGCCGGAACCCGTGTAATGTCCAGGTCCTCAAGAGAGATAGTCCCGGAGTCAACGCTTTCCAGTCCGGCAATTAAGCGCAGCACAGTAGTTTTGCCACAGCCGGAAGGGCCAAGGAGTGTCAGGAATTCACCATCATTAATGGTGAGAGATAAATCAGAAATAACGGTTTTACCATCAAAGCTCTTTCTTACTCCCACCAGTTCTACCAGCGGAGAGAGCGAACATTGCTGTTTATTCAATTTTTTACGCTGTCCCATATAAGACGCATCAAATTGCGGGCTGATGCGGGGTTTGTGATTAACCACCTTGCGGTTTCTGCACGTTTAAGTAAGGGCAGGCATTCTACGGCAAAGCATTGAAATCGCCAATCCTTGATGCTTTCCTGGGGATTGATTATGAAGATGTTTAAAGCAGCAAACACCAAATCCTCTCGCATTGCATTACATTCGTGACTATTTTCAACACTACCAGGCTAAAAGTGACCTAACGCAATATTTGCATCTGTGGCTTACTGATAATGAAGTCACAAAAATTGAGGGTAGCGCGACATGGATAAATTACTTGAACGTTTCTTACATTATGTCTCTTTGGATACGCAGTCCAAATCCGGCGTAAAACAAGTTCCCAGCACTGAAGGTCAGTGGAAGTTGTTGCGGTTGCTAAAAGAACAAATGGAAGATATGGGTTTAGTGAATGTGACTATTGCTGAGCATGGCACAGTCATGGGAACACTTCCGTCTACCGTCGATAAAAAAGTCCCGGCTATTGGTTTTATCTCTCATGTAGATACCGCACCTGACTTTTCGGGCAAAAACGTTAATCCGCAGATTGTCGAAAACTATCGTGGTGGTGATATCGCGCTAGGCATTGGCGATGAAGTGCTATCACCGGTGATGTTCCCGGTTTTACACCAGTTACTTGGGCAAACGCTGATTACCACCGATGGCAAGACGCTGCTTGGTGCCGATGACAAAGCCGGTATTGCTGAGATCATGACCGCGCTGGCGGTACTCCAGGAGAAAAAAATCCCGCATGGTGATATTCGTGTGGCGTTCACGCCGGATGAAGAGGTTGGCAAAGGTGCTAAGCACTTTGACGTTGACGCATTTGATGCACGCTGGGCCTATACCGTTGATGGCGGTGGTGTCGGTGAACTGGAGTGCGAGAACTTCAATGCGGCGTCTGTAACCATTAAAATTGTCGGCAACAATGTTCACCCCGGTTCTGCAAAAGGAGTGATGGTCAACGCACTTTCGATTGCCGCGCGCATTCACGCAGAAGTCCCGGCCGATGAAAGCCCTGAATGCACCGATGGCTATGAAGGTTTCTACCATCTGCACGGCATTAAAGGCTCGGTTGATAAAGCGGAAATGCACTACATCATCCGTGATTTTGACCGTGAACAGTTTGAAGCGCGTAAACGCAAGATGATGGATATCGCAAAGAAGGTGGGCAAAGGCCTGCACCCGGATTGCTATATCGAGCTAGTGATCGACGACAGCTATTACAACATGCGCGAGAAAGTGGCCGAGCACCCTTATATTATCGAAGTGGCGCAGCAGGCGATGCGTGACTGCGACATCGAACCGATCATGAAACCGATTCGCGGTGGCACCGATGGCGCACAACTGTCGTTTAAAGGTTTGCCTTGTCCTAACCTGTTCACCGGCGGCTATAACTATCACGGCAAACACGAGTTTGTGACGCTGGAGGGGATGGAAAAAGCGGTGGCTGTGATTGTGAGGATAGCGGAGCTGGTGGCTAAGCGGGGGTAAACATAAGTCGGATGTCGCTTGCGCTAATCCGACCTACGGAAGACTGATGTAGGGTGGATTAACGCAAGTGACATCCACCCATACGTTTCTATTTAATCTTCGAAATACCAGTACCCGCTATTCACCAGCGCTGCCAGCATGGCAAGGAACGACGGGTCTTCTAACGCATCACCAAACATTTCTGCTTTCAGTGTAATATTGCTCGCTAATGCTTCAAGCGCCGGGCGATGCGGGCTGTCAATTTTCTCGCCGTTGACGTAAATCTCATCGGCAATACGCAGCACGCGTAATCCACCGAGGCGAGTAATGGCATCACCTTGTTTCAGTGCGTCATAAATCTCGTCAGGCTGATAGGGTGGCTCTGGTGGCGCAACGTCAAGTTCGTGGCGTGACTGGGAAACAAACTCGCCGAACCAGGTTTTAAAATGCTCTGGCTGGTTAATCAGTTCCAGCATCATTTCGCGTAACTTGTCCATTTCCTGCGGCAGCACATCGGCAGGGTGCTGGCGTGCAGGCACGTCAGGGTCGGTATAACGCTGGCTGCCCAGTTCGCGTTGCAACACATAATCGGCAAAACCACTAATCAGCTCGCGGCCACTTGGCGCACGGAAACCTACCGAGTAGTTCATCGAGTTTTCCAGCGAGTAACCTTCGTGCGGGAAACCAGGCGGAATATAGATAATATCGCCCGGCTCCAGCTCTTCGTCGATGATGGCGTCGAACGGCTCAACTTGCAGCAAATCAGGGTGCGGGCAGTGTTGTTTCAGGGCGACTTTCTCCCCGACACGCCAGCGGCGGCGGCCAACGCCCTGAATGATAAATACGTCGTACTGGTCATAATGCGGGCCAACGCCGCCGCCTGGAACCGAGAAAGAGATCATCAGATCGTCAATTCGCCAGTCTGGCAGGGCACGGAATGGGCGCATCAGGCGGGCACTTTGTTCATGCCAGTGGTTAACCGCCTGAACCAGTAAAGACCAGTTGTTTTCGCCCAGGTGATCGTAGCTCTGGAACGGACCGTGACTGACTTGCCATCTGCCGTCGTTATGGCTGACCAGGCGGCTGTCCACCTCGTTTTCCATGGCAAGGCCTGCCAGTTCATCAGGGGAGATAGGGTCGATGAAATTTTTGAAGCCACGTTTTAGAACCACCGGGCGTTTTTGCCAGTAGTTCGCGATGAAATCGGGCCAATTTAGGTCGAGTTGATAGTCCATATTATTATCCGGCAGGTGAAGGAGCCTGCCGAGGATTATAACGGATGGTGCCCGCCGTTACGGGAGTATTTTCAATCTTCTTCTCGGTCTGGACGCTGGCGCGCAAAAATCACTTCCATACGTGCACCACCCAGTTCACTGGTCGAGGTTTGAATCTCGCCGTCGTATTGCTCCACGATTTCACGAGCGACGGATAATCCGACACCTTGCCCAGGTCGCAAGGTGTCTGCGCGTTGCCCACGGTCAAACACCATGCTGCGTTTGCTTTCCGGGATTCCTGGGCCGTCGTCGTCAACGATTAAATGCAGCGTGTCATCGAGCTGGCGGCCTGATATCTCAACAAATTCGAGGCAGTATTTGCAGGCGTTATCCAGCACGTTACCCATCACTTCCATAAAGTCATTTTTCTCGCCCACAAAAGTGATTTCAGGGGAGATATCCAGCGTGATATTCACGCCTTTGCGTTGATAAACCTTGTTAAGCGCGGAACACAGGCTGTCGAGTAGCGGGGCGACCGGATGAAGCTCACGGCTGATAAGCGCACTGTCGCCACGCATGCTGGCGCGATGCAGGTAATAGCCAATTTGCTGCGAGATACGGCTGATTTGTTCCAGCATCAACGGTTCTGCTTCTTCAATATTTAGCTTCTTCGTGCGCATCGATCGCAAGGTGCTCTGTAAAACCGCCAGCGGTGTTTTCAGACTGTGCGTTAAGTCGGTAAGTGTGGTGCGGTATTTATCGTAACGGTCGCGTTCAGTGCGCAGCAGGCGATTAAGATTACGCACCAGGCTGGTTAGCTCGCGTGTGGTTTCTGGGTTCAGGCTGTCTCGGTCATGTTTTTCGAGCTCACGCACTTCTTTTGCCAACTCTTCGATAGGGCGCAAGCTCCAGCGGGCGGCTAACCAAAGCAACGGGATAACCAACAACAGGTTGGCGAGGAAAACACAGGTAAACAAACTCCAGACCGTATACGAGCGTTTTAACTCGATTGGAATGGTGTCGACCACCACAATGGTTAAAGCGGGCATTTTACCCATTGCCGGGTATTTGTTGACCGCTACGGAGTGGCTGACTTCATCGCTATAGTCGCCATCATAAAAATCTTTTAGCTGGTTCTGGAGATTTTGGTCGTTGCCTAACAAGTCATGGCTGGTATCAAAATTGGCTTCCAGGTCGTGAAAACCGTCGGTGACGAGCCACTCTTTTTTAATTTGCTGCACTACATGCGGCAAATCACGCTGAGCCCACATCAGCTTGCCTTTATCATCGTAGATAAGGGCCATAGTCGGAGTTTTCAGATTCAGGTTTTCAGGAATCACGACATTTATCTTGCCGTTCTCGTAGGTCGCGAGGGTATAAAACAGGTTGCTCTCGCCGCGCAGCAAACGAAAAGTTGTTTTATCAAAACTGATGTTATAACCCACCAGTGCCACAACGCCGTAGGCCAGTGACAGCACCAAAACGACGGCGGCGGTTGCGAGTAAAAAGCGAACTCGTAACGATAACGGTAAAAAATGTCGGATGAATTTCATGGTTAACGCAGATCGAAGCGGTAACCTTGACCGCGCACCGTGGTGATGGCTTCGTGCGGGTATTCAGCCAGGATCTTCTTGCGCAGACGTCCCATCAATACATCAATGGTGTGGCTTTCACGCAGTTCGGCATCGGGGTAAAGCTGGAGCATGAGTGAATCTTTGCTAACCACTTTGCCATTGTTACGAATTAGCGTTTCCATAATGGTGTATTCAAAGGCAGTGAGCTTGATAAGGTTGTCGTTGATAAGCAGCTCGCGGCGTGACAAATCGACCTGGAAAGGGGGCAGGGAAATAACCTGTGATGCCAGGCCGCTGTTGCGGCGCATTAAAACCTGCATGCGGGCGACCACTTCCTCGAGATGAAACGGCTTGGTTACGTAATCATCAGCACCCGCACCCAGCACTTCGACCTTGTCTTGCCAGCCTTCACGCGCGGTCAGAACCAAGATAGGAATCGTCACGTCATGGCTGCGCCAGCGGCGAATCAGGCTTAAGCCATCTTCATCGGGCAGGCCTAAATCGACTATGGCAATATCGGGGGTATGTTCATTCAGGAAATAGTCAGCTTCTTTGGCATCTTCAGCTGCATCGACCTGATGCCCGGACTCACGAAGCTGAACCTTGAGATGGTGACGTAACAGAGTATTATCTTCTACAACCAGAACTCGCATTCTTTATCCCCCAGAATATAAACGGCATTGATAGTTTAACGCTAATTATCAACGAGGGGGCATAAACCATGTATAAACAGGCGGGGATGAAAAAAACGCCACCGCGGAGGGTGGCGTAGGAAGGTTATTTCAGCTCGTCAACCATGGTGATGGCGCGGCCAATATAGTTAGCCGGGGTCATCGCTTTCAGGCGAGTTTTTTCCTCTTCTGGCAGCTCAAGGCTGTCGATAAACTGTTTCATGCCTTCAGCATCAACGCGTTTGCCGCGAGTCAGTTCTTTGAGCTTCTCGTAAGGCTTTTCAATGCCGTAACGGCGCATCACGGTCTGAATTGGCTCAGCCAACACTTCCCAGTTGAGATCAAGTTCTGCCAGCAGACGGTCACGGTTCACTTCCAGCTTGCTCACACCTTTCAGGGTTGACTGGTATGCAATCAGCGCATAGCCAATACCAACTCCCAGGTTACGCAGCACGGTGGAGTCAGTCAGGTCGCGCTGCCAGCGTGAAACAGGCAGTTTGCTCGCCAGATGTTGCAGCATCGCGTTAGACAGGCCCAGGTTGCCTTCGGAGTTTTCGAAGTCAATTGGGTTAACTTTGTGCGGCATAGTAGAGGAGCCGATTTCGCCAGCAATCGTTTTCTGCTTGAAGTGGTTCAGCGCGATGTAACCCCAGACGTCACGATCGAAGTCGATCAGAATGGTGTTAAAGCGTGCGATGCAGTCAAACAGCTCAGCGATGTAATCGTGCGGCTCGATTTGTGTGGTGTACGGGTTCCACTGAATGCCCAGTGAAGTCACGAACTCTTCGCTGAACTGGTGCCAGTCAACTTCCGGGTAAGCAACCATGTGGGCATTATAGTTACCCACAGCGCCGTTGATTTTGCCCAGAATGTCCACTTTCTCTAACTGACGGAACTGGCGTTCCATACGGTATGCCACGTTCGCCATCTCTTTACCCATTGTTGATGGGGTGGCTGGCTGGCCGTGGGTACGGGAAAGCAGTGGAATATCGCGATACTGAACCGACAGATCTTTCACCGCGTCGATCACTTTGCGCCAGTACGGCAGTACCACGTCCTGGCGTGCAGTTTGCAGCATCAACGCGTGGGACAGGTTGTTGATATCTTCAGAAGTACAGGCGAAGTGAATAAATTCAGATACCGCATGCAGGGCAGGAACGGCCTCTACTTTTTCTTTCAGGAAATACTCAACCGCTTTTACGTCGTGATTGGTGGTGCGTTCAATAGTTTTGATGCGTGCTGCATCTTCTTCACTAAACTCAGCAACAATTTTATCAAGGTAACCGATTGCGTCTGCGTCAAAAGCAGGAACTTCCTTGATCGCTGCGTGCGTGGCCAGTTTTTGCAGCCAACGTACTTCGACTTGTACGCGGAATTTCAGCAAACCAAATTCGCTGAAAATAGCGCGCAGAGCGCTGACTTTGTCGCCGTAACGTCCATCAACGGGGGAAACGGCGGTCAGTGAGGATAATTCCATAAGTTACAACTCCAGAGAGGTTAACATTGAGCAAGAATTTGTTTGGCCTGAGCACACAGGCGACTACGAGAAAACATTAACTGCAAGCGGCCACCGCCAACTTGATGCCACAACACGGCGGCACGGATACCGGCCAATAATGAGGCGCGAACTTTGCTCTGCACCTGCGGGCTTTGCAGCACTGCAGGGGAGCCGGTGACCTGAATACGTGGGCCAAGTGGGCTAATAACATCAACATAAATCCCGGCCATGGCGCTCAGAAGCGTATCGGACTCAAGGTCAAAATGATCAAGCTGACGCTGCAACCCGGCAATGCTTGAGCCGAGTTTGTCCATGGCGCCTTTGCTGCCGTGAAGCTTACGTTCCAGCACCATGAGACTTAATGTGTAGCGCGTCAGTTCAGCGTTCAGACCCTGGCGATTACTGGCGTTCAACACGCCGAGCAAGGTTTCCAGACCGAGTTTAAGATTGGCTTCGTTGCCACCAAAAACATCCAGCGTGGAGCCTGGGTTTTGATCGATAACGCTGTTCAACGAGACATGCAGCGCATCGTTATCGCAATGCCCCTGGTGTGCCAATTGCTGAACCAGACGGGCAGACTGGCAGATCCCTGCCAGTGCGATGGTGATGTCATAGTAATTCTTGGCCACGGAGCTTCTTCCTTGCTGACAATTTTTAAACAGTGAGCGGCAGACGCTGCTCAATAACACCACCACCGAGGCATACTTCACCGAGATAGAACACGGCAGACTGGCCTGGTGTGACGGCAGCAACAGGTACATCAAAACGCACTTCAATACGGTCTGCATCCAGCGGTGTAATCACGCATGGAAGGTCAGTCTGACGATAGCGGGTTTTGACCGTGCACTTCAGTGGTTCGGTCAACGTTTCACGGTCAACCCAATGCAGTTGCTGTGCAATTAAGCCAACGGACATCAGGCGCGGATGCTCACTACCCTGAGCCACAACCAGAATATTGTTCTCAACGTCTTTATCGACGGTGTACCACGGCTCTTCGCTACCGTCTTTGGTGCCACCAATGCCCAGACCTTTACGCTGGCCCAAAGTGTGGTACATCAAACCCTGGTGCTGACCAATGGTTTCACCATCAACGGTGACGATTTTACCCGGCTGCGCAGGAAGGTAACGGCCAAGGAATTCACGGAATTTGCGCTCGCCGATAAAACAGATACCGGTGGAGTCTTTTTTCTTCGCGGTGATCAAATCTAACTCTTCAGCAATACGGCGAACTTCTGGTTTTTCCAGCTCACCGACCGGGAACAGGCTTTGTGCGATTTGCTCGTGCCCCAGTGTATAAAGGAAGTAGCTCTGATCTTTGTTGCTGTCTAAGCCGCGCAACAGGCGACTTTTACCGTCCACATCTTCGCGACGCACGTAGTGACCGGTGGCGATGTAATCGGCACCTAAATCTTCGGCGGCAAATTCGAGGAAAGCTTTAAATTTGATCTCTTTGTTGCACAGAATATCCGGGTTTGGTGTGCGCCCGGCTTTGTACTCTTCCAGGAAGTGTTCAAACACGTTATCCCAGTATTCTGCGGCAAAGTTTACGGTGTGCAGTTCAATGCCGAGTTTGTCACAAACGGCTTGTGCATCCGCTAAATCAGCAGCTGCAGTGCAGTACTCCTCGCCATCATCCTCTTCCCAGTTCTTCATGAACAGGCCTTCCACCTTGTAACCTTGTTGTTGCAACAGGTACGCGGAAACGGAGGAATCGACACCGCCGGACATCCCGACGATCACTTTTTTTGGGCTTTCAGACATTGGAGTAACTCACGACATTGAACTTATAAGGCGGCGTATTCTATCACGCATCCCCAAAGCTATCACCCCTAACTAAACGGCCAGTTAAATGCACCCAGAATGCTGAGCGGATAACGTTCAGCACGTTGGTAGCAGCGGATACTTTCGGCAACCAGCGGTGAGCGCAAATTATCAGCGTTAACAATTTGTTGCGCATCGAGCCATAAACAACGATCGATGTCGCTATCGTGTGGCGTTGTCGGGAGTTGTTCGTCGAGATCGATGGAAAACAGAAATCGCAGGAAAGGGGTTTTATCCGGGGCTATCCACTGGTGCATGCGGATAAACGTCTGCGGTTGCGCACAAATACCGGTTTCTTCATATAATTCGCGCTTAGCCGCTTCTATTAACGTTTCGTCAGCTTCCAGGTGCCCGGCAGGCTGATTCCACGTGGCTTTGCCATTGATTGTTTCTTCAACAACCAAAAATTTCCCTTGTGCCTGAACCACGCAGGCGACGGTAACGTGCGGTTTAAACATCGTTATTCTTCCTGTCTCAAATTCGTTAGTGCGATCATTAGAAAGCGATCTGGATCACATATTTTTTCTGTGACCTATACTCTGTTGGATTTCAAAAATCCCACGAGGGTACCATCATGCAGCTTACCACGCGTATTATGCCGCAACAGAAACGTATCGCTTTAGTAGCTCACGATCCTTGTAAACCCGACTTGCTGAACTGGGCGGTTGATAACCAGACGGCTCTTAGCCAACATATCATTTACGCAACTGGCACCACCGGAAACTTATTGCAGGCACACACTCGGTTATCCGTTCTGGCGCTGATGAGTGGTTCGATAGGGGGCGATCAACAGCTTGGATATTTGATTGCATCAGGCCAGATAGATGTGCTGATTTTCTTCTGGGACCCGCTCAGCGCGGTGCCACATCATTCTGATGTCAAAGCTTTGATGCGGCTGGCAACGGCCTGGAATATCCCGATTGCCAGCAACGCGTGTAGCGCCAATTTCCTTATTCACTCGTCGCTCTTTGAGCAGGCGTTGGAAATCACCGTGCCTGATGGCGATGCTTTCCTCAGTAGCCGTGTTTCGCATGTCACTCAACACGGCGTGAATACTCAGCACCTTTTATAGCGTGTCCATTGGGATTTCGCGCCATTCACCCGGCGCTAAATCTGCCAGTTCCAGCGTCCCCATTGCATAACGCACCAGGCGCAGAGTCGGGTAACCGACATGCGCCGTCATCCGCCGAACCTGGCGATTACGGCCTTCATACAACGTTATCTTTAACCAACTGGTTGGAATGGCCTTACGCTCACGAATTGGAGGATTACGTGCCCATATCCATGTTGGCTCATCAACTAACTCAGCGCCTGCTGGCAGAGTCGGACCATCGTTGAGCGTCACGCCATTTCGCAACGATTCCAGCGCCTCTTCCGTCGGTACGCCTTCAACCTGCACGAAATAAACTTTACCGGTGCGTTTACCTGGCTCAGTCAGTTTTGCCTGCAATGCGCCGTCATTGGTTAACACCAGCAAACCTTCGCTATCTCTGTCCAGACGGCCCGCCGCGTAAATTCCTTGTAACGGTATGTAATCTTTCAGCGTGCTGCGGCCTGCTTCGTCGGTGAATTGCGGTAGCACATCATAGGGTTTATTGAAGATAACCAGCCGCTTCGGTCCGCTATGCTGTGGTTTTTTGGCAGGTCGTTGTGTGCTGAATCGTTTAACTTGCTGGTTTCTAAAAGAAGTTTTATTCATAGTGTTTTCAGACGTTAGGTATTAACGCATTATAACGGAAATCACCAGTGATTGGCGCGGGCCTGATATTCAAGTAGTATTGACACGCACATTACAAATCATTAACAAAAAGAAGCGCTCGAAGGAGAAGGTTAATGGAAAGCAAAGTAGTTGTTCCGGCGGAAGGTAAAAAGATCACCCTGCAAGATGGCAAACTGAATGTTCCTCACAACCCAATCATTCCTTTCATTGAAGGTGATGGTATCGGTGTGGACGTGACGCCAGCTATGATTAAAGTGGTTGATGCCGCTGTGCAGAAGGCCTACAAAGGCGAGCGGAAAATTTCCTGGATGGAAATCTATACCGGCGAAAAATCTACCCAACTTTATGGCCAGGACGTCTGGCTGCCAGAAGAAACTCTGGACCTGATTCGTGATTACCGTGTGGCGATTAAAGGGCCACTGACCACGCCAGTTGGCGGCGGCATTCGTTCTCTGAACGTTGCTTTGCGTCAGCAACTTGACCTGTACGTGTGCCTGCGTCCGGTGCGTTACTACCAGGGCACACCAAGCCCGGTTAAACACCCAGAGCTGACCAACATGGTTATCTTCCGTGAAAACTCAGAAGATATTTATGCGGGCATCGAGTGGAAGGCTGACAGCGCTGAAGCTGAAAAAGTCATCAAATTCCTGCGTGATGAAATGGGTGTGACGAAAATTCGTTTCCCGGAACATTGCGGTATCGGCATCAAGCCTTGCTCAGAAGAAGGCACCAAACGCCTGGTTCGTGCAGCCATCGAATACGCAATCACCAACGACCGTGATTCCGTGACCCTGGTTCACAAAGGCAACATCATGAAATTCACCGAAGGTGCTTTCAAAGACTGGGGCTACCAGCTGGCGCGTGAAGAGTTCGGCGGCGAGCTGATCGACGGCGGCCCATGGGTGAAACTGAAAAACCCTAACACCGGCAAAGAGATTATCGTTAAAGACGTGATTGCTGATGCATTCCTGCAACAGATTCTACTGCGTCCGGCTGAATACGACGTTATCGCTTGTATGAACCTGAACGGTGACTACATCTCCGACGCTCTGGCCGCTCAGGTTGGTGGTATCGGTATTGCACCAGGTGCGAACATCGGTGATGAATGTGCCCTGTTCGAAGCCACCCACGGCACCGCACCAAAATATGCAGGCCAGGATAAAGTGAACCCAGGTTCTATTATTCTGTCCGCTGAGATGATGTTGCGTCATATGGAATGGTTCGAAGCTGCTGACTTAATTGTTAAAGGTATGGAAGGCGCGATTAACGCGAAAACCGTAACTTACGATTTCGAACGCCTGATGGAAGGCGCTAAGCTGCTGAAATGTTCAGAGTTTGGCGATGCAATGATCGAACATATGTAATTAGTAAAGTTTGCTAATGCTAAAACGGGAGCCTGGTGCTCCCGTTTTTTATGGGCAAATTTATACTTCAGGTTTTTCGTAACGTGGCAATTGGGTGACTTGATAAACTTTCGTGCTTTCGATGGTGCATCTGTCCGGCGTCGGTATTCCTGAATAAAACAAAAAATACTGCTGTTTCTCCGGGAAGAAAACCAGATCATCTCCATTCTGGAAACTAGTTACGCGAAAGGGAACGTCATTTTTTGTTTTGGTTACCCTAATGCCAGACGCAACCATAAAGTGATCGTCCCATTTCATTGTCGAAAGATTGTGGCTAAACCGTGATATCACTACATTTTCGCGTTGGGGGCATGAAAGCTGGGTCGCTGTAGCAGCAAAAGCGGAAGATTGAGCAAAACCCAGAAGGGTAATTAAGAGAATGAGTTTCATAAAATATCTTATTTGTAATGCATTGTAATAATAAGGTAACACGTTTCGCTATGGAGTTTAACTTCACGGGTTACTCGCATCATGAGATATTAATCTGCAAATGGTGCTTTGGTTTTGAATAATTTAGCCCTTTTTAAATGCTTTGCTGCTTTTTTATGCCTGAAATGGTTCATTTAAAATCAATAAGTTGAATTTTTGAGCGAACGATTCACAGGGGTTTGCATAGCTGCTCGGCTTTGTATAATATGTTTTCCACGCCGACTTAGCTCAGTAGGTAGAGCAACTGACTTGTAATCAGTAGGTCACCAGTTCGATTCCGGTAGTCGGCACCATACATTAAAAAAGCCACCTTTTAGGTGGTTTTTTTTCGTCTGTATTTTAGTGAAAAAGGAAGGCTAGCTGTTGATAGCACTTCCTTCTTATTTCCTAGATCCAACCCTGCTGGCTTGCTAGCCATACAAGAATTGCTACCACTATTAATACGATGGTTGTTTTTCTCATAACTGCGAAACCCGTTTAAAACAACTGATGATGAGTGGCGAGGATGATATCAGGAGTTGAAGACGGAAAACCTAACGTTGTTTACTGAATAGGTTTGGTTTTACTCTTCGCAAACCAACCAAAAATCGGCTTCGTCGAACATCTCTTCAACCAGACGGTTAATCTTTTCTTTTTCATTCTTGGTGCAGTCGCTGTGAACTGCATTAGTCTGCATCGGTTTTACCCTGACATCGGCATCGGGGAAAATGACCTGAACCCTTCGAGTCAGTTCATTAAGAATTTTTTCATTTGCACCGGGAAGGCCCGCTACATTTCGTTTGTCGTAAACCAATTCAACGAACATTAAAATGCTCCTTCTAAAGCTGTATTTATATACAGTAATAAATATCGGTATTTAAGGCAAGCCTGTTCCCAAAAAACACAGTGTGTGCAGAGGTGAGGTGAGGGTTATTCTGCTTTAACTCCTGTAAGCGGAGTCTCATGTTCACGTGCTTTCATCTGTTCCATGATTAATTGATAAGCAATGTAATACTTGAAGATATTGCTCACGTATTGCACTGTTTCATTGCCAATGCGCAGTTGTGCGATGCGTTCGACATTATCAAACCAGACGTTGGGATCAAGACCTTTGGCCTCGGCTTCTTTACGTAGCCGGGCAATTTTAGCCGGCCCTGCATTATAGGAAGCAAAGGTGAACAGCAGTTTGTTCATTTCGGTCATGGGCTGGTCTGCAAAATAGCGGTCGCACATAAAGCGGATATATTTCACACCCGCGTTAATGTTTGGGTCGATTAACCGTATATCACCGACTTTTAACTCTTTCCCGGTCGTGGGGAGCACTTGCATTACGCCAATCGCACCGCTTTTACTGCGCACCTTCTGGTCAAGGCGAGACTCCTGATAGCCTTGCGCTGCCATCAATAGCCAGTCGACATTATATTGTTCGCCATATTTGCGGAAAATTTCGGTTACCTGGTAAAACTTATCTAACTCCTCTTGTGAACGGGAGTCTTTCACCCATTTTGTATTACGCAAATATTTATAAACTTGTTGATTTCCGAATGAAGTACCAATTTTATGTGCGGTGGTGAATTTATCTAATTGTTTACGAAGGAGAGGGGAGTTTTTGCGCATTGCCAACGCGATAGAACCATCATCACGAAGAGTAATGTCTTCATATACCACTAGATTGGGATAAATTTGCTTCCATAATAGTGCCAGGTACCTGTCGACAACGGTGTAATCCGCAAGGTTCGCATTCACCATCTCAAGAATATCTTCTGGTTCAAAATTACCAGGGGCTTTAGTGATGACC
Source organism: Buttiauxella cochleicola (assembly GCF_021283185.1). NCBI lineage: Bacteria > Pseudomonadati > Pseudomonadota > Gammaproteobacteria > Enterobacterales > Enterobacteriaceae > Buttiauxella > Buttiauxella cochleicola. The sequence continues at coordinate 124,825 of NZ_JAJSOS010000006.1, forward strand.
GCTGGAGGGAGTTTCTTCGCTACTAAGCTTTTATTCAGTGCATCAATACTGGAAATGTAACTGGTCGAAGGATTCACAAACAGAGACTTACCCGACAGGGATTCAACATTCTTTAATTCAGGCGCTTTGCTACTGGCAATAACGACCTCGCGGACGTTTTGCGCCAATGGCGCGCTGAAGTCGACGAGTTTTTCGCGCTCCTCTGTAATCGTCATATTAGCCGCAATTATATCGCCACGCCCGGCGACAAGTTGAGGGATAAGTTGATCGCGTGCGGTCGGAATAAATAGAAGATGTGTTTTCTGAGAGGGTTTTAAGCCCTTATTAATCTGTTTATCAAACTCTTGCATCAGTTCGACCATGATACCGCGTTGTGTGCCGCCGTTATCAATAAAGTAGAAAGTTTTACTGTATGGAATCAATACGCGCACGACGCGCCTTTTTTGCATCACATCAAAGTCGCCCAGAACGGTATTAACTTTGGTTTCGAATTTCAAAGGAGGGTCTTCGGTGGCTGCGTGCGTCATCGGCAAAAACGTGGTGATCAATAGTACTACCAACAGCAAGCGGATCATGGCTACACCATCTAAGCCTTCCAGCCGGGTACTGTTTAACTATAGCTTGCACACTGATGGCTTGATTAATAAATACACGATTTATGATTGGAGTGAGAGTCACAGAGAACGGTCTGCCGTCTGGATGAGAAAATTATTATTTGAAAATAATTCTTGCTTCCAATGAGCGTCTATGAGTAAATGCGTCATCGGTTTGGAAGACAGACCTTATGAAAGCAGTTTTAGTAAAGCAGTCCTCAGTTCAAGCGCTATCAAGTCATCAGATACCCTTCTTCGTGAGTCTCCTCCTAAGTGCCTAAATAAGAAACGTTCTGCAATACAGACCACGTTCGCCATATTAAATGGCTATAAAATATCGAGGAAGTATCTATGTCTAAAATGACTGGTTTAGTAAAATGGTTTAACCCAGAAAAAGGTTTCGGCTTCATCACTCCTGACAATGGTAGCAAAGATGTGTTCGTTCACTTCTCTGCCATTCAGAGCAATGATTTCAAAACTCTGGACGAAGGCCAGAAAGTTGAGTTCTCTGTTGAGAACGGCGCTAAAGGTCCATCAGCAACTAACGTTGTTGCTCTGTAAGACTGCTAACGCATACTAAGACTGACGCATGCGAAGACGGTGAATAACCCGAGCCGTTAAGTCGAAGTGAATAAACCCGCCTGGTGCGGGTTTTTTGTTGTCTGAATTTCCTGAATCCCACCTTTTTTCCTTATTATCAATGCCATATATCTTCTGTGGTTACTCAATTATTTACATTAAATAACGCTGCACCCTCAGTAGGTTTACACCAGGTAGACTATGCTTCCAGTGAAATATACTTATTTCAGCTTCGCATGCATTAATAACTGGAGTTTTTTTATGGGCTTTTGGCGTATTGTTTTTACGATTATTTTACCACCGCTTGGTGTCTTGCTGGGTAAAGGGTTCGGTTGGGCATTTCTTTTGAATATTGTACTAACGCTACTGGGTTACATCCCTGGCCTGATTCATGCGTTCTGGGTGCAAAGCCGCGATAAATAAAATAAAACACGCAGGCTAGTTTTTTACGTACGTTACGCAAACTATATAAAGTGGCGTAACGTACGAGCGGCAACCCTACTTGCCGTGTTCCTCGCATTACCACTCATCACCACCCTGTTTACATTTTCGCCTAAGAATGTTCTGATATAGCCAATTATTTAATGAGCTACAGAGTTACTTTATGTTTCAGTTAAAACCGGGAATGCTGGCAATAATCATCGGTTCCCGTACGGCCGCCGGGCGTGTGAATGTGGGCAAATCAGTCGAGCTTTTTGGGCTGTGTGAGCCGGGTGAAAGCTTTTTGAACCCAGTAACCGGTGTTGTGACACAACTCCCACATGATGCGAATTATCCGCTGTGGCTGGTCACGGGCAATGTCGTGGCATTTGATGGTCGCGAAGGTTATACCTTTGTTCGCGGCGAATATTTGATGCCACTGGATAAGACATTATTGCCTGAGGTTGATGAAGCGCAGGTGGTTTATTAAAGAGTATGAAGGCAGAGGAGGTGAGCTACTCGCAACTATTGCCTTCATTCACGACTATCAGCCGTTAGCCTTATCTAGCTCGTCGACTCTGGCAATCAGTTCGACGAGTTCAGTTTCCGCATAAACTTCGATACCGTGCTGTCGCAACAATGCGGCTGCAACGCCCATTCCAGGCTGCGTTACCCCCTGAAAAGAACCATCATAAATTTTCTGACTGCCACAGGTAGGGCTGCCATCCGTCATTAAAGCCAGCTGGCACCCGGAATCTTGTGCGGTTTTTAACGCAAGCCATGCGGCTAATAAATAGTGCTGGCTAACGTCCGTCCCATCACTTTCCAGAATGGTTGCCATGCCTTTTAGTGCTTCCTGCCCGCCGCCGCCAACCAACTCTGCCGGGAGTCGCGGCGTTGCAAGCCCCGCGGCTAATTCAGGACAATGAACGACCAGACGTTGCTCTTGCTGCCAGCGAGCTAACACCTCTGCAATCAGCGGCTTATCTTGACCGTTATAGCGAATTTTAAAGCCCATCAGGCAGGCACTGACCAGTATTTTTGTTTTCATTACATCACGCGGAAGTGAGAGACAGAGCACGTTACTACAGTATGTTGTGCTTACGCCACCCTGCTAATTTTGGGCGTTGCAGGGAAAAAGGTAATGGCATACTCTATCATTCCTTATGTAGTAGATGCTGTTAAACATAAGGATAATCAATTAAATGCCTCCATTACCTTTGAAACAAACCCTTCGCGTTGCGCTGGTTGGTGACTATAACCCGTCGGTCATTGCACATCAGGCTATTCCTCTTGCTTTAGATAATGCTGCTGAATATGTTGGCGTCACTGTTGACTACGATTGGTTGCCAACTCCAGAAGTCACAAGTCCGGAAGACCTGATAGGGTATGACGCTATCTGGTGTGTTCCAGCCAGTCCTTATCAGAATGAGGAGGGTGCTTTTTTGGCAATTCGTTTTGCCCGAGAGAACCAGATTCCATTCCTGGGAACCTGCGGTGGGTTCCAGCACGCAATTATCGAGTACGCACGGAACGTAATGGGCTGGGAAGATGCTGGTCATGCGGAAACTGAAAGCCAGGGTCGACTGGTTATTGCGCCACTCATCTGCTCGCTGGTGGAGAAATCCGACGTTATAGAACTCGAAGCCAACTCAATAATTGCTAAAGCGTATGGCAGGGGGAGAATTGAGGAAGGCTACCATTGTAATTATGGGATAGCCGAAAATTTTGCCGAACAGCTGAATCAGTCTCAACTACATGCTACTGGGTGGGATGGACAAGGTGATATTCGTGTCGTTGAGTTAAGCGGGCATCCCTTTTTCGTCGCAACGCTTTTCCAGCATGAGCGTAACGCCCTGAAGGACAAACCTGCGCCGCTGGTTGAGGCGTTGCTCATAGCGGCGCAGCGTTAGTCAGGAAGAGTGATGAGAACGAGCTGGGCTGATCTCCGCATCACGCCCGGCGAGGCTACCGAATATCGCCATCACGCATGCCAGCACCGCGCAGCCAAGTAACGGCAGGCTCCACTGGCCAGTAATATCGTGGACTTTCCCCATGACTGGCGGGCCGAACGCCGCCAGTAAATAACCGACGCATTGTGCCATGCCAGACAGCGCTGCCGCCTGGTGCGCACTGTTAGCACGCAACCCGATAAACGTCAGGCCGAGGATCATCGTCGCACCCGTGCCAAAACCAAATAACACCACCCAGAGGCTGGCAAGAGCTGGCATAAACAGTAAGCCGATGGCGCTGGCCGCACACAGCAAAGCCATCAGGATCGCGATCCCTCGTTGATCTTTCAGGCGGCTTAGCATCAAACCAATCAGCAGACCCGGTGCGGCGGTCGCCAGTTGCATCAGCCCGTGGAGTGAACCGGCTTGCGCTTCGCTATAACCGTGGCTGATAAGTATCGAAGGCAACCAGCCAATCACGACATAATAAATTAGCGAGTTAATACCCAGGAAAAGCGTGACCTGCCACGCCAGCGCGGATGTCCAGATCCCACGGCTATGGAGAGCGTTACTTGAACTCAACGCAGCTTTGGTGTGGTTCGATAGCTGTGGCAGCCAGATAAGCAAAGCGACTATTGGGAAAATCATTAACGCCATTAGTGCACCGGGCCAGCCGTAACCATGCTGTGCGATCGGGACCACCATCATTGAGCCAATCGCCGCCGCAACGCCCATGGTCAGAGAATACGCGCCAGTCAGGCGTGCGACCTGGCCTGGAAAATCACGCTTAATCAGGCCGGGTAATAGCACATTACCCATCGCAATCCCGCAGCCAATAACAGCGGTACCGATATATAACAGTGCAGTATTTCCTGCAGAACGAAGTGCTATCCCCCCGCAGATAATCACCATGGCAGCAAACAGGCTGCGTTCAATACCGAAGCGGCGGGCAATACCTGCAGCTAGTGGAGAAACTATCGCAAACGCTAATAGCGGGAGAGTGGTAAGAATGCCCGTTTGTGCCGTAGTCAGCCCAAAAGTATCGCGAATCATATCCAGCAATGGTGCTGCACCGGTAAACGTAACGCGAAGGGTTGTGGCAATCATTAAAATGCCGAGCAGCAACAAGCCGTGTTTTTTCACGCTTGTGGAAGAAATTGACGTCATAGAAATATCCCTTAATACGAAGCGCTCAAGATACACGCTTTAGGAATGGATGGAATCAACGTAAAATGCCAGTTTATCCCTAAATTCGGACAAGGTTATGGAGCGCGGTTTAGCCCTCGAAGGTTTCGACCCTGATAGCAATTGCCATCCTGCGCAGGCATTTCGTATCCTGGTGTCAGAAAGTGAGAACGAAATTGCCTTCCATCAGCATAGAAAAGGGCAATTGATTCTGGCTTTGCACGGTGGGATTACCTGCGAAGTTGAACAGGCGCTGTGGATGGTGCCAACTCAGCATGCGGTCTGGATCCCCGGAGAAATGCCTCACAGTAACCGGGCTACGGCTAATGCACGCCTGTGTTTTCTGTTTATTGAACCGGGGGCGGTAGAGATGCCCGCTCAATGCTGCACACTGAGAATTTCACCGTTGGTCCGCGAGCTTATCCTGCATCTGACTGAACAACATGAAGGTGATTTATCGCAGCCCACAACTCAAAGACTGGTGCAGGTGTTGTTTGATGAATTGCCGCGCCAGGCGGTAGAGCCACTGCATTTACCGATGTCAGGGCATCCGAAGATTCGCTTTATCGCTGACCAACTGGCGCAGCATCCGCAGCAGCGTCAGACTCTGCAACAATGGGCTTCACAACTGGCGATGAGTGAGCGCAATCTGGCCCGCCTGGTGGTGAAAGAGACAGGGCTTAGTTTTCGGCGCTGGCGGCAACAGCTGCAATTAATCATCGCGCTGAGGTTATTAATTAGTGGTTCGTCTGTGCAACAGGTGGCGAGCGAACTCGGGTATGACTCGACCAACGCCTTCATCACCATGTTTAAGAAAGCGCTTGGCAACACGCCAGGGCGTTACCTTGCATCACTGGAACCACAGTAGCGCTGTTACTGTTTCCCGATGATTAGTGAAACCAGTCCGGCTGCGATAAGCGGCCCTACAGGTACACCGCGGAATAGAGCTACGCCAAGAACAGTGCCTACTAATAGGCCCGCCACTAAACTCGGCTGGCTACTCATGAGCGTAACGCCACGTCCGCCAAGCCATGAAACAAATACACCCACAGCGATAGCAACCAGCGATTTCCAGTTGGTGAAAGAGTGCAAAAGGGTACTGGCGGGCAGAGTGCCACTGGCAATCGGGGCCATCACACCGATAGTCAGAATAATTATCCCCACAGTCAGACCCTGCTTTTCAATCCACGGGAAAAAATGACTTAAAGGCGTGACGCGGACAATAATCAGTACCAGAATTGATACAGCAACGGTGGTGTTATGGCTGACAAACCCAAGCCCGGCGAGAGCCAGCAGGATTAATAACGTGGGATCGAAAATCATTTTTGTTCCTTGCGAAATATAATAAGAGAAAACTATTTTTATTGTTATTAACCACTTTACGCGCAGGAGGGTTATGGCGTCAGCCTTTTTAAGTTATTCCCTGTGCTTTTGTGCAAATGCATGATGTTTATTGATATTGCAGATTTTTCGCAGGTTATATCTTTGCTGAGGAATATAAAAAATCAAATGACTTTATTTGAGGGATATAAAGAAAATCAGCCAGTATCAGGCTGGCTGATTTTGGGGTTAGTTGTAACTTTTACTCGCCTGTTTTTGGAAAAGCTCACGGAACACAGGGTAGATATCATCCTGGTCGCGAATATGCTGCATCGCGAAGTTATCAAACGTAGATTGTAAATCCTCATATTCGCGCCACAAGGTTTGGTGGGCGCGGCGCGTAATTTCGATGTAACTGTAATAACGCACCATTGGCAGTAATTTCTTCGCCAGTAATTCATGACACAACGGCGAATCATCAGCCCAGTTATCACCATCAGAAGCTTGTGCGGCGTAAATATTCCACAGTGCCGGGTCGTAGCGCTCCTTCATGACTTCATCCATCAGTTTCAGGGCGCTTGAGACAATCGTACCCCCCGTTTCCTGCGAGTAAAAGAACTCGTGCTCATCGACCTCTTTGGCCTGGGTGTGGTGGCGAATATAAACCACTTCCACGTTTTTATAGGTTCGACTCAGGAACAGATAGAGCAAAATATAAAAGCGTTTTGCCATATCTTTGGTGGCCTGATCCATCGAACCGGAAACGTCCATCAAACAGAACATTACCGCCTGGCTTGAAGGCTCAGGGCGTTTTTCGTAGTTTTTGTAGCGTAAATCGAAGGTATCGATAAACGGCACACGGGCTATTTTCTCGCGCAGTTCGGCAATCTCTTTGCGCAAGCGTTCTTCTTCAAGCAACTGGGCGGGTTCGCTGTTGCTCACCGTTTCAAGACTGTCTTCAAGTTCGTGTAACTGACGCCGTTTACCGGCAGTCATTGCAGTGCGGCGTGCCAGTGAGTTTTGCAATGAACGAACAACGCTGATATTCGCCGGTACGCCATTCGATGTATAACCCGCACGGTGTGATTTAAACTCGGTTATCTGGCGATGCTGATTCTTCTTCAGATTCGGCAATGCCAGGTCTTCAAACAATAAGTCGAGATATTCATCTTTAGAGATTTGAAAGACGAACTCATCCTGGCCTTCACCATCCTGACTTGCCTGGCCCTGGCCACCCCCTGAACCGCCACCACCACCTTGCGGGCGCTCGATACGGTCGTTCTGTACAAAGTGATCGTTACCTGGGTGAACACGATGGCGCAGTCCACCACGCCCCTGATGAAACATCGGTTCGCTAATATCTTCACTTGGGATAGAGACGGATTCGCCGCTGTCCACGTCGGTTACCGAACGCTTGTTGATGGCCTCGGAAATCGACTGTTTAATCTGTGCTTTATAACGGCGTAAAAAACGCTGGCGATTTACCGCGCTTTTATTTTTTCCGTTCAGTCGCCTGTCAATAAAATAGGCCATATTTCCCCCAAACTTCTTTGCCAACTGCGCAGGGGTGCCACGGTTGTGGCACCCATTTTGACTTAGACGTTATGAAGATTTGCGCACCCGCAGATACCATTCGCACAGCAGACGGACTTGTTTGCGGGTATAGCCTTTCTCCATCATACGATCGACAAAGTCATCGTGTTTCTTCTGCTCGTCGGTCGAGGTTTTGGCATTGAACGAGATAACGGGCAGCAGCTCTTCGGTGTTCGAGAACATTTTCTTCTCGATAACCGTGCGCAGTTTCTCGTAGCTGGTCCAGTTAGGGTTACGACCATTATTGTTGGCGCGAGCACGCAGCACGAAGTTAACGATCTCATTACGGAAATCTTTCGGGTTGCTGATGCCAGCCGGTTTTTCAATTTTTTCCAGTTCCGCGTTCAGGGATTCACGGTCAAACAACTGGCCGGTATCCGGGTCGCGGTACTCCTGATCCTGAATCCAGAAGTCAGCGTAGGTTACATAACGGTCGAAAATGTTTTGCCCGTACTCTGAGTAAGATTCGAGGTACGCCGTCTGAATCTCTTTACCGATAAATTCAGCGTATTTAGGGATCAGATAGCCTTTCAAGTGCTCAAGATATTTCTCTGCAATATCCTGCGGGAACTGCTCGCGCTCTATCTGCTGCTCCAGGACGTAGAACAGGTGTACCGGGTTGGCAGCTACTTCCACGTGGTCAAAGTTGAACACGCGGGAGAGGATTTTGAACGCAAAACGTGTCGACAGCCCGTTCATGCCTTCGTCTACACCGGCGTAATCACGATACTCCTGGTAGGATTTCGCTTTCGGGTCGGTATCTTTCAAACTCTCGCCGTCATACACCCGCATTTTGGAGTAAATACTGGAGTTTTCTGGCTCTTTCAGGCGCGACAGAATTGAGAAGCGCGACAGTGTTTCCAGCGTGCCAGGGGCACATGGCGCGTGCATCAATTCAGAGTGAGTCAGCAGTTTCTCGTAGATTTTGATCTCTTCGGAAATCCGCAGGCAATAAGGCACTTTGACGATGTAAACACGGTCAAGGAACGCCTCATTGTTTTTGTTATTACGGAACGTCACCCACTCAGATTCGTTGGAGTGCGCCAGAATAATGCCGTTAAACGGCAGGGCGGAGATACCTTCAGTCCCGTTATAGTTCCCCTCCTGAGTTGCAGTCAGCAACGGGTGGAGCACTTTAATTGGGGCTTTGAACATCTCCACGAATTCCATGATGCCCTGGTTTGCGCGGCACAATGCACCGGAATAACCATAAGCATCAGGATCGTTTTGCGCGTGGTTTTCCAGTTTACGGATATCCACTTTACCGACCAGCGCCGAAATATCCTGGTTGTTTTCGTCACCCGGTTCGGTTTTGGCGATGGCAATTTGCGCCAGAATCGACGGCCAGACTTTTACCACGCGGAATTTGGTGATGTCGCCACCAAACTCATGCAGACGTTTTGCCGCCCACGGTGACATAATCGTGCCGAGATAGCGGTTTGGGACGCCGTACTCTTTTTCCAGAATAGAGGCATCTTCTTGCGGATTGAACAGACACAGCGGGTGGTCATTCACCGGGCTGCGTTCGCCATTGGCACTCAATGTGTAAATCGGCACACGCTGCATCAATGCTTTCAGACGTTCAGCGAGTGAGGACTTACCACCACCGACCGGCCCGAGTAAATAGAGTATCTGTTTCTTCTCTTCCAGCCCTTGGGCTGCGTGTTTGAGATAGGCAACAATCTGCTCGATGGCTTCTTCCATGCCATAGAACTCTTCAAACGCCGGATATCGGGAAATCACACGGTTCGAAAAGAGACGGGATAGCCGTGGCTCAGTGGCAGTATCCACCATCACTGGCTCACCAATGGCCATCAATAGCCTTTCTGCCGCGTTAGCATAGGCACTGCGATCTTGCTTACATACAGCAAGAAACTCCTGCAGTGTGAACTCTTCGTCCTTGGCAGCTTCATAACGCTGGCGATAGTGATCGAATATATTCATGGCATGCCGTCCTTTCGTTTTTAGCACAGGTTAGAGAGCCGAAGGTAATAGTAATGGGGGCTCCCGGAAGACGTCTCCTGAATCTTGAGCAACCCTTATGCCAACTTCGTTAGTGGCAGTTTTATTGCTGCGTTCAGCGTATTTCATCTTCCTAAAATAAAGCGTAGATGGCATTTGCAAAACTTGCATACGGCCACAAGCCAATTTCAATGACATATCAATAACTCATCCATTTATTTCTCCTTTTGTTGTTAAAGGAAGCTACGGCGTTCATATGTCGTTCATAAAAATGAAAAGAAGGTGAAACCTGTATGCGAGATGTTGATAAGTTGCTTTTAGGTTTAATTTGAGTAAAAAATTTGGGGTGAGGAGCTTCGGAGGTTACACTCTTACCGCTGATTATTTGATTAAAGGACTTAATGGATTGTGAGCAAATTCAAAATTCTGACATTAGGGGCATTGCTTGCCTCATCTTTTTCTGTTGTGCATGCCGCTGACGGCCCATGGTCTTTAGGCGCTGCAGCCCTCGTTACCCCAAATCCATATAAAGGCGATCAGGATCGTGTGTATCCAGTTCCGATGGTGGGTTACGAAGGTGATAGTTTTTACTTACGTGGTTTAAATGCGGGTTACTACCTGTGGAATGACAAGACCGATAAATTGTCTGTGACTGCGTATTATTCACCGCTCTTCTTCCGTGCGAAAGACAGTGATTCAAAAAGTATGCGTCAGTTGGACAATCGCCACGCGACGCTGATGGCTGGCCTTTCTTATGTGCATTACACCGATTATGGTTTCCTGCGTACCGTGCTTGCAGGTGATACCCTGGACAACAGTAATGGCATCGCCTGGGATACCGCATGGTTATATCGCTACAACAGCGACAGATTGACTCTGACACCAGGTATCGGTGTGCAGTGGAGTAGCGATAACCAGAACGATTACTACTATGGTGTCAGCAAGAAAGAGTCCAGCCGCAGTGGCCTGAGTTCTTACGAAGCTGAAAGCAGTTGGTCACCGTATGTTGAGCTGTCAGTGAATTACAAGCTGACAGACAGCTGGAATGTATTCGGTATGGGTCGCTATGTTCGTCTGGCAGACGAAGTTACTGACAGCCCAATGATCGATAAGCAGTGGACTGGGGTATTGCTGACTGGCGTGACCTACAGTTTCTGATGGTGCAACTCATGCACTTCAACGGGGCGCTTGCGCCCCGTTTTCATTATGGTGGTGCAATGATTTAAGGAGAGTTGTCATGGCGAATCAAATTTCTTTTTCTGCATCAAAACCTTTGCCTGGTATCGGGCAGGGTACCTGGTATATGGGTGAAAACACCTCGCAACGTGCGGATGAAGTGCGTGCGCTCCAAACGGGCCTTGATCTCGGCTTAACGCTTATTGACACCGCTGAAATGTATGCTGATGGCGAGGCGGAAAAAGTGGTGGGTGAAGCTATTAGCGGCAGACGCGATGACGTTTTCCTCGTTTCAAAAGTGTACCCATGGAATGCGTCGGGGCAGCAGGCAATTGCCGCCTGCGAGGCGAGCCTGAAACGGCTAAAAACAGATTATCTCGACCTCTATTTACTGCACTGGCGTGGTGAGATCCCCCTGCAGGATACGGTCAGTGTTATGCAGCAACTGATTGAGCAAGGCAAAATTCGCCGCTGGGGTGTTTCGAATCTCGACTATGTAGATATGCAGGAGTTATGGAGTACGTCTGGTGGGCGTGGTTGTGCTACCAACCAGGTGCTTTATCACCTTGCATCTCGTGGGATTGAACATGATTTATTGCCATGGTGCCAGCAACAACATATGCCTGTTATGGCTTATTGCCCGTTAGCTCAAGCTGGACGTTTGCGTAGTGGGTTGATGAACCATCCGGCGCTCAATGAGTTGGCAAACCGTAAGGGTGTGAGCGTCGCGCAGCTATTACTGGCGTGGGTCATTCACCATGATGGTGTGATGGCCATTCCGAAAGCGGGGAGTGTGGCGCATGTGAAAGAAAATGCGGCGGCACTCGAAATTGCCTTGAGTCAGGAAGAAATAGCACTGATGGAAAAGGCGTTCCCGGCACCGGGCCGCAAAACGCCTTTAGATATGGTTTAAGCTTTTTTCGCTACACGAATAGTTGTCGCTAAACGAGCTGGTTTATCAGCGGTCGCTTTCTGCGTTGCGCTTGCACATGCGGTTTCAACACACACAAAAGTCTTGTAACCATCATCTGGCATATCTGCCATTGAAGTAGACAGTGCCGGGCCTGGGTTCCAGCCAACCACATTGACGTGGTGGTGGTGAACAACGTCGATGGTGCGGTTCAGGCTCGCATCATGAATGACGCTGCACTCTTCTGGTTCCAGATAAACACGGTCTGTGCGATCCGGGAAGGTCTGCACGCCGTCGGTTAACTGACCTTCAGAAGCGTTAAGCACTTTATCGATATATTTTTTACCCAGACCACTCACTTTCACATCAGCAATATCGCCAACGTTGAAATAAGTATGCAGAGCGGAGTTAACTTCGAACTCGCCGTGCGCTTCCAGTTCCATCTCACAGGTTTTACCCAGTTTGTAACGAGCATACAGGGTAAAGTCATGTGGCCAGTATTTGCGAGTCGCATCGCTGCTTTGCAATTCGAAGGTCAGGGCAACGCCACTTTCATCTTCGTTATGCGCAGTCAGAGTCCATGGCAGGTTGCGGGCAAAACCATGTGCTGGCAGGTCTGCTTGTGCACCAGGGCCAAACCATGGCCAGCAGATTGGCACGCCGCCACGAATAGCGGTGCCGTGTTTGAACGGTGTATTGCCGCTAAGCCAAAGCACTTCTTCTTCACCTGCTGGTTTCCATGACAACAGGTGTGCGCCTTGCAAAGTCACAGCACCACGAGCTTGTGGATGTTCAACCACGATAACTTCCAGCTCATCAATTTGACGGCGGGAAATAGAAGGAGTGATTTGTTCAACTACTGGAAGGGCAAAAATTTTGTTAATCATTGACTCACCTATCAATCGAAGGCAAAAAAAAGGCGACCGCATGGGTCGCCTTCAGGACTAATAGCTCATCTCAACTTATTTGGAGATGTGAGCGATCAGATCCAGTACTTTGTTTGAGTAGCCAGTTTCGTTGTCGTACCAGGAAACCAGTTTCACAAAGTGGTCGTTCAGTGCGATACCAGCTTTAGCATCGAACACAGAAGTACAGATTTCGCCGTTGAAATCAGTAGATACAACGTCGTCTTCGGTGTAACCCAGAACGCCTTTCATTGGGCCTTCAGAAGCCGCTTTGATTGCTTTCTTGATTTCTTCGTAAGACGCAGCTTTTTCCAGACGAACGGTCAGGTCAACTACAGACACGTTTGGAGTTGGAACGCGGAACGCCATACCAGTGATTTTGCCGTTCAGCTCTGGCAGTACAACGCCTACAGCTTTAGCAGCACCGGTAGAAGAAGGGATGATGTTCTGAGCTGCGCCGCGGCCGCCGCGCCAGTCTTTGTGAGACGGGCCATCAACAGTTTTCTGAGTAGCGGTAGTTGCGTGAACAGTGGTCATCAGGCCTTCAACGATACCGAAGTTGTCGTTGATAACTTTAGCCAGTGGAGCCAGGCAGTTAGTGGTGCAAGATGCGTTAGAAACGATATCCTGGCCAGCATATTTCTCGAAGTTAGCACCTTTAACGAACATAGGAGTGCTGTCTTTAGAAGGACCAGTCAGAACAACCTTTTTAGCGCCAGCAGTGATGTGCTTACGAGCAGTTTCGTCAGTCAGGAACAGACCAGTTGCTTCAGCAACAACGTCTACGTTGACTTCGTTCCACTTCAGGTTAGCCGGGTCACGTTCTGCGGTAACACGGATAGTTTTGCCGTTAACAACCAGGTGGCCGTCTTTGACTTCTACAGTGCCGTTGAAACGACCGTGAGTTGAGTCGTACTTCAGCATGTAAGCCATGTATTCAGCGTCTAACAGGTCGTTGATTGCAACGATCTCGATGTCAGAACGTTCCTGAGCAGCACGGAAAACAATACGGCCGATACGGCCAAAACCGTTGATACCTACTTTGATAGTCATATATTCCACCAGCTATTTGTTAGTGAATAAAAGGTTGCCTGTAAAATTACAAAAACCTTACTCAGCGTCAAGCGGAATCGTGTCAATCATTGCGACAAATCAATCCTATGGACATCATTTGAACGACTGAACCGCCTCGCGCTTCCCTTTTGGCTCTTTATCCAAATGGGGACGATGCGAGGAATTTTAAAGGACCATTCCAACAAGAATGTGACGGCGATCACAATTGACGCTGCGCCAGAAATTCAGGGCTAAGTTTAGAACAAAAAACAGCACGGTGTTGTTAATTTTTTGTTAGAATCATGCTGTTATCAGTTACAGTTCCCACTGCCCGAGATGTACGCATATGGCTAACCAATTACCTCCTGATTTATCGAAAAAAAACCTTTCTGAGATGCAGTTTTATGTCACCCAGAAGCATGGCACTGAGCCACCGTTTTCCGGGCGTCTGCTGCATAACAAACGGGATGGGGTGTATCACTGCCTGGTCTGCGACGCACCGTTGTTTATGTCAGAGTCTAAGTATGACTCAGGCTGCGGCTGGCCTAGCTTCTATGAACCAGTAAGCGACAGCGCTATTAACTACATCAAGGACTTCTCACATGGTATGGAGCGGATTGAAATCCGCTGCGGCAAATGTGAAGCCCACTTAGGCCATGTTTTCCCGGATGGCCCGCAGCCAACCGGTGAGCGTTACTGCGTGAATTCAGCCTCATTAAACTTCACCGACGACCAAAACGGTGAGCAAATCGAAGGTTGAAAAATCGATTCAGCAAATTATTCCACAGGAACTTGCCGCATGATGAACCTGGACGAGATGTTAGAAGCAATGACACCGGAAGTTTATCAACGTCTGGTGACCGCCGTTGAGCTGGGAAAATGGCCAGACGGTGTGGCATTGACGCCCGATCAAAAAGAGAACAGTTTGCAATTAGTGATGATGTGGCAGACGCGTCATAACACTGACCCGCAGCATATGACCATCGGCACTGATGGCAACATCGTGATGAAGAGTAAGCAGCAGCTTAAAGCTGAGTTCGGCATTGAGCCTGCGCCGATTATGACGGTGAAGCTGTAAACTCAAAAAACTGGGTGGCACAGTTGCCGCCCAGTTTGATTTTGAAAATTAATGCTCCGTTTTAATGCCCAAATCTTTGGCTAACTCTTTTGCCAACTGATTATTGTCATCTGCGCCATACTCCCAGAACATCGCGCCACCCAATCCTTTAGCTTTGATGTACTCCGCTTTGGCAGCCACTGAACGTGGGTTCTCATACGAGATAGCAAACAGATCTTTGCCCTCGGCCGATTTCATTGTCAGATAAGGCACTTGCGCGTCGTTATCCCAGTGCTCAGTAAAACGTTTTTGCGGATCGTTGAGCATTTTGCTCACAATATCGTTGTATTTCAGATAAGTGTCTTTCGACAGATCCAGCCCAAACGATGTAAACACGGTTTTTTCGGGTGCGCCAAAGTAGGGTTGGGTGACCGGGTTTTTAGCTGCGTCTGGTTTATCCCAGTCAATGCCTGGCTCCACTGCGCGCTTAGGTACGCGGCCATAGAAACCAATACCCAGATTTAGCTGCGCCGGTTTCATGCCCGCAGCAATGTAGTTACTCACCACATAATCAGCGCTGTACTTATCCGCTTTCGCAACTGTTGGCCAGGCTTTCGAGTCATAAAGATTCGAGTTGAAATACTGAGTGCCGTACGCCATGTCGTAGGCCATCAGGTTGATGTAATCAAGCGCTGGCGCAATGGCTTTCATATCGACCCATTCGGTCGGGCCTTTCACGTTTGCAGCCACTGCAATGGTCAGTAATTTTTGTTTGCCCAGCGCAGTACGTAACTCATTGAGCAACGAAGTGAAGTTAGCGCGATCTTCCGGCATGCTGGCTACCAGGCCCCACGCACCGTTGACCGGATATTCCCAGTCCAGATCGATACCATCCAGCCCGTATTTGGCAATAACGTCTTGTGCTGAACGGATAAACACCGCGCGGTTTTCAGGTGTTGCCGCAGCGCCTGAGAAACCACGAGCACCCCAACCCCCTACAGAAAGCAAAACTTTTAAGGAGGGATTCTGTTTACGCAGCGTAGGGATCTTTTCAAGGTCTGAGATGACTTTTGGCGAGAGCCAAATTTGATGCAGTTTTGATGCGTCTTTCAGTGCCGCGTTGGTTTCGTCTTTCTCATCGTTGTAAATCAGGCCAAATGAGTAGTTGAGGTGGGTTATCTGGCGCACATCGAGTTTATTGACATCGCCACCAGGCCCGGCAGTAACATCACCGCCACCATTGAAATAACCGACGGAGAGGTAAGAGCTTGCTTGAGCCACACCGGCACAAGCGATTTGTATTACTGCCAGCAAGGGCAGCAGTTTACGCGTGAAGACCATAGGGTAGTTCCTCTTTGACGAGCAATATCGATTAAAAGCCTGACGCAACCCAGCGGGGCGACAGGTAAAAAAACACAGCTAACATGCTGCATTAATAAACAAATTCATTATGAGAGCGCTCTCAAAAATGAGCGAGTAATAAAAGTTCAGAATGAGAGCGGAATCGAATAAAGAAAGGAGGGCGCTTTCGCGCCCAGGGGAGGCAGAGCAATAAAATTTAGTAAGTAAAATCACCCAGCGTCATCAAAGTTGCACCAGCCGCAGACATATCCTGGAACGCGCGCAGGCCATCCTGAGGATGCAAATTTACCGCACGGCAGCCATCGGTCACCACCGTGACTTCATAACCGAGCGCCAGCGCATCAAGGACTGTGAATTTCACGCAATAATCTGTCGCCAGACCAATCACTACGAGCTGTTTAATTTCATTGCGATATAGCCAGTCATCAAGCTGCGTTTTCTGGCGATGGCCGTTATCGAAAAATGCGCTGTAACTATCAATCAGTGGGTTTTCACCTTTCTGAAAAACAGCGTCTATCTCATGCGTATTTAGCAACGGATGGAGCTGTGCACCTTCGCTATTTTGCACACAGTGATCCGGCCACCAGGTTTGCCTGAGTCCCTCAAGCTTCCCTTGTGAATAAGGCTCGGTTCGCTGAATACTGGCAAAGCTCCCGTGATTGAATGGATGCCAGTCCTGGGATGCAACTACGGCATCCCCCTTCGCTTTGCAAAAGCTAATCAGCGCATTTGCTACATCTACGATGCTATCCCCGTCAGGGACAGCAAGGGCACCACCGGCACAAAAATCATTCTGTATATCAACCATCAACAAAGCACGTTTCATGGTGTCTCCTTACTCGTCTGGGGTGAGTTCACCACGCAAGTTGCGCGTCATGGCCTCGCGAATGGCCTGCACACCCAGATTCTGGCTGAGCAAATAGTGAAGCTTAGTCAACGTAGCTTCTACAGTCATATCATAGCCGCTAACCACACCTGCCTGAGCCAGTGCGTTACCCGTTGCGTAGCCACCCATATTGACTTTACCGGACATACATTGCGTCAGGTTTACAACGATAATGCCGCGTGAACAGGCTTCTTGTAACTCTCTGAGGAATGCGCCGTGCTGCGGAGCATTACCCACACCATAAGAACGCAGGATCAGCGCTTTTACCGGCTGGCGTAAAAAATTGCCGACAACGTCTGCTGAAATCCCTGGGTAAATCGTCACCACACCAATCGGCTGTGGGGTAATCGGGTGAACAATTAACTCGCCTTCGCTGTGTGGCGCGGCTGGCGTATTCAGGCGGCGAATGTGGATACCCGCTTCAAGCAACGGTGCCAGATTGGGTGAGGCAAAGGCATCAAAACCGTCGGCATGCGCCTTGGTGGTGCGGTTACCGCGATACAAACGGTTATTGAAGAATAGAGTGACTTCGTTAATTGGGAAATTGGCAGCGATGTACAAAGAGTTAAGCAGGTTAATCTGCCCATCAGAACGAAGTTCAGCCAGGGGAATTTGCGAACCAGTCACAATCACCGGCTTGCTGAGGTTTTCCAGCATGAAGGAGAGCGCCGAGGCGGTAAACGCCATGGTGTCGGTGCCATGCAGAATCACAAAACCGTCGTACTTGTCGTAATTGGCTTTAATGTCATCAGCAATGTGCTGCCAGTCTTCTGGCGTCATGTCGGAGGAGTCCATCAGTGGCTGATATTCGTGAATCGTGAAATCAGGCATTTCCTGGCGATGGAATTCTGGCATCAAAGCCAACTGGCGTTGTAAATGGCCGGAAACAGGAATGTAACCGTGCTCTGAACGCTGCATACCGATAGTACCGCCAGTATAGGCAACGTAAATGGATTTTTTTTGCATGAATAAACTCAGAGAGTTGGCGTGATTGGCCGCAGTATAGTGGGATGGGGCAAAAAAATCAGCCCGGTAAATACCGGACTGGATTTAGATTATCGTACGTCACCACAGGTGAGGCAGAAGGCGTATCGGTTTTGCGGGTCATTCATCGTGCCAAACTTATCGTTTTGCGCTTTTACCGCCAAAGCCGCATCCGCCAACGGTGCTGGCAAATATGCCTGTAATGCTTGTGGCAGCATGGCACGTACCGAACCGCTCACGCTGTTGAATACCATATCAAGCACGCTTGGCTCATCCTGCCAGAAAACCAGGTGCCAATTTTTAAGTTTTGCAAGCTCAGCGGCTTTCGCTACGGCATCATCGAAATCACCCAGGCTGTCTACCAGGCCGTTTGCTTTTGCATCCTGACCTGTCCAGACATGCCCCTGAGCGATTGCATCAATTTGCTCCGGCGTTTTCTTGCGGGAATCTGCAACCAGGTTCACAAAGCGCTTATAACCGTTCTCGATGGTCAACTGCATCATCTGTTGAACTTCCGGTGGCAGTGATTTGGTCACCGCAACATCGGCTAATGGTGAAGTCGCCACTCCATCAGTATGAACACCAATCGAATCGAGGCTGTTTTCAACGGTATTGATGACGCCAAAGATGCCAATTGATCCGGTTAACGTATTCGGGCTTGCCACGATGTAATTGGCTGGAGTTGAAATCCAGTAACCGCCGGAAGCCGCCATACCGCCCATTGAAACCACAATTGGCTTACCCGCCGCGCGTGCCGCTTCCAGCTCATCACGAATCACTTCTGATGCGGAGACGCTGCCGCCTGGGCTGTTTACGCGCAGAACAATCGATTTCACTTTCGGGTCAAGGCGCGCCTCGCGGATTTGCATTGCCGTGGTGTCACCACCAACCTGGCCTGGCGTTTCTTCGCCATCCATAATTGCGCCATTGGCGATAATGACAGCAACCGCATCGCCGGTATCAGCCGGTTTTTTCACTACATAGTCATACATACTGGTGTAGCTGAAATCTTTGTTTTCTTTGTTCCAACCAAATTGTTTCACCATGGCTTTATCGATGGTGGCGCTGCTGGCAAGTTCATCAACCAGTTTGTTATCCAGGGCATATTTCGCGGTATCGCCCCCCAGTTTTTGCAGGTTATCAAGCAGACCCTGCGCACCCGGGAACACTTCCTGCGCCGTAATCTGGCGGTTAGCTGCAATGGTGGTGAGGTAGTTTTGCCACAGCTCGCCAATCCAGCGGCTATCCGCTTCACGCGCAGCAGGTGACATATCATCACGAATAAACGGTTCCACGGCAGACTTGTAGGTGCCGACGCGGAAGATATGCGTGGAGACTTTCAGCTTATCGAGCAGCGTTTTGTAATAGAGCGAGTTGGTGGCAAAGCCGTGAAGATCCACCACGCCTTGCGGTGAGAGCCAAATTTTATTGGCAAAACTTGCCAGGTAATATTGCCCCTGGTTGTAGCTATCGCCCACGGCATAAACCGGTTTACCACTGTCACGGAATTCACGCAGTGCTTTGCCGATATATTGCATAGAAGGCTGATCGCCACCGGCAAACTCTTTCAGGTCCAGCACAATCCCGGTGATATTGCGGTCATCTTTCGCCTGGCGAATGGTATCGACCACATCAAACAGCGAGTTTTCCTGCAGGCGGTCTGAACTGGCACCCAGCAACTGGCGGCCAATCACGCCCAGTTTATTGCTGACAGAAGGCTTATCGACCACCACGCCGGTGATATCCAGCAACAACGCACCGCGTGCAGGTTCTGCTGGCGCGCTGTTAATCTGCATCCAGATCCCTACGCCAACCAGAACCAGTAACACTAAAAATAGGTTGAGAATAAATTCTCGAATAAAGTTAAGCAGACGCCAGGTCCACTTAAAAAAACCGGCAACAAATCGCCCAATGGTGCGCATGTATTCTCCGTAATATCTGGCAAGCTGCATATAACAGCTTAAGTGACCGCTATCCTAAATACCCCCAGGGCAAAAGTCAGTAGGAAATCTGCCCCGCGCTGTAACAAAATCTACGGCTGTGTTAATTTCGGCGCTAAATTTCATTGCAGGAGTTATCAAATGGATGCACTTGAACTACTTCTTAACCGTCGCAGCGCTTCCCGCCTGGCGGAACCTGCTCCAGCAGGTGAAACGCTGGAAAATATCATTCGTGCAGGTATGCGCGCACCTGATCATGGAACCTTGCAACCATGGCGCTTCATTGTCATTGAAGGCGAAGGCCGTGAGCGTTTCAGTAAGGTCATGGAAGAAGCTGCTATTGCTGAAGAGCAAGACGAAAAGGGTATCGAAAAAGCCCGTACCGCTCCGTTCCGTGCTCCTATGATTATAGCGGTCGTTGCGCATTGTGATGACAATCATAAGGTTCCGGTCTGGGAACAGGTTGTTTCTGCCGGTTGTGCGGTAATGGCAATGCAGATGGCTGCGGTTGCGCAGGGCTATAACGGCATCTGGCGTACTGGCATCTGGACTGAAAGTGAAGCCGTGCGCGACGCGCTCAAGTGCCGTGAGCAAGATGAAGTAGTGGGTTTCCTTTATCTGGGAACGCCGCAGCTTAAAGCGTCTACCACCGTCAGCGTGCCAGACACCACGCCATTTGTGCACAGATTCTAAGCAATCACGCAAAAGCTGTCTGGATTGTGACCAGCAATGGCCCAATTCAGACACTGATACTTACTACTCCCAGGCGTAAGAGTTACCATAGTGGCATTGCCAATGACAGGAGTAGTCCATGAGTGAGCAAACCGTTCGTTTGACGCAGTACAGCCACGGAGCTGGTTGCGGCTGCAAAATTTCCCCGAAAGTCCTGCAAACTATTCTGCATTCCGAGCAGGCTAAATTTGTCGACCCTAACTTGCTGGTCGGAAACGAAACCAGTGATGACGCTGCGGTTTACGATCTGGGCAACGGCACTTGTGTCATCAGCACCACCGACTTCTTTATGCCGATCGTCGACGATCCGTTCGACTTTGGGCGCATTGCTGCCACCAACGCGATTAGCGACATATACGCGATGGGCGGCAAACCGATTATGGCTATCGCTATTCTCGGCTGGCCGATTAACACTCTTGCACCTGAAATTGCCCGCAAAGTGATCGAAGGCGGGCGTTTTGTTTGCCAACAAGCCGGTATTTCTTTGGCTGGCGGTCACTCTATCGACGCACCAGAACCTATCTTTGGCCTTGCCGTCACCGGCATTGTGCCAACCGACCGCGTGAAGAAAAACAGCTCCGCCACCGCAGGCTGCAAACTGTTCCTCACCAAGCCGCTCGGCATTGGCGTGTTGACCACTGCCGAGAAAAAATCCCTACTCAAACCTGAACATTACGGCCTTGCCGCAGAAGTGATGTGCCAGCTTAACAAGCCAGGTGCGGAATTTGCCGACATTGAAGGCGTTAACGCCATGACCGATGTCACCGGCTTTGGCCTGCTGGGTCACCTCAGCGAAATGTGCCAGGGCGCAGGCGTTCAGGCCGAAGTGTGGTTTGATAAAGTGCCGAAATTACCTGATGTTGAAGATTACATCGCGCAGGGCTGTGTTCCTGGTGGTACTTCCCGCAACTTCGCAAGCTACGGTTATCTGATGGGCGAAATGACCCAGGCACAGCGTGATCTACTCTGCGACCCGCAAACCTCCGGCGGTTTGTTGTTAGCTGTTGAAGCCGACGCAGAAGACGCGGTTGCCGCCGTTGCCGAAAGAAATGGCATCAAACTGACTGCTATTGGTGAGCTAAAAACCGCCCGCGCAGGCCGCCCGATGATTGAGATTCGTTAGTCTGATGCGTCTGTTTATTGCCGAGAAACCCAGCCTCGCTCGCGCTATTGCTGATGTGCTCCCAAAACCCCATCGTCGTGGCGATGGGTTCATTGAGTGTGGGAATGGGCAAGTGGTGACCTGGTGTATCGGTCACCTACTGGAACAGGCTCAGCCGGATGCTTACGACGCGAAATACGCGCGCTGGAACCTCGCCGACCTGCCGATCGTGCCGGAAAAATGGCAGTTGCAGCCGCGTCCATCAGTCACCAAACAGCTCAACGCCATCAAAAAACTACTCGTCCAGGCTGACGAAGTGGTTCATGCGGGTGACCCGGATCGCGAAGGGCAGTTGCTGGTGGATGAAGTTCTCGACTATCTCGACCTGGCACCGGCAAAGCGCCAGCAGGTTCAACGCTGCCTGATAAACGACCTCAACCCGCAGGCCGTTGAACGGGCTATCAGCCGTCTGCGTGCGAACAGCGAATTTATACCCTTGTGTGTTTCCGCACTCGCCCGTGCGCGTGCCGACTGGCTTTACGGCATTAACATGACCCGCGCCTACACCATTCTTGGGCGCAACGCCGGTTATCAGGGCGTGCTTTCGGTTGGGCGCGTACAAACGCCGGTGCTTGGGCTGGTGGTGCGTCGCGATGAAGAAATCGAGAATTTCATCGCAAAAGATTTCTTTGAAGTGAAAGCGCATATCGTCACGCCTGCCGATGAGCGTTTTATCGCCACCTGGATCCCCAGCGAATCTTGCGAACCGTATCAAGATGAAGAAGGGCGCTTGCTTCATCGTCCGCTAGCCGAACATGTGGTCAACCGCATCGGCGGGCAACCAGCTATTGTCACTGCCTATAATGATAAACGGGAATCAGAAGTCGCTCCGCTGCCGTTCTCGCTCTCGAGTCTACAAATCGAGGCAGCAAAGCGTTTTGGGCTAAGTGCGCAGAACGTGCTGGATATCTGCCAGAAACTCTACGAAACCCACAAACTGATTACTTATCCGCGCTCGGATAGCCGCTACTTACCGGATGAGCATTTTGCCGGGCGTCACGCAGTACTGAATGCGATTAGTGTGCATCAGCCCGATCTATTCCCGCAGCCTGCGCTGAATACCGACCTGCGTAACCGCTGCTGGGATGACAAAAAAGTCGATGCTCACCACGCAATCATTCCTACTGCACGTAGCTCCAAAATTTCGCTCTCTGAAAATGAAGCTAAAGTTTACAACCTGATTGCCCGACAATACTTAATGCAGTTCTGTGCCGATGCAGTGTTCCGCAAATGCACCATTGATCTCGATATCGCAGGCGGCAAGTTCAATGCCAAAGCGCGTTTCCTCGCCGAAGCCGGTTGGCGCACGCTGCTTGGCGGCAAAGAACGCGATGAAGAGAACGATGGTACACCGCTTCCGGTGGTGGCCAAGGGTGATGAACTGCTGTGTGAAAAAGGCGAGGTGAATGAACGCCAGACCCAACCACCGCGCCACTTCACTGACGCAACATTGCTTTCAGCCATGACCGGGATCGCTCGTTTTGTGCAGGATAAAGATCTGAAAAAGATCCTGCGCGCCACAGATGGACTGGGCACTGAAGCGACCCGCGCCGGGATCATTGAGCTTTTGTTTAAGCGAACGTTTCTGGTCAAAAAAGGCCGCTATATTCATTCATCGGATGCCGGACGAGCGTTAATTCACTCGCTCCCGGAACTGGCCGCAAGGCCGGATATGACGGCTCAATGGGAATCAACGCTGACGCAAATCAGCGAGAAGCAGTGCCGTTATCAGGACTTCATGCAGCCGTTGGTACAAACGCTGTATGACCTGATTCACCAGGCTCGAACCAAGCCGGTTCATCATGCTTTCAAAGGTGTTAAAGCGCTTGACGAGCAGAAAAAATCGCGTAAGCAATGGGCGAAAAAAGAGGGAAGTGATAATGCAACTAAGAAGCCTGCTCGCCGCCGCCGTAGCGCTGATGGCGACTCTGCCAGTGATGGCGCAGCGTCTTGATCCGCAGGTAGATATCTCGGTGCCGCCGGAAGTGTTCAGCACTCAGGGGCAGCGTGCTGCACCCTGTAACCAATGCTGCATTTATCAGGATCAAAACTATTCTGAAGGGGCTGTGGTGAAAGCTGATGGAGGCGTATTGCTGCAATGCCAGCGAGATGAAAAAACGCTTAGCACTAACCCTTTAGTTTGGCGTCGCGTAAAGACATAAACGCTTCAAGTAACGGAATATCTGCCGGGGCGAGATCATAATCAAATGCCTCGGCAGGTAAACACCAGGCCAGTTCGCTATGGCAAAGTGCTGTTAGCTCCCCGCTAAATTCGCTTACATGCCACGCATGTAAATGAACGATCCTTCCTGATACTTCACGCTTATGGCTGGCAATATAATCGCCCACTAACGCTTCAATCATTAACTCTTCTTTCAGTTCCCGCACCAACGCCTGAGGTTGAGATTCCCCCGCATCGACTTTGCCACCGGGAAACTCCCATAAACCTGCTTGATCGCCGCCTTGCGGCCGACGAGCGAGTAGAATCTTGTCGTTGTGCTCAATGATTGCCGCCACAACATCAATGGTTTTCATGATACCAATCCGTTCTTTGTCTATGGGCGTGGCATAATACGCGCCACCAAAGATTATCTGAAGATCTTCCCGAATTATGATTAAAAACAGCTCTCCATGGGTGACGCCGCTTAAAAAATTGCCTGCCAGTTTGCGGCCTATTATCTCAATGCAGGAAAAGCACTTCGGTGCGGTGCTGAACCCTACACGTTGGTGGGGGCGTTTTCCTTATCTATTCTGGCTGGTGGCTTTGTTTGTTGGGTTTCTTGAAAGACGCCGCTCTGGTATCGACCCGGTGGTGCGCTCGCTGGTGATGACCCGTGTTTCCCAGCAGTGCTGTTGTGAATTCTGTATTGATGCCAATAGCTTACGGCTGGCTGAACGCAGTGGTTCGATGGACAAAGTGCTGGCGGTGGCTAACTGGCGTGAAGAAACATTGTTTTCAGCCAAGGAGCAGGTTGCGTTGGCCTATGCTGACGCCATGACCGCAACACCTCCGCAAATCAGTGATGCGCTAAAAGCCGAACTGAAAACGCATTACGATGAGAAAACCATCACCGAATTAACCGCGCTAATTGCTTTTCAAAACCTATCTGCACGCTTTAATGCCGCGCTGGATATTCCGGCGCAAGGGTTATGTGTGAGCGAACCAGGGAAAAAGCCGAATGTTTGATAGCTACCTTCATCCGCGCATAAAACCTTCACTAGAACGCCTGGCAGCCAAACTGGACAAAAGTGTCATCACCCCAGATGGGCTGACGATGTTTGGTTTTGCCATCGGAGTACTGGCTCTACCTTTCCTTGCACTGCAATGGTATGGCGCAGCGCTCGTTGCCATCGTCCTCAATCGACTGTTCGATGGATTAGATGGCGCACTGGCGAGACGGCGCGGCTTGACTGATGCTGGTGGTTTTCTCGATATCGCCCTGGATTTTCTGTTTTACGCGCTGGTGCCCTTTGGTTTTATTCTTGCCGACCCTGCACAAAATGCGCTGGCGGGCGGCTGGTTGCTGTTCGCGTTTATTGGCACCGGCAGTAGTTTTCTTGCTTTTGCTGCAGTGGCGCAAAAACACCAGCTTGATAACCCAGGCTATGCGCATAAATCGTTTTACTATCTGGGCGGGTTGACCGAAGGCACAGAGACAATTGCATTATTTGTGTTGAGTTGCCTGTTTCCACAGTGGTTTGTCTGGTTCGCGTGGGTGTTTGGTGCGCTGTGTTGGATGACGACGTTTACGCGGGTGTGGAGTGGGTATGAGACGTTGCGGAGGGTGGGTAAGCGTTAGCGTCGTCCACTGTTAACTTGTTGAATATTTTGGAACCGTGGTTTTCCGTTCACCTGAAAGATCGCCGATCCTATATAACTCTGCGAACGGTGAACGTGCCATGGGGATAACGACATCCCCCTGGCGACCCCGTCGTCCGGCAAATCAATCGCCGCAAGCGGTAAACCTCCATTTTGCCTCCGTGTCAGGGTCGGTTGCGATTCGTTCCAGACGATCGCGCCCTCCAGCCGTTCCCGACGGCTGGACCCTGCCACCTGGAGTCAAAATGAAGGCGATTGAAGCCGGAACCAAAGGTCAACGTCAAAACCAAAAGATAGCACCGAGCCAGTTTTGACCTTGTTCCCGGCTTCAATCGTGCCGTTTTTTACCCTTCAGTCGGGGTCACGTGGCCGGGAGCCACGTGAGAGAGCGATCGTCGGACAAAAATGTCAGGAACATTTTTGAACAACGCTTGCGTTGGCCACGAAGTGGTTAGGCACAGGGATGTGCCGAATAAACGAGTCGCGAACGACCGCGAATGTTGGGTGAAAAACGGTGTTTACCGCAAAGCGGCGATTGATTTGCCGGGCGCCAGGATTGCCAAGGAGAGGGCGTTCTCTCCTTGGCACGTTCACCGTGCACTGGAATTTATGGGAGCGAATAACTTACAGGTGAACGGAAAATCACCGTCCTACTATATGGGCAAAAACGGAGCCTATTCCGGCTTCCGCTCCCCACTCACAACCGGGTTCTTCGGATTACTGCTCCACTCATACCAGCCACCGTCGTACACGCCCACATTCTGCCAACCCATCGCACGGGCATACATGAAGGTTTCTGATGCGCGCCAGCCGGTGCCGCAATAGAACGCCACGTGCTGATCCGGCGTAATGTTCCAGCTTTTCCACATTGCTGCGATGTCATCAGCAGAACGCATGGTGCCGTCCGGGTTATGGAAATCTTCCATATGGGTGGAGTCTGAACCTGCATGACCCCATCGCGCCCCGGCAATTTCACCTTTTGGCTTGATGTAGCTATAGCCGCTGGTAGTGCCGATAAATTCTGGCCATGAACGGATACTTACCAAAGAAGCATCTTTACGGCCGAGCAGCCCGCGAGCCTGTTCTGTATCAAGCATCAGCTGTGGCTGGCCCGGGATTGGCGCTCCAAAGTCTGCCGCAGGTTTAACGTCACTCGGTAAGCCGCGTTCCACAGGCAGTTTGGCGTCAGACCAGCTCTGCCAGCCGCCATCCAGCAGGCGAACATCTTTCACGCCCGCATACAGCATGATTTGTGCGACACGTGCCGCAGCATAAACATCGCGCCCGTAGAGAACAACGGTCGTGTCGTGGCGGATACCGTGTTTTGCCAGCATCGCTTTAAGCTTGTCGTCAGAAACTTTGTTCCATAACGGCTCACTTTCCACCTCATTGGTGTCGATGTAATCCGCGCCCGGAATATGGCTCAGCAAATACTGCTTAGGCGCGCCCCAGGCGGCTTCGATGATTTTAACTTCGCCCGCGGGCTTCGCCGCAACGGGTTTGTTCTGCATCAGGTTATGCAGCCACTGTGGGTAAACGAGCTGCTCGAAGTGCGCCATTTTCTGCAAACGCGCAGGCTGTTGCAAAGCATCGGAGAGCAGCGCGATATGCGAGTAGCCCAGCTTAGCCAGGCGTTCTTTTACCGCTGTTGTCTCAGTGCTTTGACCATACAGCGCAATCAGGCTGTCTGGTGCGATGCTGTGTTGCTTTGCCCACAGTTGCAGTTGCTCATCGTTCATCATACCTAACCAACTGGCAGACAAATTCAGTGCAGCAGGTTCATGCCCACCCACACCATGAACGGTTTGTGGCCAGCCGTTATAAAAGGCACTTGGACGTGTATCGATTACCACGCCTTTTTGCGCCTGAAGATTGGAGAAAGTCATCTGAGAAGGCTGACCTGCGGCGAAAGCCATATGCGCCAACCCGGATAACATCAAGGCGGCGGTTAGTTGAGAAACACGTTTCATCTTATAACCTGAAAAGAAGAGAAAAAAGAGCCGCTATTCTTGCCGAATAACGGCGGCTATTCCTTGCGATAACGCATAATTATGTATGACAAATTAATAGCCGGAATCATTGACCGTAATAATATGCCCGCCCGTGGGAATATCTTGCGGATCGTGTGTTACCAGTACCACCGGAATGGCTTGTTGCTCAACCTGCTGCCAGACGAACTGACGGAACTGTTCGCGTAAGGTTTGATCCAATCGTGAAAACGGCTCATCGAGCAATAACGCTTCGGGTTTCGCCAGTAATGCCCGCAACACGCTAACGCGCGCGCGCTCACCACCGGAAAGTGTTGCAGGGTCGCGTCGAGAAAAATTGGTTAGCTGCGCATTTGCCAGCGCTTGTTCGACATAATACTGCCGCTGTTCGCGCCCTTTAATTATTGCGGGAAGGGCCATCGCCAGGTTTTGTCCAACATTCAAATGCGCAAACAGCAGGGCATCCTGAAAAAGAATGCCAATATTTCGCCGCGCGGTTGGGAGCGTATCGCGGCGTTGCTGATTCAGCCACAGCTCTCCTGTAACGCTAAATTCCACAGGCAGCGCGCCAATCATCCAACTCAGAAATGTCGATTTTCCTGCCCCGGAGGGGCCCATCAGCGTCAATACTTCACCGGGAGAGACCGTGAAGCTTATATTCTGAATCAACGAGCGGGTGGCATTAGAAATGGAACAATCCTGAACACGCAGCATTAGCGTAATCCTTGTCGATAATGGGTGAACAAACTGCTGAGCTGTCGCATCACAATAAACATGATTGCCGGAAGTAGCATTTGTAGTAACGCCTGAATGGCCTGCTGCTGCGGGTCGCCGCCGCTACTGAGTGCCACAGTTTCTGTTGTGACGGAGGTAAAGCGCCCGGCACCTGCGTACAGCGTCGGTAAATATTGCGCGACGCTCACCGAAAATCCGACAGCCAGTGCTGCCAGTAGGGGGCGGATAAGCAATGGCAGCTTAACCCAGCATAAAATCTTCCACGGTGACCAGCCAAATGTTTGCGCAGTAATCGCCAGGCGCGAGTCAAACTGTTGCCATGCGGGGCGTGCGACCAGAAGCATGTAGGGGACAACCCACAGCAAATGGCTCCAGATAACGCCCAGCCAACTACCGTCCTGCTCCATAACCAGCAATATCTGATATTGCCCAGCAACCAGCGGTAGAGCGGGTAAGAAAAGCGGTAGCGCAAGCCAGAGATCAAAGCGTGAACTTCCCCCTTCCAGCCACAGAACAACCACCAGTAAACCTATCAGGCTGCTTGCCAGCGCCAGCACTAACGTGGTGATTAAAGGAGACAGTTCAGCCGTTTGCCAGCCGGAAAGGGCGAAGGCATCGGGCAAGAGTGCCGGGTAAAACCAGCCGTCTGCAAATGACCACATCACCAGCATTGCTATCGCTGCAACGCCTGTGAGGGTCATGATAAAACCTGATCCTAATGCCAGAGGCTGAATGCTGAGTTGATGGCGCTTCCCGGAAAATTGTCCCAGGCAGCGGCGGCTGAACCGCCATATGGCGTAACCAACGGTAGTAAAAATTACCAGCATCACCACCAGCAGCATTGACGTCAACATGCCCATTGCCACACGTTGTGGATCGGCATCGTTAAGCCACTGCCAGGCCAGAACGGCGAGTGTTGGTGGATTGGATGGACCCAGAATGATTGCCACATCCACGACAGACAGGCTGTAGGCCACCACCGCTAACAACGCCCATTTCAGGCGCGGCAATAACTGCGCTACCAGCACCCGAATGCGGCTTTGCAATGGGCCATAGCCCAGGCTTTGTGCCACGGTAAGCTGTTGGGAAAGGGACCGCTGGTTGAGCTGCGTGCTGGTAATCCATAGCAGGAACCAGCACTCTTTCAGCGCCAGTAAGATACCCAGCCCAACACCATTTTCATCAAGATGAAACGACACGCCGCATAGACGCGCCAGCCAGCCATTATCGGAAAGCAGGAATAAAAAACCGCTGGCAAAAGCGACGTGTGGTAGCGCTAAAAGTAGCGGCAGTCGCGAGGTCAAACGTTGCCAGTGCGCGCCTGGCCATAAGCCGCAAAGCAGTACAAGGCAAAGAGTCAACGAGCCGATAACACTAATCATGGTCGAATATAGTGTCGCCTGCAGCGCATCTGGCCACTGGTTGTCGGCCCAAAGCTGACGCCAGATATCGGGCATCAACATTGGTTTTGCCATCATCACTAAGCCTGGTAGCAGCGGAGCAAAAACGCACCCCACTGCGAGCAAGGCTAATGTGCGTTGCAGCCAGCGGTTACTCACTTCGCTCCGTAGCGCTGTAACCACTCTTTTTCTAGCGCATCAACCCAGGCAGAATGAGGTTCAGCCAGATATGGCACCGCTTGCTGATGGACTGGTTTTTGCGCATCAAGCTGTTCATTTAATGGCGCAGGTAGCGTTGCGCTATCCAGAATGGTGGCATCACCCCAGATTGCTGGGGTGGCTTTGCGAATTTGCGCTTGTGGCGACATCAGGAAATTTGCCAGCACCTGAGCTCCTGCCTGGGCGCGGGCATTGGCTGGAATAGTCACAAAATGGACGTTGCCCAACATGCCTTTTTCAAAGCCAAAGGCTTGTGCTGTTTTCGGCAGTTGTTTGCGGTCGATAAGGTTATCGACGTGTGCGGGATTGAATGTCACAGAAAACAGCAACTCACCATCTGCCAGCATACGGTCCATGCGCGCGGGTGTTGGTGGGAAAGCTTTACCTTCGCGCCACAATAGAGGATGCAGTTTATCCAGGTACTCCCACAGTGGAGCAGTGACTTGCTTAAAGGTCGCGGGATCCGGCGGCAGGCGTAGCGCCTGTGTGTCGTGGGTCAGCACAATCAGTAACTGCTCGATAAATGCGGTACCGGTAAAATCGGGTGGGCGAGGATAGCTCAGTTTACCTGGGTTTTTTTCGGCGAATACCAGTAGTTCGGCTGCGCTACGCGGGAATTTCACATCAGGTTGTTCGTTGCCAATCAACATCAACTGTGCGCTGCCCCAGGGGGCTTCAGCACCGTCCGTAGGCTGGGAAAAATCTTCGCGCACCGGTTTCTTCTGGTCTACATAACGCCAGTTGGGTAATTCCCATGCCCAGCCTTCTTTCAACAATCCAGCTTGTTTCAATGTGCGGAAGTTTTCACCGTTGACCCACAGTAAATCAACCGAACCATTTTCTTTGCGTCCGGCGGTGGCTTCACTCTGAATGCGTTTTACCGCATCAGCGGCATCAGCCAGGCGCACCACTTTTACCGTCACGCCGTACTGCTGCTTCATTTCACTTGCTACCCAGTCGAGATAACTGTTTACCGCCGGGTCGCCACCCCAGGCGTTGAAGTAAACGGTCTGACCGTTCGCCTGCTCGCGCAGTGTGTTCCAGTTGGTGGATTGTGCAAAGGTTGTGAAGCTGAACGCAACAAGCGACAGCAAAAGCGTTAAAAGGCGCAAAGTGGGGTCCTTATGATTTTCGGAGCATGCGGACTAACCGGCGTGACGCCAGCGGCAGCAAACCCAACAAAATAAACATCACGATCATGCCGGGTGAAAGAATATCGCTAAGGGTACGCAACTGGCTCAGTTGGCGCCCCGCGTTGAGATAAACCACGATCGCCGGCAGCATCCCGACAAGGCTAACGGCAAAATAGCGCAGCGTTTTGATTGGCGTCAGGCCCATCAACAAATTTATCAGAAAGAACGGGAAAACAGGCGTTAGTCGTAGCGCAAAAAGATAGTACAACCCTTCGCGCTCCATGCCGCGGTTAATCGACGACATCGGCGCAGCAAAACGAAGCTGTACCCAGTCACGTAACAAATAGCGGCTGATGAGCATTGCGAGTGTTGCACCACAGGTTGCAGCCAGCGCCACCAGCACGGTTCCCTGAATCAAACCAAATTGCGAACCTGCCAGCAGCGTTAATAGTGTGGCACCGGGAATCGAAAGGGTGGTGACCACAACATAAATTACAAAAAATGCCATTGCCGTTTGCAGCGGATGCAGCTGATGCCAGGTAGAGAATTGTGCCTGGTAATGTTGCAGTGCCGCCAGGCTACCCGGCGGCAGGAAGATAATTAGCAGGATAAAAACAACCACCAGAGCGGCAAAAAGTAACTTACGCATTGGGCAAGAAACCGTAGCGCCAGGTGATGTTCATACAACGTCCTTACAGTTTAAATTCAGCCCACACTGGTGCATGGTCAGAAGGTTTTTCCATACTACGAATATCGTAATCAATGCCGGTCGCGATACAACGTTCGGCAAGCGGTTGGCTTGCCAGAAGCAGATCGATACGCAGACCGCGGTTGTCATCAAAGCCTTTTGAACGGTAATCAAACCATGAAAACTTGTCGTTAGTTTCCGGATTAGCGTGGCGGAACGTATCAACCAGGCCCCAGCTTTTCAGGCGATCCATCCATTCACGTTCTTCTGGCAGGAAGGAGCATTTACCGGTACGTAACCAACGCTTGCGGTTTTCTTCGCCAATACCGATATCCAGATCGGTTGGGCTGATATTGACATCACCCATAATCAGCACCGGGTTGTCTTTATTCAGTTCGCTGTCGAGGAAGTTTTGCAGGTCCTGGTAGAACTTTGCTTTGGCCGGGAATTTGGTCGGGTGGTCGCGGCTTTCGCCCTGCGGGAAGTAACCGTTAATCACCGTCAGGTTGCCTAATGGCGTTGGAAGCTCCGCCATAATGATACGGCGTTGTGCCTCTTCATCATCACCCGGGAAGCCACGACGAACCGAAATCGGCGTCTCTTTAGTTAATAACGCCACACCGTAATGGCCTTTCTGACCATGATAAAAGACGTTGTAGCCCAGTTTTGCGACATCTTCGAGCGGGAACATATCGTCGTGGACTTTCGTTTCCTGCAAACCGATAACATCAGGCTGATGTTGTTCCACAATGGCTTGAAGTTGATGTGGGCGGGCGCGCAGGCCGTTGATATTAAAAGAGACGAATTTCATAAGTCGCTGCCGTGGTTGCTTAACAATGTTGCAGGATGGTAGCAGAAAAAGCGGGGAAGTGAGACTGATGGCCAATTTTTTCCCTGGGCGAATTTGAACTGAGCAAAATCTGCACCAAAATACGCCACGCCGCCCCGTTTTGGGGCGTAAACAACGTGCAAACCCCATCATCGATCACAAATCCAGTATTATATTTTCCCACTGCATAATCTTTCTTGTTTTTATCTGGCGATCCAAGCGGCACCGTAAAACTATGCACTATATATTCACTTTATGTGAATAGCCATGGTGCGTAAGCTATTGATTTAACAATCCAGCCTCTCTGCTATTCATTTATATCGCTGGCTGGCACGAAGCGTGCAATCTACATTTACAGCGCAAACACCCAATTAATTAACATATAAATAACTTTTTATTTACCGGAAGAGGTCGCTATGTCGCAGTCAATTACCCGCCAGAATTTCGACGAATGGATGATGCCCGTTTATGCCCCAGCTTCTTTTATTCCGGTACGTGGTGAAGGGTCGACGTTGTGGGATCAGCAAGGCAAAGATTATATCGACTTTGCGGGTGGGATTGCGGTGAACGCTCTGGGTCACGCTAACCCGGAACTGCGCAAAGCGCTGGAAGAACAAGCATCAAAATTCTGGCATACCGGCAACGGCTACACCAACGAGCCGATTCTGCGCCTGGCAAAACAGCTGATTGATGCCACTTTTGCCGACAAAGTGTTCTTCTGTAACTCAGGGGCGGAAGCTAACGAAGCGGCATTAAAACTGGCGCGTAAATATGCGCACGATAATTTTGGCCCACAGAAAAGCGGCATCGTTGCTTTCAAAAATGCTTTCCATGGCCGCACGCTGTTTACGGTTTCGGCGGGTGGACAGCCTGCTTACTCACAAGACTTTGCGCCATTGCCGCCGCAAATCAGCCACGCCATTTATAACGTCCTGCAATCTGCCAGTGAACTGATTAACGAAAATACCTGCGCGGTGATTGTGGAGCCAATTCAGGGTGAAGGCGGTGTGGTACCTGCGGATCCAACGTTCCTGCAAGGTTTGCGCGAACTGTGTGACCGCCACAACGCGGTGCTGATTTTTGATGAAGTGCAAACAGGTGTTGGCCGTACGGGTGAGCTGTACGCTTATATGCATTACGGCATCACCCCGGATGTGCTTTCTACGGCTAAAGCATTGGGCGGTGGCTTCCCGATTGGCGCGATGCTGACCACCGATAAATTCTCCAAAGTGATGGTAGTAGGCACGCACGGCACAACTTATGGCGGCAACCCGCTGGCAGGTGCTGTGGCAGGCCGGGTAATGGAAATCATTAATACACCTGAAGTACTCAACGGTGTTAAACAGCGTCACGCCTGGTTTGTTGAGCGTTTAAACAAGATAAACCAGAAACATCAGCTATTTAGTGAAGTGCGCGGTCTGGGGCTGTTAATTGGCTGCGTGCTGCAACCGGAATACAGCGGAAAGGCTAAACTTATCTTACAGGCCGCCGCCGTCGAAGGCTTGATGATGCTTATCGCCGGGGCGAACGTCATACGTTTTGCACCAGCGTTGATAGTCAGCGAAGCTGAAGTGCAAAAAGGGCTGGATCGTTTTGAGCGCGCCTGTGAACGCTTTATTGCGGGAGAGCAATCATGATGATTATCCGTCCGGTTGAGCGCGGTGATTTATCCGGGCTGCTGGAGATGGCGGGTAAAACAGGCGGCGGCTTGACTTCACTGCCTGCGGATGAAAAAACGCTGTCTGAACGTATCGAACGCTCAATGAATACCTGGCAGGGTGGCCTGCCAGAAGGCGACCAGGGCTATGTTTTCGTGTTGGAAGATACCGCCATCGAACGCGTGGTGGGGATTTGCGCCATCGAAGTGGCGGTTGGGTTAAACGACCCCTGGTACAACTACCACGTGGGTACCCATGTTCATGCTTCCAAAGAGCTGAATATTTACAATGCATTACCAACGCTGTTTCTCAGCCACGATCACACCGGCAGCAGCGAGCTTTGCACGCTATTCCTCGACGCTGACTGGCGTAAAGAGGGCAATGGCTACCTGCTATCCAAATCACGCTTTCTGTTTATGGCAGCGTTTCGCGATCGCTTTAACGAAAAAGTGGTGGCCGAGATGCGTGGCGTGATTGACGAACATGGTCATTCACCGTTTTGGGAAAGCCTGGGCAATCGTTTCTTCTCTATGGAATTTAGCCGTGCCGATTACTTGTGTGGCACCGGGCAAAAAGCGTTTATCGCCGAATTAATGCCTAAACACCCGATTTACACCGATTTCCTCTCGCCTGAAGCGCAGGCAGTGATAGGCAAAGTCCACCCGCAAACTGCGCCTGCACGGGCGGTGCTGGAAGCCGAAGGTTTCCGTTATCGCAATTACGTGGATATTTTTGACGGTGGCCCAACACTTGAGTGCGATATCGACCGCGTAAGGGCGATTCGCAAAAGCCGTCTGGTTGAAATTGCTATTGGCCAACCTGCAACCGAAGAGCTGCCGATGTGTCTGGTAGCCAATGAAAAATATAACGATTTCCGCGCCATGCTGATTAAGGCAAATCCAAAAGGTGACCGGCTTGTGATTGATGCCGTTACCGCAGATGCCCTGAAATGTAGTGCTGGCGATAAAGTACGTCTGGTGCGTTTGTGCCCCGAGGAGAAAAAAGTATGACTCAGTGGATTAATGGACAATGGCTTTCCGGGCAAGGCGAATCATTACAAAAACATAACCCGGTAAACGGTGATTTGCTGTGGGAAGGGGTTGCGGCTAACGCATTGCAGGTAGAACAGGCGTGCATTGCTGCGCGTAGCGCATTCCCGGCATGGGCAAAACGCCCGTTTGCCGAGCGCCAGGCTATCGTCGAAAAGTTTGCAAGCCTGCTTGAAGCCAACAAAGAAGCCCTGACCGTGACTATTTCCCAGGAAACTGGCAAGCCGCGCTGGGAAGCGGCGACTGAAATTACCGCGATGGTGAATAAAATATCCATCTCGATTAAGGCTTACCACACGCGCACCGGCGAAACGCACACTCCGATGCCAGATGGTGCAGCGACATTGCGCCACCGTCCACACGGTGTTCTGGCGGTCTTTGGCCCGTACAACTTCCCCGGCCATTTGCCGAACGGCCATATCGTGCCGGGCCTGCTGGCAGGCAATACCATCGTATTTAAACCTAGCGAACTGACGCCGCTGATTGGTGAGCAAGTGATGAAGCTGTGGCAGCAGGCGGGTGTGCCGGATGGCGTGCTGAACCTGGTGCAGGGCGGGCGCGAAACCGGACAGGCACTGGCGCAGCAATCGACGCTGGATGGCCTGTTATTTACCGGCAGCGCCAATACCGGCTACCAACTTCATCGCCAGTTTGCCGGGCAGCCAGAAAAAATTCTCGCCCTCGAAATGGGTGGCAACAACCCGCTGATCGTTGAAGATCCACAAGATATCGACGGTGCAGTTCACCTGGTCATTCAGTCGGCGTTTGTTACCGCCGGGCAACGCTGCACTTGTGCGCGTCGTTTGCTGGTAAAACAGGGTGCTCAGGGCGATGCATTCTTACAACGTCTGGTAGAAGTAGCGGGGCGTATTCGCCCGGACGCGTGGGATGCCACACCGCAGCCGTTTATTGGCGGGCTGATTTCGGTGCAGGCTGCCGAGCGCGTGCTGACCGGCTGGCAGGAACATATCGCGCGTGGCGGCAAATCACTGCTCGAGCCGAAACTGGTAAAAGCAGGCACATCGCTGCTCACCCCAGGAATTGTTGAATTAACCGGCGTGGCGAATGTGCCAGACGAAGAAGTGTTTGGGCCGTTACTTACTGTATACCGTTATGCCGATTTCGATGATGCTATCGCGATGGCAAATGACACACGTTATGGGCTGGCAAGCGGCCTGATTTCCCCGCATCGCGAGCAGTTTGACCAGTTGTTACTCGAAGCTCGCGCGGGGATTGTTAACTGGAATAAACCATTAACGGGCGCGTCGAGTGCGGCACCGTTCGGCGGCGTGGGCGCATCTGGCAACCACCGCGCCAGCGCCTGGTACGCGGCTGATTACTGCGCATGGCCGATGGCGACGCTGGAAAGCCCGTCCTTCCCGCTGCCTGCCACCCTGAGCCCGGGACTTGATTTTAGCGGTAAGGAATAATCATGAAAGCGCGTGAAGTTAATTTTGATGGACTGGTGGGCCTGACCCACCATTACGCCGGGCTTTCTTTCGGGAATGAAGCATCAACCAGGCATCAGTTCCGGGTTTCCAACCCGAAGCTTGCCGCGAAGCAAGGTTTGCTGAAGATGAAAGCGCTGGCGGATGCCGGGTTTGCACAAGGGGTTATCCCTCCTCAAGAGCGACCTAATATTCCGCTGTTGCGCCAGTTGGGTTTTAGCGGCAGCGATGAACAGATTGTTGAACGCGTAGCAAAACAAACGCCACAATTGCTGTCGGCGGTGAGTTCGGCTTCCTCAATGTGGGTAGCAAATGCCGCGACAGTCAGCCCATCAGCAGATAGCCTCGATGGCAAAGTCCACTTCACCGTGGCGAACCTGAACAACAAGTTCCACCGTGCCAGTGAAGCGCCGACCACAGAAAACGTGTTACGGGCTATCTTCCGAAATGAACAGTATTTTTCTGTTCACGGTGCACTTCCACAGGTGGCGATGTTTGGTGACGAAGGGGCGGCAAACCATAACCGCCTCGGTGGTGCGTATGGCGAGCCATCGACACAGCTTTTTGTCTATGGCCGCGAAGAGGCAAAAGCTGGGCTGGTTCCTGCACGCTACCCGGCTCGCCAGACGCTCGAAGCAAGTCAGGCTGTCGTCCGGCTCAACCAGGTTAACCCGGACTTAGTGGTTTACGCGCAACAAAACCCGACGGTTATCGATCAGGGCGTGTTCCATAACGACGTAATTGCGGTGTCGAACCGCCAGGTATTGTTCTGCCACGAACAGGCATTTCTTCATCAACATGCGTTATACGAGCAGTTGCGTGTTAAAGTGCCCGGATTCACGCCTATTGAAGTTCCCGCAAATAAAGTTTCAGTGGCCGATGCGGTCGCAACCTATCTGTTTAACAGCCAGTTATTAAGCCGTGACGATGGCCGCATGACGCTGATTTTGCCAGAAG
This sequence comes from Buttiauxella cochleicola, assembly GCF_021283185.1. Classification (NCBI taxonomy): domain Bacteria; kingdom Pseudomonadati; phylum Pseudomonadota; class Gammaproteobacteria; order Enterobacterales; family Enterobacteriaceae; genus Buttiauxella; species Buttiauxella cochleicola. Next base: position 162,520 of record NZ_JAJSOS010000006.1, read on the forward strand.
AGTCCCGGCAGCATGCAGGCGTCTGGCATTATCTCAACGAAGTGCTGGCAGCCGATAACCCAATCAGCGAACTCAAAGTGTTTGACCTGCGCGAAAGCATGGCAAATGGCGGCGGCCCGGCATGTTTACGCCTGCGAGTTGTACTGAACGAAGCGGAACAAAAAGCGTTAAACCCAGCGGTGATGATGAACGAAACGTTGTTTGTCACGCTCAATAACTGGGTGGACCGTTGGTATCGTGACCAACTGACTCAGGCTGATTTAGCTGACCCACAGTTGTTGCGAGAAGGGCGCGAAGCACTCGATGAACTAACCCGTATACTAGACTTAGGTTCTGTTTATCCATTTCAACATTAAGAGCCTGCCTGGCAGGCTCTAACAGGAGGCACAATGTTGGATTTTTTGGCGCAAACCCTGACGGGTAAAGTGCCAACTCCGAGCGCCGGAGAAAATGCCCATCTGCATTGGCAGTGGTGGGATGAAGGTATTTTGACACTGGCCCCACATCAGGCGACGCAAAAGACACTGGTGTTGTCGGCAGGAGTCCACGGAAACGAGACTGCGCCGGTAGAAATACTTGCACAGTTGGTGGACAGCCTGGTGTCCGGTGAAATAGCGTTGCAATGGCGGTTGCTGGTTATTCTGGGCAATCCTGCGGCACTGCGCAGCAATCAGCGCTATCAGCACAGCGATATGAATCGTATGTTTAGCGGTGGTTGGCAGCAATTCCCTGAAAGCATTGAAACACAACGTGCCTGCCGACTTGAGCATGCGTTGGATCTGTTTTTGGCCGAATGTGAAGAGACCATCTGCTGGCATCTGGATATGCATACTGCCATTCGCAGCTCTTATCACCCGCGTTTCGGCGTCTTGCCTTCGCGTCCATTGCCATATGATGAGGAATTTCTCTCCTGGCTGGGCTGTGCGGGATTACAGGCGCTGGTGTTTCATCAGGAACCTGGTGGCACTTTTACCCATTTCAGCAGCGAACATTTCAATGCGCTCAGTTGCACGCTCGAGTTGGGCAAAGCACAGCCTTTTGGCGAAAACGATCTCAGCCAGTTTGAGGTGACAAAACAGGCATTGCAGGCATTGCTAAGCGGCGAGGCGCCAGAGCCCATTGAAGGTAAACCGTTACGCTATAAAGTGGCGCAGCAAATTACGCGACACAGTGATGCCTTTGTGTTGCATATGTCAGCGCAAACACAGAACTTCACCGCATTCCCGAAAGGCACATTGCTGGCCGAAGATGGCGACACGCAATATGTGGTGAAAGAAGATGTCGAGTTTGTTTTATTCCCTAATCCTAATGTTGCGCTGGGATTACGTGCAGGATTAATGCTGCGCGAAATTTAATATGTATTGGCCTCAGTAGTGGGGCCAATAAATAATCAACGGGCAAACAACAATATACAGATAAATCTTAGTTGGCGGCTTTATCCATTCTGCGTATTGCTATACACTCTCTTCATAATTCTTTTAAAATCATTGCTTTGTTGTATTCTGTTTCAATTCCCCTTTGTTTATCCTTATTCTCTTCATAATTGCTGCAATTTTGTTTTTTACCCTTTCAATGCTTTACCGACGGGGACTATTACTTGACGCACAACCCCGTAAACTTAATTTCGTCAACGCGGCAAACCTTGTCGTAATAGAAATCAGAATAGGAATAAACAATATGCGTAAATTAACAGCTCTCTTTGTTGCTTCAACTCTGGCTCTCGGCGCGGCGAACCTGGCTCATGCGGCTGATACCACTACCGCTGCAAAAACTGATGCAACCATGACGCACCATAAAGGTATGCGTGGCGGTCACCACGATATGATGTTTAAGGATTTAAACCTGACTGACGCGCAGAAACAACAAGTGCGCGACATCATGAAAGAGCAGCGCGGTAAAATGGAGCGACCTTCATTAGAAGAGCGCCGTGCGGCACACAGCATTATTGCCAGCGACAGCTTCGATAAAGCTAAAGCGCAGGCTCAGGTAGATAAAATGGCTGAGCAGAATAAAGCTCGCATGATGGCTCATATGGAAACACAGAATAAGATCTACAACATTCTGACGCCGGAACAGAAAAAACAATTTAATGCCAATTTTGAGAAGCGTCTGACAGAACGTCCGCAACATGAAGGTAAAATGCCTGCTGATCAGGAATAACTGATCGACTGACTTAAGACCGCCGGTTTTGTCCATAATAGCGTTATTGCTGTGGACAGAACCGGCGGTTTTCTTTTTACCCTTCATACTTCAAGCTGCAGGTGTGTTGGCTGCACTCGCAAACCCCAGTCACTTACTTTTGTAAGCTCCTGGGGACTTGCTCACTTGCCGCCTTCCTGCAACTCGAATTATTTAGGGTAAATTTTTGATGTTCAGGTTTTGTAGGGTGGATAAGCCGCAGGCGTCATCCACCAGTTTTTCAGATCAGGCTATCTGCTGCGCGCTGTTCAACATTGAACGGATAAGCAACTCAAGCAGCGGTTGTAACTGCGCGGCCCGCTCTTCCCGCCATGCGAACGGCGGTTGCTCATCCATATAATTACATTGGGCTAGCTCTAACTGCACCGCGTGGATCCCCTGTGATGGTTGCCCATAAGCACGCGTGATATACCCGCCTTTAAAGCGCCCGTTCGCCACCCAGCTAAATTGCTTTTGCGATGCCGCACAAGCCACCAGATGCTCTTCTATCAACTCATCACAGCTTTTACCGCCGTTAGTACCGAAATTAAGATCCGGAAGCTTACCTTCAAACAAACGCGGAATATGGCTGGCGATAGAATGCGCGTCGAACAACAGCGCGTATCCATGCTCCGCTTTCATTCTCTCCAGCTCACTTTGTAACTGCTGGTGGTAAGGCTGCCAAATTGTCTCAAGTGCGGCTTTGCGTTGTTCCGGACTCGGTTCTTTGCCCGGAATAAACACCGGAGTGCCATCAAATAGCGTTTCAGGATACAGACCGGTTGTGGCAGTGGTGTAGAGCGGTTTATCGTCCGCCGGTCGGTTGAGGTCGATAACCATACGCGAATAATTACCGGTAATAACGCTTGCACCCAATGCGTGAACAAAATCATAAAGCTTCGGGATATGCCAGTCGGTATCAGGCAATGGTTTTGCTGCATCGCTTAGGGCCGACTCAACTTCTGGTGTGAGTGCGGTGCCTGCGTGTGGAATGCTGATAAGGATGGGCAGTTTCCCACGACTGAAATTAAAAGGTGCTGTCACGTTTCTCTCCCTGATAAATAACGGTGCAGGGCAGTTGCCCCCCTAACCAATAGACCAGTTCTGCGGGACGTGCCACGGGCCAGTGCACAAAGTTAGCAACTTTTCCGCACTCAAGGCTGCCGTGGCTTTCACGGATACCCAATGCCTGCGCGGCATGCAGCGTGACACCTGCCAGCGCTTCTTCAGGGGTTAAACCAAACAGAGTACAGGCCATATTGAGCATTAAACGCAATGATAATGCAGGCGAGGTGCCTGGGTTGGCATCACTTGCGACCGCCATCGGCACACCATGTTTGCGGAATGCAGCAACCGGCGGTTGTTGCTTTTCACGTAACAGATAAAACGCGCCAGGCAGCAATACGGCAACGGTATTGGCTTCAGCCATTGCTTGCGCGTCAGCATCGGTTGCGTATTCAAGATGGTCGGCAGATAACGCCTGAAAACGAGCGGCAAGAGTGCTGCCAGCGAGTGCTGAAAGCTGCTCGGCATGGAGTTTTACAGGCATTCCCAGAGTGCGGGCGGCGGTAAAAACTTTCTCGGTTTGCGCCGGGCTAAAAGCCAGATGCTCACAGAATGCGTCTACGGCATCAGCCAGTTTTTCTTGTGCTACACGCGGGAGTAATTGTTCGCAAACCACTTCGACCCATCTGTCGCTATCACCGCTAAATTCAGGAGGAACGGCGTGAGCCGCAAGGCAGGTGGCGTAAACTTCAACCGGTAAGGTTTCGCCCAGTCGGCGGATAACGCGCAGCATTTTGATTTCATTGTCGATATCCAGCCCGTATCCCGACTTAATTTCGACAGTCGTCACGCCTTCTTGCAGAAGATGTTGCAGACGCTTGCGGGCAGAATGCAGCAACTCATCTTCATCGGCTTCGCGCGTACTGCGAACGGTGGAAATAATGCCACCACCACGTGCGGCAATTTCTGCGTAACTCATGCCAGTTAACCGCATTTCAAATTCCGCACTGCGATCGCCACCAAACACCAAATGAGTGTGGCAATCAATAAAGCCCGGAGTAATTATCCCGCCATCAAAGTGGTGATGTGCTTGCGCTGTAATGTCGGGCAGATCAGCACGAGCGCCCAGCCAAACGATTTTCCCCTGATGCACTGCGATAACGCCATCTTCAATCAACTGGTATTGCCCATCCACCATGGTGACAAGCGTTGCACCGCTCCACAGGCTGTCGATGCTGCGAGGGTAAGTCATGACATTCTCCACATCAGGTTGTATAGACAATTGACTACAAGCTAGCGCAGCATGTACTTTTCGGCAACTTCAGTCATGCGAATTATGACGGGGTTAAACAAGTTTAAAATTTGGTTTGCGTTAGTCTGATTTAATCGCTAAATCATTGGCATCGCAAAAGAAGGAATCAAATCCATGCCTGCATTTTTTGCTCCAGTTGTGATGCTCCCACAAGGTTGGGGGCACAATGTGCGTATTAGCGTCAACGAACAAGGAACGATTACTCACGTCGAAGTTGGTGCTTCAGGGGAAGATGCCACACTGCTACCGGGCATAGTGATTCCTTCTATCTCAAACTTGCACTCTCATGCGTTTCAGCGGGTGATGGCGGGGTTGACAGAAGTGGCAGGCAATCCGCAGGACAGTTTCTGGACGTGGCGCGACATGATGTATCGCATGGTGCAGAAACTATCTCCCGAACAAGTCGGTGCCATTGCCACTCATTTGTACATTGATATGCTCAAGGGTGGTTACACTCAGGTAGCTGAATTTCACTATTTACATCATGACGTTAACGGAAAACCGTATGCGTCAGGTGATTTGATGCTACAGCAACTGCTGCTTGCTGCCGATAACAGTGGGATAGGGCAAACGCTGTTGCCAGTGTTGTACAGCCACGCGGGTTTTGGCGCACAACCACCTGCTGCGGGGCAAAAAAGATTTATCCAGGATGTCGATCGTTATCTGCGCCAACAACAAGCGTTGGGCAATGCATTATGTCGTTATCCATTGATTAATCACGGTTTGTGTTTTCACTCATTACGCGCGGTGACACAGGAGCAGATGGAAGATGTTCTGGAAGCGAGTGATTACCGCTTGCCGGTTCATATCCATATTGCTGAGCAGGAAAAAGAAGTCGACGACTGCCTTGCCTGGAGCAATGAGCGCCCGGTGGAATGGCTCTATAACCGCTTTGCAGTGGACGACCGCTGGTGCCTGGTTCATGCCACGCACCTGTCGCCGGAAGAGTTAACCCAAATAGTTGAAAGCCGCACAGTGGCAGGTTTATGCCCAACAACCGAAGCAAATCTCGGCGATGGCATTTTCCCAGCGACCAATTTCATCGCCCAGGGCGGGCATTGGGGAGTGGGCTCTGACAGCCATGTGTCGGTTAGTGCGCTTGAAGAATTACGCTGGCTTGAGTACGCGCAGCGCCTACGTGATAAAAGGCGCAACCGCATTGTGTTGCCAGAATTGCCTCAGGTCGGCGAGGTTTTGTGGCGGCAGGCTGCAGTTGGCGGGGCACAAGCCTGCGGTGTGACGATGGGGATGATTGCTCCGGGGCAGCGTGCGGACTGGCTGGTACTCGAGCGTGACTCATGGCTTGCGCATGTTGAAGATTACGCGATTCTTAACCGCTGGTTGTTTGGTGGACGCTGCGAACAAATACGAGACGTGTGGGTTGCTGGAAAACAGGTGATAACCGACAGGCAGCACCCACTCGATGAACAAAGTAATGCACAGTTTGCGCAGGTGATGCGCACTCTTCAGGAGTGGTGATGGAATTCTTTGATATACGGAAAGTGCCCGTCAGCTTGTGGCGTAACGGGGCCGGAGAAACCCGCGAAATTTGCTGTTTTCCGCCCGCTACGCGCGATTTCAACTGGCGCGCCAGTATCGCGTCAATCGCCAGTAGCGGCGAGTTTTCAGCTTTCCCTCAGGTAGACCGTGTCATCACCTTGCTTGAAGGGGGGGAAGTGGTTCTGGATGCCGGAAAGGCGTTTCGTCATACCCTAAAGCACTTTCAGCCTTTTGCTTTTGCCGGTGATTACACGGTTAAAGCCGAGCTAAAGCAGGGTATGTCGATGGATTTCAACATCATGACGCATCGTGACCGTTGCCGCGCCAAAGTGCGTGTTGCTGACCGCACGTTTACGACCTTCGCTCCGCGTGGCGGCATTGTTTATGTGCTCAGCGGTGAGTGGCAACTGGGTGACAAACTACTGACGCCAGAGCAAGGTGCGTGGTGGCAAGAGGGCCGCCACACCTTGCGCTTACTGAAGTCGGAAGGAAAGCTACTGTTTAGCGAAATTACCTATCTCTGATCATTGCCCGGTAAAACTGCCGACCAATTGATAACGCGAGCCCGGATACAGCAGTCGGGCTACCGTCACCACCTGTGAATGGTGCCAGGTGCGGCGTTGAATCAATAAACAAGGCTGGTTGGCCGTCACTTCAAGCAATCCTTGCTGCGTTTCATCTGCCAGCACCGCTTCCACAATATGTTCACCCGAAGTTAGCGGTGCGACTTTGCTCAGATAATGGTGTGGCGTTACCAGGCGGAAATCTTGTTGTAGATAGTCTGGGGCAAGCGCCGGGTTCACATGGCGCGTTTCCAGCTGTACTGCCATATCGTTGTCGTAGTGAACCAACTGCGAATAAAATAGCGGCTCGCCAACGTTGACTGAAAAGGCATGTGCCAGCTTTTCATCTGCCTTAACTTGTTCAAGCGCTACCACCTGATTGCGGTAGTGATGACCTCGCGCGGTAATCTCTTCGGCAATGCTACCCACTTCAAGCATTGCAGTATGGCCTTTTTGCTCTGCCACAAAGGTTCCCACACCTTGCATTCGTACCAGCCAACCTTCGCCAGTGAGTTCTCGCAACGCCCGGTTGATAGTCATTCTGCTTACATTCAGCGCATTCACCAGTTCGGTTTCCGAAGGCACTCGCTGATGAGCGAGCCAGTTCCCACTGCGGATCTGGCTGATGATTCCTTGTTTTACCCGTAGGTAAATGGGCGCAGGTAAATCACTGATGGCGGCACGCAATTGATCCAGAGGTTGGATTTCAGACATCAACGGTTCCTTAAAAATTGCATTTTGCGGCGAAAGCGCGATCTCGCTCACTGTTCAATAAAAATTTCCTATGACCCGCTGGCGGTCATTTGGGTTTATTAGTTAGGTTGTCTATACAACTCTATACGTTCACATGAATTGATGCCATCAGGATGTCGCTATGTCGCTGCAAAAAAAGATTTGCTGTCTTACACCGGGGCACGTAACGCTCGCCACACTGCGTGAAATCTACCATGGAGTCGTGACTTTGAGCCTTGACTCCAGGGCCATTGATGCGGTCATTAAGTCCCAGCAAACCGTTGAGGCTATCGTCAATCATGGCGATGTGGTTTACGGCATTAATACGGGATTTGGCAAGCTGGCGCAAACCACCATTGCCAAAGAGCACCTGGCTGAATTGCAACGCAACCTGGTGCTTTCGCATAGCGTGGGTCTTGGGCAACCGTTGCCAGATGATGTGGTACGTCTGGTGATGGCGAGCAAAATTATTAGCCTCGCGCGTGGTCACTCTGGTGTGCGTATGGATGTTATCGACAGTTTATTGCGCCTGTTTAACGCAGGTGTGATGCCGGTTATCCCGGAGAAAGGTTCAGTTGGCGCATCGGGAGATTTAGCCCCGCTGGCGCATCTTTCGCTGATGTTGTTGGGTGAAGGTAATGTGCGTATCAATGGCGAAGAGCTTCCAGCTATCGCCGGGTTGAAAATTGCCGGAGTCGAGCCACTGGTGCTTGGGCCAAAAGAGGGGCTGGCGTTACTTAACGGTACGCAAGTTTCTACTGCACTGGCGTTGCGCGGCCTGTTTGAAGGCGAAAAAGTGTTTGGTGCTGGCCTTGTCGCCGGGGCGTTATCACTGGAAGCAATTAAAGGTTCAGTGAAACCTTTCGATGCGCGAATTCATGAAGCGCGCGGGCAGACCGGGCAAATCGACGTTGCGGCGGCAGTCAGAGCATTGCTTGCCGATAGTGAAATTGTTGACTCTCATCAGCATTGTGGGCGTGTACAAGATCCGTATTCCATCCGTTGCGTACCGCAAGTAATGGGAGCATGCCTCGATAACCTGCGCCATGCAGCACGCGTATTGCAAATTGAAGCTAACGCCGCGTCGGACAACCCACTGGTATTTAGCGAAACCGGAGAGGTGATTTCCGGAGGGAATTTCCATGCTGAACCTGTGGCATTCGCCGCCGATATTATTGCGCTGGCAGTTGCTGAAATTGGCGCGATTTCTGAACGTCGCCTGGCATTATTGCTGGATACCGGTCTTTCTGGCTTACCGCCATTCCTGGTAAAAGAGGGCGGAATTAACTCAGGCTTTATGATTGCCCAGGTGACAGCCGCAGCGCTGGCATCTGAAAACAAATCACTGGCTCACCCGGGAAGTGTGGACAGCCTGCCAACTTCAGCAAACCAGGAAGACCACGTTTCAATGGCGACTTATGCCGCGCGCCGCCTTGGGGAAATGTGTTTCAACACCGCCGCCGTAGTGGGGATTGAAGCGATGGCTGCAGCCCAGGGGATCGAGTTTTCCCGCCCATTACGCAGTTCGCCGATCATGGAACAGGTCTTTAGTGGCGTGCGTGAACGTGTTGCCTTCCTTGATAAAGACCGCTTACTGGCTCCGGATATCGAAAGCATGCGCCAGTGGGGCTGTAGTGGTGAATTACCTGCTGTTATTACACAACTTTTCCCTTCTACGTCGGCCTGATGCCGGGAGCCACTACAATGACTGAATCTGTAAAACAGGCGGTAGCCCGCACGGTACGCGCACCGCATGGTGCGACATTGCACTGCGAAAACTGGTTGATTGAAGCAGCTTACCGCATGATCCAAAACAACCTCGATCCCGATGTCGCTGAACGCCCGGAAGATCTCGTAGTGTACGGCGGGATCGGTAAAGCCGCTCGTAACTGGGATTGCTTTGAACAGATCCTTGCCTCGCTGCGTACGCTCAAGGCCGATGAAACATTACTGGTGCAATCGGGCAAACCAGTCGGTATTTTCCGCACTCACGCTGATGCTCCGCGCGTGCTGATTGCCAACTCCAACCTCGTACCGCATTGGGCAAACTGGGATCATTTCCATGAACTCGATAAAGCCGGGTTGATGATGTATGGGCAAATGACCGCGGGTTCGTGGATTTACATCGGCGCGCAAGGCATCGTGCAGGGCACCTTTGAAACCTTTGCCGAGGCTGGTCGTCAGCATTACGGTGGGGATTTGCGTGGCAAATGGATCCTGACTGCAGGTTTGGGCGGTATGGGTGGCGCACAGCCGCTGGCTGGCGTGCTGGCAGGCGCTTCGGTGTTAGCCATCGAGTGCCAGGAGTCGCGCATTGATTTCCGTCTGCGTACTCGTTATCTCGATTATAAAGCGACAAATCTTGATGAAGCGCTGGCAATGATCGAAAAAGCGAACGCGGAGAAAAAAGCGATCTCCGTCGGTCTATTAGGCAACGCCGCCGATCTGCTACCAGAATTGGTTAGACGCGCGAAAGCGGGGGGAATTAAGCCCGATATTGTGACCGATCAAACCTCAGCGCACGATCCGGTTAATGGTTATTTGCCGCAGGGATGGACTGTGGATCGTTGGCAGGAAGAGCGATCCACGCAGCCAAAAGTGGTTGATAAAGCAGCTCGTGAGTCGATGGCCGTACATGTTCAGGCGATGCTCGATTTCTGGGAGATGGGCGTGCCGACGGTGGATTACGGTAACAATATCCGCCAGGTGGCATTTGATGAAGGAGTGGAAAATGCCTTTGATTTCCCAGGTTTTGTTCCCGCCTATATTCGCCCGCTGTTCTGCGAAGGCAAAGGGCCGTTCCGCTGGGTAGCGCTTTCAGGTGATCCTGAAGATATTGCGAAAACTGATGCGAAACTCAAAGAATTGTTCCCGGATAACCAGAACCTGCATCGCTGGTTGGATATGGCGCAGGAGCGCATTGCTTTCCAGGGGCTGCCGGCACGCATTTGCTGGTTAGGCCTTGGCGAACGTCATCTTGCCGGGTTGGCGTTTAACGAAATGGTGCGTAACGGCGAGCTGAAAGCACCAATCGTAATTGGTCGTGACCATCTGGACTGCGGCTCGGTAGCATCGCCAAATCGTGAAACTGAGTCAATGAAGGATGGCTCTGATGCGGTTTCCGACTGGCCATTGCTGAATGCATTGCTAAATACCGCGGGCGGCGCGACATGGGTGAGTTTGCATCACGGCGGTGGAGTAGGAATGGGCTTCTCGCAACACGCGGGCGTGGTGATTGTGGCGGATGGTACGCCAGAAGCGGCGGTGCGCTTGGGTCGCGTATTGTGGAATGACCCGGCAACGGGCGTGATGCGCCACGCCGATGCGGGTTATGAAAGTGCTGTTGAATGCGCGAAAGCGCAAGATCTGAAACTACCGATGCTACCCATTCATAACGCAAAATAATTCGGGTTGCAGCAAGGCGGCAAAGGAGCAAATCCCCGGGAGCTTACTAAAGTAAGTGACTGGGGTTTGTGGTAGCAGCCAACGCAGTTGCAGCTCGAAGTATGAAGCGTTAACCATAACGTCGGGTCGCGAGCCAACAGAGTAACGACCCGCCGACTACCATCGCCACTCCCTGCCAGAAGCCCCAGCCCGGATGTAAACCCAACCACAAACTCGCAATCAACGCCGAAAGCACCGGCGTGAAATACGAGGCCGTCGCCAGCAACGTCATATTCCCGCGCTGAATGCCGTGGTTCCAGGCTGAATAGGCTATCGCCGTGGAAGCGCCCATAAACAGCAGTTGCAGCGTTGAAGGCAGCGTGAAGTGAATCGGCGCTTCGCTAACAAAGGCGAATTTCACCCACAGCACGGTGGCGGTGGCGCAGAAGAACAGCGACACGCCATTTTTGCCTGCGCTCCAGCGGCGAGTGATGTTGCAATACAGCGCCCAGATTAACGCAGCGGCAAAAGCCAGGCCGTATGCCAGCGGGTTATCCAGAATGTTGTGCCACATCTGCAACGGCGACCAGTCACCGTCGCCTTTCATCACCTGAACGATGCCCGCCAGCGAAAGCGCCAGCCCCGGCCAGAGCCACAAATTGCTGCGTTGTTGGTTGATAAACAGCGCCAGCAGGATGGTCAGACTTGGCCACAAATAGTTGATCATCCCCAGCTCAAGCGACTGGCTGCGGCTGTGCGCCAGCCCAATCGCTAAGGCGAGGAAAATTTCGTAAGTGACGAATAGCGCACCGCCAATCCACAGATAGCGCGGAGGGATTTCACGGATTTTCGGTAATCCCCGCGCAATGCACAGGCAAAATGCGCTGACGGTGTAAATCAGCGCAGCGCCACCCACCGGGCCAAAATGCTCGCTGATACTGCGCAGTAAACCGACCGAGGTGCTCCAGAGGAGGATCGCCAGCAGGCCAAAAGCCGTGGCACGTTTTGCAGAGGTATCCATGTGTTTCCAGAAAGGGATTGTCGGATGACGCTGCGCTTATCCGACCTGGAAAACCCGCAGCAGGTCGGATGGCGTGATGCTATTTATTTCCAGAAATCATCAAACACGGTAATCGGCGTGCGGCGTTTGTGTTCGGTTTTCAGATACCAGCCTTCGATAATTTTGCTGGTGGCATCGTCCAGAGTTTTGCCTTCCAGGTAGTCATCAATTTGCTCGTAGGTTACGCCCAGAGCAGCTTCATCAGGCAGAGAAGGGCGGTCATCTTCAAGGTCAGCGGTTGGCGCTTTCTGGTATAAATGTTCCGGGCAGCCCAGTGTTTTAAGCAGTGCTTTTCCCTGGCGCTTGTTAAGGCGGAAGATTGGGTTGATATCGGTGCCGCCATCGCCGTATTTGGTGAAGAATCCGGTTACCGCTTCAGCACCGTGGTCAGTACCCACAACAACGCCTTTGGTCATGCCAGCGATGCTGTATTGTGCTTTCATACGTTCGCGAGCTTTTTCGTTACCACGAATAAAATCGCTCAACTCAATACCTGCTTCGCGCAGCGCTTGTTCGCTCGCCAGCACAGCACCTTTGATATTCACGGTTAGAACGCGATCTGGCTCAATAAAGGCGATGGCATCCTGACAGTCTTGTTCATCGGCCTGCACGCCAAATGGCAAGCGTACTGCGATAAACTGGTAACTTTCGTCACCGGTTTCATCACGCAGTTCATTGATGGTGAGCTGACAGAGTTTACCGGTAAGGGTTGAATCCTGGCCGCCGCTAATACCCAACACCAGCGATTTAATAAATGAATATCTTTTCAGGTACGACTTCAGGAAATCAACGCTGACACGAATTTCGTGTGCTGGGTCGATCTGTGGTTTCACCCCTAGTGCCTGAATAATCTCTTGTTGCAGAGCCATTTAACCCTCCGGTGCAATTTACCTGCGTATGCAGGTAGCAAAAGTCAGATTTGTTAAAACTACCCGTTTGTGGGTAAAACGACAAGACTCATGGGAGAGTGGTTGTGCCGTTTGGTGTGATTTAGAGCTATTTGGTACGTTTTGGAGCTAACCTGGTGTTTTGTTTAATAATCCTAAAATTTGTTCATTTGGTCTGCTTAGTTGAAAAATGCGCTTTTATATTCCAGGCTTATCTAACACGCATGAGCAATACCCTGAAAAACGAGGATAAAATATGAACAAGACTTTTGCAGGAATTTTAAGTGCAGCAGCGGTTATGACAATGCTTGCCGGTTGTACAGCCTACGATCGTACTAAAGATCAGGTAGCAACACCGGTTGTAAAAGATGTGAAAAAAGGCATGAGCCGTGAGCAAGTTCAACAGGTTGCAGGCAAACCGTCTTCAGAAGTGACCATGATTCACGCACGTGGTACTTGCCAGACCTACATTCTCGGTCAGCGTGATGGCAAAACAGAAACTTATTTCGTAGCGCTTGATGAAACCGGGCATGTGATGAACTCGGGTTATCAGACTTGTGCTGAGTACGATACTGACCCGCAGGTCAAAAAATAATTACACGTTAGAAATGGAAAAGCCGTCACTGATGTGACGGCTTTTTTGTGGGTTAAGCCGGGATATGGCTGATTTTATTGCTGCGCGACCAAATACGGTGCGCGGCTAACAGTTTAAGGAAATCATCGGTAAATGCAGTCGTGACAGTGTCACCTTCAACCACGCCTTCCTCGCCCTGGTTATTATCGATTCCTAGCTGAGTTTTAAACTGGCGGGCATCCCCTGCAAGACCAATGACCTTTAAGTGTTTATAAGCTTCCAGTAAATAATAAGCTGCGTCACCGTTGTTGAGAATTGAAGTGAGATCGCCCCCGGGAACAATCACCGCATCTACCGTGACCGATGGCGAACCGGTAAACGTGGCGGCAATCGGGAGCAGGGATCCGTCATCAGCGCTTGTTTCACCCATGCGGGAAAACAGTAGTTTGGTATGCACGCCCTGAGCTTTCAGCGCCTTCATCGCAACCAGGACATCCGCAGCATTGGCTTTTTCACTCAGCAAAATAGCCACCACGCGACCTTTCACTGAACCACTTGGCACGGCATACAAACTCAGGCTTGGATCTTTCTTCAGGCCGTTCACATCTTTTGGCGGCGCAACATGCATCTGCTCATCAGACAGTTCAATTCCGAGATTTTCTGCGACCGGATGAGCAAGGGAAATATCAATATGTGTCAAATGATCCAGTACACGTTCGCGGATATACGGCCTCGCGACTTTAGATAATTCGAAACTAAAGGCACTGATGATGTGCTGCTGTTCCACAGGAGTCTGGCTTTGCCAGAACAACCGCGGTTGCGAATAATATTCACCAAACGACGGGCTGCGCTCGCGGACTTTATGGCCCTCAATACGCTCCTGATAGCTTTCGAAACCGCCGCGTTTTGGCCCCGGAGGTGTTTCGCGCGGCCAGTTGTCGTTGATAGAATTGGGTTCGTAGTTGGCAGGATTGCTGTCAATATCCATGCGATGCATGCCGTCACGCTGGAAGTTGTGATATGGGCAGGTCGGACGGTTTATCGGAATTTCATGGAAGTTTGGCCCCCCGAGACGACTGATTTGTGTATCGGTGTAAGAGAACAAACGGCCTTGTAGCAGCGGGTCGTTACTAAAATCTAAGCCTGGAACGATATGGCCCGGATGGAATGCCACTTGTTCATTTTCGGCAAAGAAATTATCCGGGTTGCGGTTGAGCGTCATTTTGCCCACCAGATGAACCGGCACCAGTTCTTCCGGGATCAGTTTGGTTGGGTCGAGAAGGTCAAAGTCATATTTAAATTCATCTTCTTCCGGAATTAATTGTAGGCCCAGTTCATATTCCGGGAAGTCACCCGCCTCAATCGATTCCCAAAGGTCGCGGCGGTGGAAATCAGGATCACGTCCGGTCAGTTTTTGCGACTCATCCCAAAGCAGAGAAGCTTTCCCCGCGGTCGGTTTCCAGTGGAAGCGTACGAAAGTCGCTTTCCCTTCTGCGTTAATCATGCGGAAAGTATGAATCCCGAAACCTTCCATGGTGCGGTAGCTGCGCGGCAGACCGCGGTCAGACATCGCCCACATGACGTTGTGTAGTGTTTCAGGTTGCAGCGAGACATAGTCCCAGAAGGTGTCGTGCGCGCTGCCACCTTGCGGGATAGCCCAGTGTGGCTCAGGTTTCACTGCATGGACGAAATCAGGAAATTTATGCGCATCCTGAATGAAAAATACCGGAGTATTGTTACCGACTAAATCGAAAATGCCTTCTTCGGTGTAGAACTTAGTGGCAAATCCGCGGATATCACGCACTGTGTCGGCGGAACCTGCACCACCTTGTACCGTTGAAAAGCGCACAAATACCGGAGTGATTTTGTCGGGGTCGGAAAGAAAATCTGCTTTGGTCACTTCCGCCATATTTTTGTATGGCTGGAAATAACCGTGTGCCGCTGATCCGCGCGCGTGAACGATACGCTCAGGAATACGCTCATGGTCAAAATGGGTGATTTTTTCCCGCAGGATAAAATCTTCCAGAAGCGTAGGCCCACGCGTACCAGCACGCAGCGAGTTCTGGTCATCGGCAATGCGCACTCCCTGATTGGTGGTCAGAGGGAAGTTTTCACCGTTCTTGCGATGCTTATCGAGCAATTTTAATTTTTCGTTGGAGGTGTCCGGGCTTTTATAACTCCCTGCCGCAGTGGGTTGCGCTCCCGGAGGGCTCGGTTCAGTTGAAGGGCGATGAGAGCCATCATCGGGTGCCAGTGAATCCATACCAGGCTTCGATTCATTGGCGTCATGTATAGGTGCACTGTGATTCAGAGGGTGCTTATCGTTCGTCGACATTGAACTCATCTCCTGTTTTAGTTCTGCTCTCATTGGGCTTCGTATGGCCCAAAACAGCTTTAACTATAGGACAAGGTCATCTCGACGCGAGACTTATGGGACAGTTCTCCGCTATCATAGCGAAGTTGTTCATCAATTTAGTTTTGATTCCATTGCCTATGAAACCTTTACGCCAACCGAATACTCGTCCCGTTCTTACGTACCAAGCGCGTGTTGAACCCTCACCACCGTCTCATGCTTTTCGAGTGGATGGGTTTAAGGATGTGTGGCTGCTACGCAACCGCTACGTGGCTTTTGTGCTGGTAGGAAATGCGTTCCGCCAGTCACCGCCCTTTACCTTACCGGAATCGGCACAACGCTGGGCAATACAGGTCAGACATGAAAATGAGATTTACTGAGAGAAGAACGAGCTCAGAGCTGTTTTAAGAGACTTGAATTTAAAGGCCTGTCGAGTGCAGGCCCTGCAACGCAGATTGACTTACCCGCCGTTACTGAGCCGCTCAAACTCTTCGCAACCGGTATCAAAGCCTTCCATGCAGCTCAGATTTAACCACTGCAATGCACGCTGTTTATTGACAGCGATAAAACCCTTTTCACCGTTTAAAAATAACATTCCAGCCCAATACTCGGCATATCCGGTGCGGGAGAGCGTAGAGCTGCGTTTAAACCAGAAAGTGGCTTTTTCATCATCTTGCGCTGTCCCTACACCATTGGCGTAGAGTAACCCCAGAAACATTTGCGCATCGACTGCTGAGTCACTTTCTATATCCTGCGAGGCGCTTTCCAGCAGTTCAATGGCCCTGGTGTAATCGGGTTTACCCGCTTGGGTATTAACGAAAATGCGTGCCAGAGTCACTTTTCCAGACTGGCTGCCTCGTTGTACGGCCTGTTGTGCTAACGATTTAGCCTGTTGGTAATCAGCGGTGGCAGGGTCATGAATTTTGAGTTGAGCCAATAATGCCATGGCATCGGCATCACCCTGAGCGGCTGATTTGGCAGCCCAGCTTTCTGCCTGCTGATATTCGCCTGCGCTAACCAGGGTATCGGCAAGATAGAATTGCGCACGGCTGTCACCTTCCTGCGCATGTTTCAGGTAAGGGCTATCGACATTTTCTGCCCAGGCGCCAGAGACAAAGAAGAAAAGTAGAATGCAGAGTCGTTTCATTGAGGGAAGAGGTCCGTAGAAGGCGAAAGTGTTTTGGCACCCTGAGAGGGGCTCTAAGTTATAAATAAAAAAACGGTTCCCTGTTACAGGAACCGTTTATTGTCGCAGATTATAAGGTGGTTTTGCTACTGATTAGCGATGCGCCAATTCCGCTTCTTCATCACTATTGAGTAATTCTTTATCCGTCTGCTTCATCAACTGGCTGGTGATAGTACCGGCAGTCATTGAACCGCTAACGTTCAGAGCAGTACGACCCATATCAATAAGTGGCTCAACAGAAATCAACAATGCTACCAGTGTGACCGGCAAGCCCATGGCTGGCAGAACAATCAGGGCTGCGAAGGTTGCACCGCCACCAACGCCCGCAACACCTGCGGAGCTTACGGTTACGATACCAACCAGAGTTGCAATCCAGACCGGGTCCAGCGGGTTAATACCGACTGTTGGAGCGACCATCACCGCCAGCATGGCAGGATAGAGACCAGCACAACCGTTCTGGCCGATAGTGGCACCAAAGGACGCCGCAAAGCTTGCGATGGACTCAGGAACACCCAGACGGCGAGTTTGCGCTTCAACGTTCAATGGAATGCTGGCGGCGCTAGAACGACTGGTGAAGGCAAATGTTAGTACCGGCCAAACCTTGCGGAAGTATTTCAGCGGGCTTACGCCGTTTACGGCCAGCAATACTGCGTGCACGCCGAACATAATTGCCAGACCGAGATAAGACGCAACCACGAAACTACCGAGCTTGATGATGTCTTGCAGGTTTGAACCGGCAACAACTTTAGTCATCAGTGCAAGTACGCCGTATGGCGTCAATTGCATGACCAGGCGCACCAGCTTCATTACCCAGCTTTGCAGCGTATCAATCGCAACCAGAACACGTTCACCTTTCGGCGCATCGTCTTTCAGCAATTTCAGAGCAGCGACACCCAGGAATGCGGCGAAAATCACCACGCTGATGATTGAGGTTGGATTCGCCCCAGTCAGGTCAGCAAACGGGTTTTTCGGCACGAATGACAGAATCAGTTGCGGCACGTTCAGGTCAGCCACTTTGCCCACGTACGTGGTTTCAATGGTGCTCAGACGGGCGGTTTCAGCTGTACCTTGTACCAAGCCTTCAGCGGTCAGGCCGAACAGGTTGGTCACCAACACGCCGACAAGTGCCGAGATCAAAGTGGTAAACAGCAAGGTCCCGATAGTCAGGAAGCTGATTTTCCCCAGTGAAGAGGCATTATGCAAACGAGCTACCGCGCTCAGAATTGAGGCGAACACTAATGGCATGACGATCATTTGCAACAGTTGTACATAACCGTTACCAACGATGTTAAACCACTGGATAGATTGTTTAAGTACCGGGCTGTCTTCGCCATAAATGGTATGCAGCGCAAGGCCAAATACTACGCCCATTGCTAAACCAAGCAGTACTTTCTTTGCCAGACTCCACTGTTTGTGGCGAGTTTGCGCCAGCAACAGCAGCAGAATAACGAACACGATAACGTTCGCTATAAGTGGAAAATTCATCCCCGTATCTCCTGAGTGTTTTTTAAATAGATGGACTGATTGCCATCTTTATTCTGTAAATCGTACCAGAAGCTTAGAACGACACTTATATTCAAAAGGAATTGATTATTACATTTTGAATGGTTTCGTCTAATTATTGTGCTGAATGGTGATTTAAAATGCTGTTGAAGGTCATTTGCATTGAAATTATCACCTGTGATGACCAACGTACCGCACTGTTATCGGGCAAACTTTGCGGCATCCACACAGCCAGACCAAACAGCGCCATACACAAAACGCGTTCAAGTTGGTTGCCTTTTTGCGGTCTGACAATCGGAAAGCGAAAGCGCAAACGGCATGGCCACAGCAGTGGAACACCAGCAGGCGTAAGCATATCTGCCAGAATATGGCTCAAATAACCCAACACCATGCCTTGTAGCGCATCGGCGGGAATAACCCAGGTTTCAGGGACTTTAAGATAGAACAGTGCAAGGCTTGCAAACACCGCAAACAAACTGTGTGTAAAGCCCCTATGACCGCAGGCTCGGGCAATAGGTTTGGAAATCCACGGCAGACGCTGGCCCAGAAACGACTTTGGATGGTCGATATCTGGTAATAAGCAGGTCAGAATGGCTGACGGCACAATATGCCACCAGTCTCCTTGAGCAAGCACGGGCGTGAGTTCGGCGTTTTTTGCGAAAACTGCGCAGGCAATGGAAAAAAGAAGATGGCCTTCCGCCGTCATGATACTACCTGGATGAAAACTGTCGATTCATACAGTATAGGGATTTTATACAGTAGACGGAAGAGGTGACGGCGTAACATTTTGCTACCGCCGGTTACCCGGCGATAGCGGATTTACCGGGCTAGCCAGCCCCCGTCGACTGCAATGGTATATCCGTTGACGTAATCGGACGCGCTTGATGCGAGAAAAACTATTGGGCCTTGTAGGTCCGCGGGAACGCCCCATCGACCTGCCGGAATACGGTCTAGTATTTCCTGGCTGCGCACTTCGTCATCACGCAGTTGTTGAGTATTGTTAGTAGCCATATATCCGGGTGCAATAGCATTCACATTAATATTGTGCTGTGCCCATTCGTTTGCCAGCAGTCGCGTGACACCGAGCACCGCGCTTTTTGATGCCGTATAAGAGGGAACCCGTATACCGCCCTGGAATGACAACATTGAGGCGATATTAATGATTTTCCCGCCGCCACCTTGCCTGATGAATTGCTTTGCTACCGCCTGAGAGAGAAAGAACACTGATTTAATGTTCAGGTTCATCACGTCATCCCAGTTTTTCTCGCTAAACTCAAGGGCATCTTCGCGGCGAATGGTGCCCGCGTTATTGACCAGAATGTCTATTTTCCCCATTCCCGCCACGGCTTGTTCGATGATGCCCGGAATGACCTCGTGCTGGCTTAAATCTGCCTGGATGGCGAGAAAACGTCGCCCCAGCGCTTCCACTTTTTGCGCGGTTTCGTGTGGAATTTTGCGGTTCACACTAACGATGTCACAACCAGCCTCAGCAAGGCCGATCGCCATTCCCTGACCCAATCCAGTGTCACAACCTGTGACGATAGCGACTTTACCCTGCAGATTAAAAGCATCGAGAATCATAGTTACCCCGGTATCCGGAAAAGCGCATATGCGCGTGTAAATAAAGAATAGATACGGGATGGGGGAAATTCAAATTAATATGAAATAGCGTTTCAATAATTTTGACGGAGGTATGATTTTGAGAAAGATGCGGGGTAGCCCCGCACCTTATAAAAGATTAGCCAAGCAGGTGTTCGGCGCGTAATTCAACCAGTGACGGCAGTTTTACGTTGGCCAGACACCAGCGCACGTCATCATGGTTTTCTTCGGCGGGAACCACGATTGAACGCATACGCGCAGCTTTGGTGGCAATCATCCCATTTACGGAATCTTCAAGCGTCACACAAGATAGCGGGTCGACGCCAAGTTTAGCGGCGGCATCGAGGTAAACCTGAGGGTGCGGTTTGCTGTAAGACAGGTGTTCAGCTGAGGCGATGGCATCAAACTGGTCACGCAGATCAAACATTTCCAGAACGCGTTCAAGCATATGCAGAGGTGATGCAGAAGCTAAACCTACTTTCAGCCCCTGTGCTTTGCACAATGCAACGGCTTCACGCACGCCTGGCAAGAGAGGGCGTTTCTCTTCAACTAAGGAAATGGCACGGGTAATGACGCGGTTAGTCACTTCTTCACGCGTTGGGCCATTCCACGGTTGGTGGGAGAACCACAGGTCGACGACCAGGTCGATACGCAAGCCGAGCGTATCGGGCAGTTCGCAACGGCGGGAGATATCCACGCCAATGCTTGCCATAACCTCTAGCTCTGCTTCATCCCATAACGGTTCTGAATCAATCAACAAACCGTCCATATCAAAAATTGCAGCTACAATTTGGCGAGTAACAGCCATTTAACGACTCCTGTCATTTATGTATTAAAGATAAGATCTCTAATCAATAGCTGGAATTACCCGCGGATGCCACTGCTTTGTGAAATTCGCCCGTAAAGCTCAGGCGAAATCACACCGGACAAGGTAGACTTTGTGCGTACAAGTTGCGTCTTAACCAAGGGGAACGAATGACGTATCAACAAGCTGGACGCATTGCCGTACTCAAACGTGTGGCTGGCTGGGTAATTTTTATCCCAGCGGTAATTTCTACACTGATTTCGATTTTGAAGTTTATGGATGCGCATAGCGAAAAACAGGCGGGCATTAATGCCGTGATGCTGGATTTTGCTCATGTCATGATTGAGATGATGCGTTTCAATACTCCATTTTTAAATTTCTTCTGGTACAACTCGCCACAACCGGAGTTCCATCAGCAGGCAAACATTCTGTTCTGGGTCATCTACGCGCTGATATTTGTTGGCCTCGCATTACAGGCATCTGGCGCACGTATGAGCCGCCAGGCGAAGTTTCTGCGTGAAGGTGTGCAAGATCAATTGATTCTGGAACAAGCAAAAGGCCCGGAAGGGTTAACGAAAGCGCAGATTGATGCAAAAATTGTCGTGCCGCGACACACGATTTTCCTGCAAATTTTCCCGCTCTATGTTTTACCCATCATCATTATCGTCATCGGCTACTTCTTCTTTTCATTACTGGGTTTTATCTAGAAAACGCCACTCCTGTTTGAGGAGTGGCGAAGTCATTACGCCGCCAGAACTCTATCCAATGCTTTTTCTGCGACCACTAAATGCTGGCCGCCAAAAAGAATCGCCCGGTTAAGTAGGGTATAGAGTTGATAGATCGGTTGGCGTAGGAGGAAATCGGCGGGAAGAGGGGATATCGACTGGTAACCGTCGTAGATTTGCGGTGGTTGATCAGGATGCAATGGCAACATTGCCAGATCGCATTCGCGGTCTCCCCAGTAACACGCCGGGTCGTAAATAAATGGACCATCAGGCCCCATTGCGCAATTTCCTGACCACAAATCACCATGTAGCAATGATGGCTGCGGCTGGTGGGAGGCAAGCGTTTGGTGTACAAAATCGACGATGAGATCGATATCACCAAAATGGATCCCTTTTTCAGCGGCGAGTTCTAATTGCCAGCCAATGCGTTGTTCCGCAAAAAATGTAGACCAACGTCGTTGCCAGGCATTGGGTTGAGGGGTAGTGGAAAGATCATTATCAAAATCGAGGCCAAATTGCGGTTGTTCGCTCCATAGATGCAACCGTGCCAGCTGTTGCCCCAGCAAAAAGGCGTTATGCGCATCCAGCGGTTTTGATGGCATGTATTCGAGCAGCAGGAAGCTGTAATCGCGATCGCTGCCAACCGCCCAGACTTTAGGTACGCGTACCGTATTGCTGCGCGAAAGTAACTCAAGCTGGTCGGCTTCAGCAGTGAAGATGGGCAACATTTCACGCGCATCGCTTTTGACAAAGATCTCATGACCGGCATATTGAATTCGCCAGGCGGCATGAATTTCGCCGCCGGGTAATTCCGTGCGTTGTTCAATTTCAGCAGTGCCGAGTTGTTCACTTAACAGACGACTAATAGCTTGCCACATGATGCTTCTCCCCAGGTTTTCTGGTAGATCATTAGCTTATCGCTGTTAACCGGGTCAAACTTCGAACTGACGCACATCCCCGGTCATGATATTTAAAACTTGGTTATTTACTCTCTTGTAGCCAGTTTTCCCATGTTGTTACTGACACTTCGGGTTCGATACCCAGTGCTAACTGACCAAGGCCACGGGATAACTCTTCAACTTCTGCCTGGCTTGACGTGCTTATTAACCCAAATGTGTTGATACCTAACTCGTGAATTTTACCTTCGTCATCTGACATAGTGAGCAAAAAACCGCCGCGTGTCAGTTGGTTATTGAGCTCGTTAAGATCCGTGAGATTATTTTCCTGGAACTTAAATGTGACAACATAGCGCACGATGTCTCCGCTACTCATTATTCACCTCATTGTTATCCCGAAGGTTTCAGCATAGTTGATCTATATGAAATGGCGACTTCTGACGAAACGACAAGTCGCCATTCAGGATGTAGTCGCTAACTACGCAAGTAATCGTAGATTTTTTGCGTATTTTCCAGTGAACACAAACGAGTGCCATGATTTAGGGTGGCTGCGCTACCGGCGGCAACACCGAAACGAACCATATCTAATAAAGGTGCACCTTCTGCCAGTTTCAACGTCATTGCCCCGACCATGCTATCGCCTGCGCCAACCGTACTTTGGCTTTTGACTGGTGGTGGTACAACTTGCACACAACCGCTGGCATCAACACCAAGAGCACCTTGTGGACCCAGAGAAACCACCACGCGTTTCGCTTTGCCACTGTCGACAATCTCTTGGGCGGCTTGGCGCACATCGTCAGGTTGAGTGAGATCACGGTTTACTAATGCACTGAGCTCTTTTTGGTTTGGTTTAACCAACTCAATATTGCCGATTTCAAGGGTTGCTTTTAAGGCTTCGCCAGAGCTATCCACGATGCAGCGGATACCTGCTTGTTGAGCTGTTTTTACTAATGCACAAAGTTTAGAAACGTTAATGCCTGGTGGGAGACTGCCACTGATAACCAAAATAGCTTCGGGTTCAATGGACAATACTTTTTCTTCGAGCAGATGGAATTCATCATCGGTGAGTGCGGCTCCAGGCATCACAAAACGATACTGTTCGCCGGTTGATTCCGCATGAACATGTAAGTTTTGCCGAGTCCAGTCGCGCGCATTAATAGTATCAATAGCGACATGTTCATCTAGCAGGAGGGCACAAAGGTGTTCCCCGGTCGCGCCACCAGAAGGAAATATGGCTGTTGCCTCGCCTCCTAAGTGCACAATCGCCCGTGCAACGTTAATGCCGCCACCGCCAGGTTCAAACACTGGTGCGGTACAGCGGAGTTTTCCCTCCGGGTAAATTTGTGCGGTTAATGTTGCGCTATCTAGTGAGGGAGCAAGTGTCAATGTATAAATCCGAGCCATATATCCTCCTTAATTGAGCGTTGGGTTAAAGCGTAGCACTGTTTCAGCCCAAATAATGTCAATTAACACAATGATTTATCATATGATTTGTAAAAAGCAATAGAACACTATGTTTATGAAAATAAAGATGTTTTAAGAGCTCTCTTATTCAAAAAATGAAAGAAGAATTCATTGCTATGTTATTCGGGCTTTTTTATAATTTGTAACCTTTCTTGGCTCATAATTATTTGATCCAGAGAAGAGATTCCGGAACCTTGATGGTTTCTTTTTATGTTGTACGGACGATTAAATGAATTTAGTTAAGACAGTACCGGCTGCAATTTTGCTGACCGGAAGTGCGCTATTGAGTCACTTTGCAATTGCAGATAATTCGGTTTTCACTGTCATGGATGACCCATCTACCGCTAAGAAACCGTTCGAAGGTAACCTGAATGCGGGTTATCTTGCGCAATCAGGCAACACCACAAGTTCTTCGTTGACTGCGAACACCAACATGACCTGGTACGACACCTCTACCGCGTGGTCACTGTGGGGTAATG
The DNA here is from genome assembly GCF_021283185.1 of Buttiauxella cochleicola. Lineage (NCBI taxonomy): Bacteria > Pseudomonadati > Pseudomonadota > Gammaproteobacteria > Enterobacterales > Enterobacteriaceae > Buttiauxella > Buttiauxella cochleicola. The sequence continues at coordinate 186,725 of NZ_JAJSOS010000006.1, forward strand.
CAAACAACACGTCTTCTAACGATGAGCGCTCTTCTGAGACTTATGCTGCTGGTGGTCGTAGCCGTTACAACATGACTGATAGCGATTATCTCTTTGGTCAGGCCAGCTGGTTAACAGACCGCTACAACGGATATCAGTCGCGTGATGTGCTGACCGCAGGTTATGGTCGTCAGTTCCTCAGTGGCCCGGTACACAGTTTGCGTGTGGAATTTGGTCCAGGCGTGCGTTATGACGAGTACACTGATGGCGGGCATAAGACTCAGCCGTTGGGTTACGCGTCAGGTATCTATAACTGGCAGCTGACCGACAATGCCAAATTTATCCAGGGTGTTTCTGTGCTGGGTAGTCAGGATACGACGGTAAACTCTGAAACTGCTCTTGAAGTTGCAATCAATGAGCACTTTGGTTTGCGGGTTGGCTACAACGTCACCTGGAACTCAAATCCACCTGATTCAGCTCCAGAGCATACAGATAGACGCACCGCAGTTACTCTTGGTTATAAGATGTAATTGGCAAAGCCGGGTAATTCCCGGCTTTAATGTTTTATTTTATCGTAATGTGCTATTATTATTTTGGTCCATGGTTTTATTTTAAATAAAAAGATCTTTTTTTAATTTTCTTCACAATTTCTCCTTAATCATCTGTCTCGTCATATTTTCTTTATATTTGGCACAAATTGATAAATAAATCACCTTGTGAAAAGTGTGATCTGGATCTACTCTTATTTCATAGCGAGATAATAACTTGCTGTCCCACTAAATAAGAGAATCAAGAATATGAAAAATATTAAATATATCGCTACTGCAGCCTTACTTTCTGTGATTTCATGCGGTGCGTTTGCCGCTCAACCTGTAACGGTCACTACTTTAACAAGCACTACAGCCGCCTCGCAGACTGCACCTTCCAACACGTGGCATGCGACTGATATCGAAGCTGGTTCAAATATCCAACCGGGTGCTCAATCAACTGGCCGTTCAATGGATGATGCTTTTGATGTCCATACACTTGTTGCTGGCGAGTGGTATTAGTAATTGAGCAATACTGATTAGTTTTCATTTATACGAACTTGCTAATTGATCGCTCATTTTTCAAATTCGTATGAAATAAAAAACCGGAGCAAGATGCCCGGTTTTTTTATTTTCCTAATCTTATAAACCGATAATGTAATTATTGGTCAGCACAATGTTTAGAAAATCTTATTAGTTTCATTTGCATGTTTTTCGAGAATACAAACGTATTTTCACTGATAGTTGCGTGAAAAAATGGGGATAAAACAGTCAGTTATTATTACCGGTATCAAGATGACTCTGGACTGCAAAACGCGACATACCCTCCTTAAAGTGATAGTATTCTCAACCGTCGTGAGGCTGTGAACTTCGCACTCACGCATAAATTGTGGAGTCGGCCTTGCAATTGTGGGCGAGATGACGACACAACCGGTTGAAACCAAAGTAAAATACATGTTGCATGTGATCTTGCGTATGGGTCACCACTGCGAATAAGGACTTATAATGCCTGTTATTACTCTTCCTGATGGCAGCCAACGCCATTACGACCATGCTGTTAGCCCGCTGGATGTAGCCCTGGACATCGGTCCTGGCCTCGCAAAAGCGTGTATCGCTGGCCGTGTTGATGGCGAACTGGTTGATGCATCTGATGTTATTGAGCACGATGCTAAACTCGCGATTATCACCGTTAAAGATGAAGCTGGCCTGGAGATTCTCCGCCACTCATGCGCCCACTTATTGGGTCATGCCATCAAACAGCTGTGGCCGCACACTAAAATGGCGATCGGCCCGGTTATTGATAACGGTTTTTACTACGACGTTGACATTGACCACACGCTGACGCAGGAAGATCTTGAGCTGCTCGAGAAGCGTATGCACGAGCTGGCTGAGAAAGATTACGACGTCATCAAGAAGAAAGTGAGCTGGCACGAAGCCCGCGAAACTTTCGTTAACCGTGGCGAAAGCTACAAGGTTGCGATTCTTGATGAAAACATCAGCCATGATGATAAGCCAGGTCTGTATCATCATGAAGAATACGTTGATATGTGCCGTGGTCCGCACGTACCGAATATGCGTTTCTGCCATCATTTCAAACTGCAGAAAACATCCGGTGCATACTGGCGTGGCGACAGCAGCAACAAAATGCTGCAACGTATTTATGGCACCGCGTGGGCAGATAAAAAGCAGTTGAATGCTTATCTGCAACGCCTGGAAGAAGCGTCTAAGCGCGATCACCGCAAAATTGGTAAGCAACTCGACCTGTATCATATGCAGGAAGAAGCGCCAGGTATGGTGTTCTGGCATAACGACGGCTGGACTATCTTCCGTGAGTTGGAAGTGTTTGTACGCTCCAAACTCAAAGAGTACCAATATCAGGAAGTGAAAGGCCCGTTCATGATGGACCGTGTGCTGTGGGAAAAAACTGGCCACTGGGACAACTATAAAGATGCGATGTTTACTACTTCTTCCGAGAACCGTGAATACTGCATCAAGCCAATGAACTGCCCGGGTCACGTGCAGATCTTTAACCAGGGTCTGAAGTCATACCGCGACCTGCCATTACGTATGGCTGAGTTTGGTAGCTGTCACCGTAACGAGCCGTCAGGCGCGTTGCATGGCCTGATGCGTGTTCGTGGCTTTACTCAGGATGATGCTCACGTATTCTGTACCGAAGAGCAGGTTCGCGATGAAGTGAACAGCTGTATCCGCATGGTTTATGACATGTACAGCACCTTCGGTTTTGAAAAAATCGTTGTGAAACTGTCTACCCGCCCGGAAAAACGCATCGGTACCGACGAAATGTGGGATCGTGCAGAGGCGGATTTGGCCGTAGCGCTGCAAGAAAATAATATACCGTTTGATTATCAGCCGGGTGAGGGTGCATTCTATGGCCCTAAAATTGAATTTACGCTGTATGACTGCCTGGATCGTGCATGGCAGTGCGGCACTGTACAGCTGGACTTCTCTTTACCATCACGCCTGAACGCGTCTTATATCGGCGAAAGTAACGAACGCCTGGTTCCGGTAATGATTCACCGTGCAATTCTCGGGTCAATGGAACGTTTCATTGGTATCCTGACCGAAGAATTTGCGGGCTTCTTCCCAACTTGGCTGGCGCCGGTACAAGCAGTGGTTATGAATATCACTGATGGACAGTCTGATTATGTCGAAGAATTGACCCGTAAACTGCAAAATGCAGGCATTCGCGTAAAAGCAGACTTGAGAAATGAGAAGATTGGCTTTAAAATCCGTGAACACACGTTGCGTCGTGTCCCTTACATGTTAGTTTGTGGCGATAAAGAGGTCGAAGCAGGCAAAGTTGCCGTTCGTACCCGTCGTGGCAAAGATTTGGGGAGCATGGACGTCAACGAATTGATTGAAAAGCTGCAGAATGAAATTCGCAGTCGCAATCTTAATCAACTAGAGGAATAGAGTTATTAAAGGCGGAAAAAGAGTTCAACCGGCGCGTCCTAATCGCATAAACAGAGAAATTCGTGCCACTGAGGTTCGTCTGACAGGTATAGACGGCGAGCAACTAGGTATTGTGAGTCTGAATGAAGCTTTAGAAAAAGCCGAGGAGGCTGGGGTTGATTTAGTTGAAATCAGTCCTAATGCTGAACCGCCTGTTTGTCGAATTATGGATTACGGCAAATTCCTCTACGAAAAAAGCAAATCTTCTAAGGAACAGAAGAAGAAGCAAAAAGTTATTCAGGTCAAGGAAATCAAATTCCGACCTGGTACCGATGATGGCGACTATCAGGTAAAACTCCGCAGCCTGGTTCGCTTTCTGGAAGAGGGTGATAAAGCTAAAATCACACTGCGTTTCCGCGGTCGTGAAATGGCTCACCAACAGATTGGTATGGAAGTGCTTAACCGCGTCCGTGACGATCTGAGTGAACTGGCAGTCGTCGAATCCTTCCCATCGAAGATCGAAGGCCGTCAGATGATCATGGTGCTCGCTCCGAAGAAGAAACAGTAAGGCCATCAAGTAACAGTTCTCGCGAGGTTTCGGCCTCGTGAGTTTTGTTCGCCTTCTGGTTCGTTTTATTAACAATGCGAAGTGGAAAGTTATTAAATGCCAAAGATTAAAACTGTACGCGGCGCTGCTAAGCGCTTCAAAAAGACCGCCGGTGGTGGTTTTAAGCGTAAGCACGCTAACCTGCGTCATATTCTGACTAAAAAGTCTACTAAGCGTAAACGTCACCTGCGTCCGAAAGGTATGGTCTCCAAAGGGGATCTGGGCCTGGTCATCGCTTGCCTGCCGTACGCATAAGTAGCATTTTTTAATTAATTCAGAATATAGAACAGGAGAGCTAATATGGCTCGCGTAAAACGTGGTGTTATCGCACGTGCTCGTCACAAAAAAATCCTTAAACAAGCCAAAGGCTACTACGGTGCGCGTTCACGCGTATACCGCGTTGCTTTCCAGGCTGTTATCAAAGCTGGCCAATACGCTTACCGTGACCGTCGTCAACGTAAACGTCAATTCCGTCAGCTGTGGATTGCACGTATCAACGCTGCAGCTCGTCAGAACGGGATCTCTTACAGCAAATTCATCAACGGCTTGAAAAAAGCTTCTGTTGAAATCGACCGTAAGATCCTGGCTGACATCGCGGTATTCGACAAAGTGGCATTTACTGCACTAGTTGAAAAAGCGAAAGCAGCTCTGGCGTAAGCCAGTTATTAGGGGGAGCTTGCTCCCTCTTTTAATTTCTAACGGTAATGTTTAACACTGTTCAATAAGGTAACTGCAAGCATGAATGCTGCTATTTTCCGTTTCTTTTTTTACTTTAGCACCTGAACTCGGGGCTTTGCGCGTAAGAAAAGAAACGAAAAATAGCGCCGAAAGCCTCCATAATGGAGGCTTTTTTTTTGCATCCTTTTTATCTTTGTATACGAATCAACTACCCCGGTAATTATGCCGGCATAAGAGGAATACCATGCCACATCTCGCAGAGCTGGTTGCCAACGCAACGGCCGCCATAAACGAGGCCCAGGATGTTGCCGCGTTAGACAACGTACGCGTCGAGTATTTAGGGAAAAAAGGTCATCTGACCCTCCAGATGACCACCCTACGTGAATTGCCAGCAGAAAAGCGCCCAGCAGCGGGTGCAGTAATTAACGAAGCCAAAGAGAAAGTGCAGGAAGCATTGAATGCTCGCAAAAATGCACTTGAAAGTGCTGCACTGAATGCTCGCCTGGCAGAAGAAACTATTGATATCTCACTGCCTGGTCGCCGTGTTGAAAATGGTGGTTTGCATCCAGTAACACGCACCATCGACCGTATTGAAAGCTTCTTCGGTGAGTTAGGCTTCACCGTGGCGACTGGCCCGGAAATCGAAGATGACTATCACAACTTCGATGCGCTGAATATTCCAGGGCACCACCCGGCTCGTGCTGACCACGATACATTCTGGTTCGATGCAACTCGTTTACTGCGCACCCAGACTTCTGGCGTTCAGATTCGCACCATGAAAGACAAGCAGCCGCCGATTCGTATTATCGCGCCGGGCCGCGTGTATCGTAACGACTACGATCAGACTCACACGCCAATGTTCCATCAGATGGAAGGTTTGATTGTTGATACCAATATCAACTTCGCCAACCTGAAAGGCACGATTCACGATTTCTTGAATAACTTCTTCGAAGCTGATTTGCAGATTCGTTTCCGCCCGTCCTACTTCCCGTTCACCGAACCATCCGCAGAAGTTGATGTAATGGGTAAAAATGGCAAATGGTTGGAAGTATTAGGCTGTGGCATGGTGCATCCGAACGTTCTGCGTAACGTTGGTATCGACCCAGAAGTTTATTCAGGCTTTGCTTTCGGTATGGGCATGGAACGTTTAACCATGCTGCGCTACGGCGTTACCGATTTGCGTGCATTCTTCGAAAATGATTTACGTTTCCTCAAACAGTTTAAATAAGGGCGGGATATCCAATGAAATTCAGTGAACTCTGGTTACGCGAATGGGTAAACCCAGCCAACAGTAGTGAAGAGCTTTCCGGTCAAATTACTATGGCTGGTCTTGAAGTTGATGGTGTTGATGCCGTTGCTGGCGAATTCAACGGCGTGGTTGTGGGTGAGGTGGTTGAGTGCGGCCAACATCCGAATGCTGACAAGCTGCGTGTAACAAAAGTTAATGTCGGTGGCGACCGTCTGTTAGACATCGTTTGTGGTGCACCAAATTGCCGTCAGGGCCTGAAAGTTGCTGTGGCAACCGTTGGTGCTGTTCTGCCAGGCGATTTCAAAATTAAAGCTGCAAAACTGCGCGGCGAGCCATCAGAAGGCATGCTCTGCTCATTCTCCGAGCTGGGTATTTCCGATGACCATAACGGTATTATTGAGCTGCCGCTGGATGCGCCGATTGGCACCGACATCCGCGAATACCTGAAGCTTGACGACAACACTATCGAAATCAGCGTCACGCCAAACCGCGCCGATTGCCTCGGTATCATCGGTGTTGCCCGTGATGTTGCGGTTGTGAACCAACTGCCATTAAATGTGCCAGAAATAGTTACTGTAGCGGCGACTATTACCGACACGCTGCCAATTCGTGTCGATGCGCCTGAAGCATGTCCACGTTACCTGGGCCGTGTGGTTAAAGGTATCAACGTCAAAGCTCCTACGCCGCTGTGGATGAAAGAAAAACTGCGTCGTTGTGGTATTCGTTCTATCGATGCGGTAGTTGACGTAACTAACTACGTGCTGTTGGAACTCGGCCAGCCGATGCATGCGTTTGATAAAGACCGCATTGAAGGTGGCATTGTTGTACGTATGGCAGAAGAGGGCGAAACCCTGACGCTGCTTGATGGTAACGAAGCGAAGTTGAATGCCGATACTCTGGTCATTGCTGACCACAACAAAGCGCTGGCAATGGCCGGCATCTTTGGTGGTGAACATTCTGGTGTGAATGATGAAACCAAGAACGTACTGCTTGAGTGTGCATTCTTCAGCCCGCTGTCAATTACCGGCCGCGCGCGCCGCCATGGTTTGCATACCGATGCTTCTCATCGTTATGAGCGTGGTGTGGATTCAGCGTTGCAGTACAAAGCAATGGAACGTGCTACTCGTCTGTTGATCGATATGTGTGGCGGTGAAGCAGGCCCGGTAATTGATGTGACTAATGAAGCACATCTGCCAAAAGCTGCCACAATTACTCTGCGTCGCAGCAAGCTGGACCGTCTGATTGGCCATCATATTTCAGATGCGCAGGTTGGCGATATTCTGCGTCGTCTTGGCTGCGAAGTGACTGAAGGCGATAACCAGTGGACGGCAGTGGCTCCAAGCTGGCGCTTTGATATGCAGATTGAAGAAGATCTGGTTGAAGAAGTAGCGCGCGTTTATGGCTATAACAGCATTCCTAATGAGCCTGTACAAGCGGGTCTGATCATGGGTACTCACCGTGAAGCTGACCTTTCGCTCAAGCGTGTGAAAACCATGCTGGTCGATAAAGGCTACCAGGAAGTGATCACCTACAGCTTTGTTGATCCTAAAGTTCAACAACTGCTGCACCCGGGTGAAGAAAATCTGATTCTGCCAAGTCCAATTTCCAGCGAAATGTCAGCAATGCGTTTGTCCCTGCTGACCGGCCTGCTCAATACCGTGGTTTATAACCAAAACCGCCAACAGGCACGTGTGCGCATCTTTGAGTCCGGTTTACGCTTTGTTCCTGATACGCAGGCAGACCTGGGTATTCGTCAGGATCTTATGCTGGCTGGTGCGATCTGTGGCAACCGCTACGAAGAGCATTGGGATCTGGCGCGTAACACCGTCGACTTCTATGATTTGAAGGGCGATCTGGAAGCTGTTCTGGATCTGACCGGTAAACTTTCAGACATCGAATTTAAAGCAGCAAGCAACCCAGCCTTGCATCCAGGCCAAAGTGCTGCCATTTATTTATGCGGGGAATACGTTGGTTTCATTGGTGTTGTGCACCCGGAACTTGAACGTAAGCTTTCACTCAACGGTCGTACACTGGTGTTCGAAGTGCTGTGGAACAAGCTTGCAGACCGCGCTGTGCCTGAATCTAAAGAGATTTCTCGTTTCCCTGCGAACCGTCGTGACATTGCAGTTGTGGTTGCAGAAAACGTTCCCGCAGCAGATATTTTGGCAGAGTGTAAGAAAGTTGGCGCAAATCAGGTAGTTGGCGTAAACTTGTTTGATGTGTACCGTGGTAAAGGTGTAGCCGAAGGTTATAAGAGCCTTGCCATAAGCCTTATCCTGCAGGATACGGGCCGTACACTCGAAGAAGAGGAGATGGCCGCTACCGTTGCAAAATGTGTAGAGGCATTAAAAGAGCGATTCCAGGCATCATTGAGGGATTGAACGTATGGCGCTTACAAAAGCTGAAATGTCAGAATATCTGTTTGATAAGCTAGGGCTTAGCAAACGTGATGCTAAAGAGTTGGTAGAACTGTTTTTCGAAGAGATCCGTCGTGCTTTGGAAAACGGCGAGCAGGTTAAACTATCAGGCTTTGGTAATTTTGACTTACGCGATAAAAACCAACGTCCCGGGCGTAACCCGAAGACTGGTGAAGATATTCCTATCACGGCACGCCGTGTAGTGACCTTCAGACCTGGTCAGAAGTTGAAGAGTAGGGTTGAAAACGCGTCGCCGAAAGACGAGTAACCTGAATTAACCAAAAAGGCCGCTTTAGCGGCCTTTTTCTTTGCTTCTGGCACCTGAAAGTGCCGACCTACAACGGTTTAATGCGGCTTAGAAGCCCATCAGTGACCACCTGAAACCACCTGTGTGTGGACGCATTGTGGACGCAAATTTCCCCTAAGTGGATTAAGTGCAATGGCATCCTGTAGGAACTCAGGAGCAAAATGCGCATACGCCATCGTCTGCTCAATTCTGGTATGTCCCAGTATCCGCTGCAGAGTGATAATGCTTCCTCCGTTAATCATGAAATGAGTTGCGAAGCTATGTCTCAATGAGTGAGTCGCCTGGCCTGATGGTAAATCAGGTTTCACCTGTTTCAACGTTTCTCTAAACTCCCGATACGAGGCTCGAGGGAAGAGAAATCCTTTTTTATCACCTACCAGTTCCTGCGCAACTTCTTCAGAAATTGGAACCGTTCTGGGTTTGTTTGTTTTGGTTTTTACAAACGACACCCGATTATGGACAATATGCTCCGCTTTCAGACTTTCAGCTTCACCCCACCTGGCTCCAGTACTCAAACAAAGCACTGCAATCAATCGATTATCGCCATCCAATCTGGAAAGTAATAAATCAATCTCATCAGTGGTCAGATAACCGGTTTCCGGTGTTTGCTCCTTGAGGCGCTTTATTCCCCGGAAAGGGTGCTCCCCCATGAATAACTCGGACTCAACTAACGAAGTGAACATGCCACCCAAAGTAGTAAGCTCTCGATTAATCGTCGAGGGTTTAATCCCTTGAGCTCTGCGGGCTGCACAATACTGAGCAATCAAGGTGCGGCTTATCTGAAAAGCGCTGGGATCTGATGTCATATCTATGAACCGCTCAATTTTGCGAAGATATGACGTCCCGTGCTCCTCATGTTTTCCGGTGTACTTCCACCATATATCTTTCAACTCTGACAGCTGACGTTTATCAATCGGTTTAGATAACCACTCTTTGTTGTGATGGTTAAACTGCACATGCTTTTCAAACGCGACTGCTTCACTTTTTTTATCAAACTTCCGACGGATGCGCTTTCCGTTGCGCCCGTTCGGCCTTACGTCCACTTCATACCGACCATCATCGAGTTTCTTGATTGTCATCAGAAAACCCTCCGATTGGTGTTCTTGCTTTTTGCTCTTAACTCTTTATATCTGTGGTTAGGGTATTTATCTGCCAATGATATACATTTCAAATGTATGTATTGCCGGTAAATGATTAACCAGTCTTTTGCTCTGAGTGGTGTGAGGTTGTTGTTTCTTGCCCAAAGTGTGCGAGTGCCGGTGCAATCTGCCCGGATTCTGGTGCTATTTGATTAGTAATAAACCACATCGTGTATTTCATAAACTGCGGGTGATTTAGGATTTTCATCGTTACATCGGTGGGAGGGGTTGTTCTTCCACTTTCGTAGTAAGTCAAAGAACTGTATGGAACCCCTGTAATTTCAGCGAATTGCCTTCTGTTTAATCTTTCAGACTCGCGCATAAGCGCCAGTTTTTCGCTAATTGCGATTGACATGTTATCGAGATCCTCTAATAATCATCGTGAATTTCAAGTTTGTATCAGGTTTCTCTATTGTTAGTGCGAGTACACTAAAGCCCATTAGAGAACATTAGAACCCATTGGTTAGATCTAGATAAAAGGTTAGCAGATGAGCAAACAAGTTGTAAGTATCAGCGATGCTGTCCCATATCCTGAATTTGCCCGCCTCATTGGCAAAACTCCGGCAGCAGTCAGAGGCATGATTGAAAAAGGAAAGCTTCCCATCATCGAGATGTCCGACCCGCTGTCAGCAACGAAACGAGCTGGTGAGTATTGGGTCTACTTACCGGCCTGGAATAATGGAATGAAAATGGCGTATGAGAGCCGCCCAAAAGAAATCAGGGAAGGGTGGTTAATGTGGTTAGGTCTGGGTGAGCCAACACGTTAGGGGGAAGGGGATGTCAGAACCAAGATGTATTGCTCAGTTACTGCGGAATCATCAAGTCAGAAATCCGGTGGACTTCACCATTACCCACGGTAAAGGACGTAAAGGCGTAATCATTCGTCAGCCGCGTCGTTATAACGTTGCCGGAGCTTTTCAACGTTGTTTGAAAATGGCAGGGAGACTATTTAAATGACAGTCATGACATTTGCAGTAGTGAAAAATCAACCGGCTGGATTGCGTGGTCTGGTTGCTAAGCACCTGGCAAAACCTCGCTGGGTTGAATCCTGTAATTTCTACAACGATATGATGGAACGTGAACGCCTCACTGTTTGCTTTCACGCTCAGCTAAAACAACGCCATTCAGTCATGCGTCTGGAAGAAATGAACGATTGCGATCGTGAGCGTATTGTCTGCGCCATTGATGAACTGCGCAGCGCTTTTACAAAACAGCGAGCTATAGGTGTAAGCAAAGCAGGATTTATTGGTCGCCTGACTGTGAGCCAGCGGCGAGCTCTGTTTCTACATGCCGGGCTGACAGAAGATGAATTTAATCAACCGTACTGGTATATCGAAAACGAACAATGTCATTGGCGGGATGCTCTCATACGGGCAATGCGAGAGCTGTTTAATTTGTTTGAATACACGCCTGTAATATTGACAGCTGTTAAACCTGAACAATACCTCCATTAATTAATGTACGGAAAAAATTAACGCACTTCACTGTGTGTGGCTTTTTATTATCTGGAGTCAGGGATTATGACCGTAAGAATTAATAACCAACGTAACACTGAACAATTAAATTCACTTCTCATCCATGCGAGGGAGGAAGCACAGGCCGATGCGGCTGTTATGTACTCATCACACATTGACGGACTGATTCGTCACATCACAAGTCATGAACTATCCAATGTTGAGATTGTTGAGCTGCTTCACCAAGAGTCACAGAAACTGCACATATCAGGGCTGAGCCGACAACAGGGGGCAGCCCTGTGAGCACCAAACGGGTCATCGTCAAAAACTGGTATTCGGTCACTAAGCTGAATGGCTCATTTGTTCTGGCTGATGTTAAACACGATAAGGACACCGGTGCGGTTTCTTATCCAACGGTCGCAATTTATTCCAGTGAGTTAAAGCTGATTTCCGACCTGATTAACCTGATGGTTAAACGGGCTATTTATCTGAAACGAGTTAATAACACCAACGAACTTTTAAAAGAGATAAATCACTGTGGCGAGCTGTGTCAGACCGCCATGAATAAAATCAATAATATTGAGGGTTAAATATGTCTGTCCATATTCAGGTTGGCGATAAGTGGGTCATTACCAGCGATCAGTATCAGTTTATTTTGCAGGAAAAAAAGATAGCGAAAACAGGGAAAATTGCTGGCAAAGAATGGTTAGATACTATTGGTTATTACCCGAAGATTAACCAGCTCGTATCCGGCCTGATCCACCATCATATCCAGACTTCAGTTGTCGATTCGGTTGAGGCAATGGCCGCAGAAATTGCGCGCATTGCGCTGGTATGTGAAAACGCTTTTAATGCCAATGCTCAATAATGAGCGGGGGCGTATCGCTCCTTCTGCCACACCCCTGATTCAAGGCACCGGCAAATCATTTGTCGGTGCTTATCCCTGGAACGCTCCGCGCGAGGCTATCTCGCGAGATCCCTATGACAGACCTCTTACACGTGACGAACACCGTCAGGTGCAAGCGGTTTTAGCTGAGATAAATACGCTCCCGCATAACCTCTGCAACAAATTCAGTAATCGCTATTACTGGCTGAAACGCCACTCAAGCCAGCTTGATGCATTGCGGTTCCTGACCTCCACTTTCAAGCGGCGCTTATGGCCACGCATTGAACGCGTAAATCGCAATCACCGGATGAACACCGACGCTTCAATACGTTTTTTGTCCGAACAGGATGCTTACTCACATCTGCCGGGTATGAACGATAAAGCGCTGGAGAAGTTCGCGGGACGGATAGCGGCTCAGTTATTCAGTGCATATGAAGAACTCAGCGACAGCTACGCCAGCGAACATGAGGGCGATAAAAAAGAAGTGCTGTTTACCGATGAGGCTCAATCCTGGCTTTACGGTGAAATTGCGGGGGCAGCCCGCGCGTTCAATGTCACGCCGCTGCACTGGAAAAAGTATCGCAAAGGAAAGCTGACTGCACGTGAAGCGTTTTCAGCCGTTTTCCGTCTGATTACCGATGACTGGTGGGTTGCTCAGTTTAAAGCACAGCGCACCCGATGGAATGAAGCGCTGTTAATTGCGGTCGGCGAGGTCAGTAAAAAACGTTCACCTTACGCCAGCAAACAAGCCATTCGGGATGTACATGCGCGTCGCCTGGCTAATCTGGAATATCTGAAAAGCCGCGAACTGGAGAACGTGGAAACAGGCGAGCGAATCGACCTGATTGATAAGGTGCTTAAAAGCATTTCAAACCCTGAAATCCGCCGCATGGAATTAATGAACACTATTGCGGGGATTGAGCGTTACGCCTCCAGCAAAGGTGATGTCGGATTGTTTATTACCATCACGACTCCATCCAAATATCACCCCACACGCGTCACTGGCGCGGATAAAACCGTCCAGCTTAACCATAAATGGAACGATGAAGCCTACAGCCCAAAAGAGGGTCAGCGCTATCTGTGTGGCATCTGGAGCAAGATGCGCACCGCATTCAAAGACAATGGCCTTAATGTGTATGGCATGCGCGTCGTCGAGCCTCACCATGACGGCACTCCACACTGGCACATGATGCTTTTCTGCCAGCCTGACCAGCGTCAACAGGTTATCGGGATCATGAGTCGTTACTCTTTAAAAGAAGATGGTGATGAGCGTGGGGCGGCCAAAAATCGCTTTGAGTGTAAGCACCTCAACAAAGGTGGGGCGGCGGGTTATATCGCAAAATACATCGCGAAGAATATCGACGGTTACGCGCTGGATGGCGAACTGGATAAAGACACCGGCAAGCCGTTAAAAGACACCGCAGCAGCAGTTAATGCCTGGGCGTCCACATGGCGCATCCCTCAATTTAAACCGATTGGTGTACCGACAATGGGCGCTTATCGCGAGCTGCGTAAATTACCGCGTGGCGTGAGCATCGCCAGTGAACTTGATGAGCGAGTCGAAGATGTCAGAGCCGCAGCCGACGGCGGTGATTTTGACCTGTACATTGCCGCACAGGGTGGGGCAAACGTACCACGTGACGCGCAAACCGTCCGTGTCGCCCGTAAGGTGGCTGACGAGCTGAATGCGTATGACGAGGAGGTGCAGAAGGTTGTGGGCATCTTCGCCCCGCATCTTGGTTCTGACAATGTTCATGTTACGCGTACAACTCAATGGCGCATCGTTGCTAAAGCCGTTGACGTTGACCTTGGTCTTTTGACCTTAAAGAGCGGCTCTGCCGCGACTCGGAGTCCTGTCAATAACTGTGGGTTGGATGATTTGAATAGTGAGGTTGATGTGCTACCTACAGCGTCTGAGCAAGCCGCAGCGGTGTTAAATCTTCTGGATAGTGGCGATGTTAGTTGGAGAGATGCTGACGTACTGAAGGTACTCAGGGATGAGTTGAAAGAACAATCATTACAGGATAAGACACCACTACAAAGTCATAGTTTATTAAAATCTCTAGGCAGAGCACCATCAGCGAGATTAACACGCCAGGAATGTGAACGTTTTACACAAATTCGCTTTGACCTGTCGAAGCAGGGAATAATCCCTAATAGGTGGGAGTTGGAGGTACTTACCCGTGGAGGAACGGTTACTTACAAGGATAAAATATTTTCTTATCCAATTATTGATTATTGTTTTTTCAGGGGGTAGAGGATAAATTTAAAGGTGATGGCTGTCATTTAGGCAGCCATCAAGAAAAACTATCTAGCTTTCATTAAACTTGAAAAAAGCAATTCAGACAGATCTCTTTCCGAACGAGCATCAATTTGAGCCATACCATTTCGGAATAGCTTTAATTTCCCACTGAATTCTTGTTCATGAATAGAGCAGGTCAAGCGATCGAGCCTTAGAGTCTTTTTTGATAAATCATCTATGAAATATTTTTTTAAATCATTTGAGCTATTGATTTGCATTTTTGCGACTGCAAACTCAGCAACTTGTATTTGAGATACATCGAGCTGTAGGATCTTTAATGTAATATTTTCATTTAAAGCAGTAAACCACGTAAACGGATCAACATCTATTTCCTCTAAACTGACACCTAATCCTAAATTTCGAACAAGGGCTTGAGCAAATGGCTTAAGAGTCCTTGGTGGATTATCAATTAAGACAACTGGGGAGAATTGTTCGTCTATACTAAACGAGGTCGTTCTATAGTCAATTCTTTCTATTGTCGTGATGTCACCGTATAAATTACTGACTTTGTCTTCACTGATTACTTTTTCAATAAAGCGGCCATGAAAGTTAGATTTCCTGGATTTGTCAAAAATAAATCCCTTCCCTTTATGTTCTGTAAAAGGGTCGTTCATAAGTTTTTCAATGGTCTCGCTTATTGAAAAACGGCTATTTAATATAATCCATTTAACTTTTTTCATGCTCATCCACCTTATTACCAATTACGATATTATAGGCGTTCTCTGCTGATGATTCAATTAAGCTACTAATTTCTTTTTTCTCAAAATCATTTGCGGCTCGTATCGATACATTATAGCCGTTTGGTCTGTGATTATTCATTCCTTTAATTTGGTATGAGAAATCAGAACATTTTTCAGCATTTTTAAAGAACGCTTCTACAAGAATGCGATCACCGACACCATTTTTAGGTGTGGCAGACCATGCAATTCTACCGATGTAATAACCTTTGTTATGTAACTGAGAAAATATACCTGAGCTATTAACGGATTCACCTTTTAGAACGGCTTTTTTAACAAATCCTGTTTCAATTTCTTCGTCATCCTCATCATCGCTATTCTGGGATTTATAGCGATTTAGCTCTACATTAGTGACGTCATCAATTTCATAACCATTTAATCCATTCATCAATTCCTGAAAGAATTGACTCCTGAGTACCGGGGTTGTAACAGCTTCAAGAGATATTTCAAACTTCTCAACATCTACAGACTTTATTTTTGAAAGCTCACTTTGGAATAATGTTACTACATCCTTTGCCTTTTGGTTCTGCGGCATGCGGATATCAACATTACAGTCACCCGGTTTCATTTCTATTTTTATATTTCTATTATCTATTTGTCTTAATGCTGTTCTTGATAAATCTATATCTTGATAGTTTACTTCAATTGAAAGTGAACCGTCTTTTTTTGCAGTAATGGAAACTGTCTCACCTGCACCTGTTGTTAATTTTTTCTTTATTTGCTCCGCTGCTGCCTTCAGCTCATTTTGAGATGATACTGTGTTTAATTTGACATTGGTTGTACTTTCTCTTTTGTCGTATGTCTGGACAAGTTCTTTTAAAGCATCTAAATCATTGAACCCTTGAGGGAGTTTACACACTTCCTCGATTAATTCTTCCTTTGAAAGCTCCGATGAAACAATAATTCCTTTCGTTAAAAGGATGTCTCGCAATTTCGTTATTGTGATTCGTTTGTGATGCAATGCATCATAAATGTTTTTATCAGTTGCAAAGTATATATTTGAGTTTTTCATTAGCGTTGCTCCATCCCAATGGCTTCAAGACTGTATTGAACAACAATCGTTGCAACTTTATCAAAGCTAACTTTAGAAAAAAGCCGTTCATTTTCCCCAAGCAGCCAATGTGAGCTGTATTTAAGCTTTGCTCGTTCAAAATTGTGGATAGCATCTTGATGTGAATTTATATAGCAGTGTCTGATGGTGATTTTTTTTGCATCAGTAAGAATTTGATAATTTGATAACATATCAAAAAAATAAACAAATTCATCAACACTATTGCCTGGCTGGTTATAGTAAATAACATAACCGCTATCTTTTGCATCACCCATCCAACTAAAACTTTCATGCTTCAGTATCACATATGGAGATGACAACATTTCAATGGTTGCAGCAGTTTTGTGGTTAACAGGGTGTTTTATTCTGGTTAGCGCAAGGTCAGGGTAGTAATAATGATACTGGTCTGGTTGCGGTAGTTCACCCGAGCCAATGAGCATTTTGATGTCAGACGATATGTTTATTATGTCTGATATTTTATAGGGGTCTAAAATATGTAGTTTTACATTAGGAGGGCATTTAATAACTTCCGGATCTACTTTTTTCATTACTTTAGAGTAAAAATCTTTGTCATAAAGATTGTCATGATTGTAAAGAAAAAGTAAGCCACGAACATTGTACCCTAATGACTCATCTAAAACGTATCTTGTACGCCATTGAGGACTGATGTTTGCGCATTCTGTGGCGAGAGCTAAAGATGAGATGGCACCTTCAACTATTGATTTACCAATACTTCCTTCGGCATAACTTTTCAGATCGGTGTTTAAATAAACTAGTTCTTCTTCATAAGGGTCGATGTAAAAAAATACTACATCACTTGGGTGTGTTTTTTTGTCATGAGCTTGAAGATCGCAGTCCCAGTTCATGTCTTGGCTGACAGCTCGTTGCCACTTAAAAACCTTAAAAATGTCTTGAGTGATTTTATTCGCGACATGCTGTATTGCAGAGGTTTCCCCGCCCATTTCAACGTTCCTGTTTGATGTGTGTGAAGTCGATTAACAAGGTAAAATTTACCTCAATACTCAGAATTACAACATATTTTCACTGCATGTCTATAGTGAATGAATTTGCATCCGAAAGAATGTGAGGGCTTCGATATTTATC
This sequence comes from Buttiauxella cochleicola, assembly GCF_021283185.1. NCBI lineage: Bacteria > Pseudomonadati > Pseudomonadota > Gammaproteobacteria > Enterobacterales > Enterobacteriaceae > Buttiauxella > Buttiauxella cochleicola. Next base: position 204,075 of record NZ_JAJSOS010000006.1, read on the forward strand.
TTCTTGCCAGTAGTGGGCTGATAGCCTAAATGCACCTGCATTAAAACCACCTCATGAAGCGGGCAGGCGTGGCGGGGATAGCATTGCGCGCTGAAGCATTTAATTATTTTATTTTCCACCGTATGAACGCCTCGCTGAGGTGTTGAGCGATGCGCAGGTATGCACGTTGTGGTTGTGGCGTTACGCGGTGTGAGGGACGTCTGAGTAAGTGAAAAGAGGGCGTTGAAAATGCGCTACCTGATCTGGTGATACCGTGGATTATGCGGTGGGTGTCAGTTCAAATGTATTAGCTCAGATTTGAACGGACAATGGTACAGCATAGGGCTAAACATAATCTGATGGGCCGCTCTGTGCCAAAAGCGGACGTTGCCTATCTAGTCGTACGAAATAGTATATTAATTTAAATGAACTCAACTCGGATTGTTTGATCTGCTCTGTTGCCAAATAAAAAAATCACTAATCGGACTGAGCGATGACAATCAGCCCCCCATTTTTCTTCTATAATAAAGAGATAAGGGGGGCTGATGGTAGGTTATTCATTCTGCCGAAGTTGCTCAATAGCATCTACTTCTTGTAAATATGTCATTCTGGCACCTAAAGAATCTAGTAAATCCTTGATGCGGCTTATATGTAATGCCAGATGTTCTTTTCTCGCCATAAGTCCAGCACCTTGCAAGCTCTCTAATTCTTCCAAAGGTGCATCATTTATATTCTCTAATTCAATACTGTAAGATATCAGTAGTTGTTGATATTTAGAGTAAATAGGATATATTTGATCAGCACTCACCATGCTTTCTATATCTAATTGATTGATTTCGGATAGGTAATTAGATATTCTACTTCTATTTTTAAAGTATTTAAGGGATGGTGAGCTAATTACATTGGTTGCACTGGCATTTGTCAGCTCTGTAATGACATTCTCATCTATTCTTGCATTTAAATGGTTATTAGCATGATGGAGAAAGGTATCAACATTTTGAAGTAGAAACTCTGCTGCACCCTGTTCTTTTATTTCTGAGCGAAGAGATTCATTAGGGCCGCGAATTTTACCTTCGATCTTATAGTAAAAATCAGATTTAGCATCATTCGAAACGTAAACGACATTGCTGTCTGGTTTTCCGCTTACATATTCAAGAATCTGACTCCAGACATAATAATCACCATATTCAGCATCATAATTAATACCGCCGAATGAATAGAAACCTTCTTTCTTATCTGCACTATCTTCGAAGCCAGGGCCGGTTTTATACTTATAGCGGATTTTTCCACTTTTATTTAGAGCGTCTATAATACTCTGTTCTTGAGGTGCAGAGCCGATACGACCTTCCGTTAATTCGTCAATTTTATCACGTATCACATCATGATTTTTCAAAAAATCGATATTATTTTTTCTGACATCAATATGGTTTTCAGAAAATTCATTGACAATATTATCTATCTGACTAAAAAGGGTGTTTAGCTCACCTTTTAAATTGGAATATCGTGAGATAGTTTGATTATGTTCACCATCAAAGAATTGAGTTTTTAGCTCATTGATAGATATCTTGATTTTCTTGGGTATTTTTTCTAGCGCATCACGGCTGTCCTTGACCACTTTTAGCCGGTTGCGTTGATATTCGAGACATACCTGATGAGGGAACCAACATTGTTCTTTTATATTACCCCATATTTCAAAGAAGCGGTTACGGGTTTCTTCCTCGCATCGATAGAGAGTAAGGAGGATGTTTGCATCGAAAATGAATATCGTATTTTCTGATGTAAACACTGTACCTATCGAATCTTCACTGATGCCATAGAATCCTGAAAAGCTGTTCCGCATGCTATGCCTCTTTGGTGGTTAGGTTACTGTATATTCATAAGATTACTGCTAAATCTACATCCTGTCCTGCGTTTATTGCTTACATCATGTGGTAATTTAGTCACAATTTATCATCAAGACACTTTAAAACCAGTGTGTTCAGGGATCTTCACGAATGACATGACGTCTGCTCCTCGCTCTTAGCTGCCTAATGTGTTCGAGAGGCAGGTGAGGCCAGGAACGGAGGTGCTCTTGTGGCATCTGCATTTGGTACAGAGCCACATGAGACATCAACTATTCGTGGGGAATGGTGAATATTTTCTCTTCAAGACGTTTTGCACTATTAAAATCATGGCGAACTGGGTGATGGTTGGTTTACGTTTACATAGCTCGCGCATTCTGCGAGTTGAGTCATGATGTAACTTTGCATCAACTGCCACCCCATCAATGCGACATGGGGTCAGTCCATATTAGGAGTTTTTTAGTTACATGACCGCATAGTTAATATGCAGGTATTTATTTCATTGTCTAACCAATTAAAGTGCAGCCCCTAGAATTACCGAGGCGGTGGCTTTTTCGATTCCTCTTGGATAAGATCGGAAAAGTCTATACCTGACAGATCAACACCTTTAAAATCAAGACCCAAATCGCAACTTAGTAATTCAGGTTTAGAACGGCCAGGAAACAAAGTCTGAAGTTTGGCTTTTTTTGAAGGACGATCTAAAAAATCATTTTGAGTTATTAATGTATAAAAATCAGAAACGGTAACGCTTTCTTTAGAATGATCAAATCCTTTATATGCTGAGTAATTAGTAACTGTATTACCATTCATATCATAAGCTTGTTTCACTAGATCTATAAAAAATTTATCTGACTTGGTTATTGCTGCTGGTTTACCATTTTTGTAAACTTTTATGGTTCCAGTATGACCACTCGCATCAATATTAACACTATACTTTTGTTCGCACGTGTATGTAACAGACTCAGCCATTAAAGGCGAACAAAATAGGAATAGAAAACAAGGTATTATCATCCTAATCATATAATACTCCGGTAAAGTTAACGCCCTCCAATTAAGACTATCAGTAATCTCCATATCTCATCAAGTGGAAGGATGGGGAGTACTGCACACCCTGATTTCTTCATCAGAAGGTAGAAAATTAGTACAAGGCGCTATCAGCGCCACTTCGTCAGGTGATGACATGGTTGAAACTGCTATTCGGGAAATGAGGAATATCTGGCTGCAAATATCAGCCGGATTTTAAAGCAGATGTAATGATATCGATATTTATTAAGACTAAAGCCCATGGGTAATACAGATTACTCTTTGTGAGAGCGGCTAACGTCCGCTGCTCGCTCTTAGCCGACTGTAATTTTAATCTCGCATTGCCGTATCACACAGTTAGAAAAAGGATTCGGCTTCTACAGATTATTATTGTCTCATTGCATCGTTGTGGGATTTTTTAAATATACTGCTGCGTTTGGTTGTAGCTATCAGCGGATTGCTTTGTGGAGCGTCTGAGGAAGTAAGGCGATGGTGTTAAAAGCCGCTTTGTGAGCGGCTTCAATCAGAGTTATTCGGCGGGAGTCAGTTCGTAAGGTTTAAAGCGGATCACCTCGGCACCAACCCACTCATTTACCTCTTTAATTCGCTCCTGCAATGGCGTCAGCTCGTTACGCACAAACACCTGAGCGGCTTTCACCACGTCACCGAAACCACCGGTATTATTCGGGATGACACCCATCATCTGCGGTGGCACTCGGTGTGCGCTCATTAAGTCCTCAGCGCTTGCCTTTTTGATGTTAAAGAAATCATCTTTGGTTGCCACTTCACTGAGCGGCACGATTTTAATCCCGTCCGGTTTTCCGTTCGGCGCATAGAAAAACAGGTTCTTAAAATTCCCCAACCCCTTTGAGCTGCGCATTGCTTCGCGCAGCGCTTCCACATCGGTGCTGCTCTGCGCTGCATCAGTCACATACATGATGTAACCGGCATGCGCGCCGTTCTGGTAATACTTGCGGCGGAATAAGGTTGCCGACTCATTCAGCCAGGCAGAATTAAGCGCGCTGAGGTATTCCGGCAGGCCGTAAAGCTCCTGATTAATGTCCGGCTCCAGCAGATGAAACACGGAACCGGGCGCGAACTCATGCGGGGTGACAAACGACTGCACAAACCAGTACGCATCCTCGCCGGTGCCCTTGCGGGTGTATTTGGCCGGTGAGGTTTCCAGCCTTAACAGTTTGCCGGTGACACTCATCCGCTTTTCAAGAAACGCATTGCCAAACACCAGAAAATCCAGCGCAAAGCGGCTGAAATCCTGCTGCGATAACAGCGGGTGCGGGATAAACGTCGAGGCAAGAATATTGCGCTTTACGTAAATCGGCGAGCTGTGGTGAACGGCGGCGCGAAGGGTTTTCGCCAGCCCGGTAAAACTCACCGGTGGCTCAAACCATTTGCCGTTACCGACGCACTCGGTGTAATCGAGAATGTCACGGCGGTCGAGCACCGGCGACGGCTCACCAAAGGTGAAGGCTTCCATTTTTTGCGGTGCCGCAGCCGGTGGTGTGACTGTGTTTTTTGCTGCGTGTTTTTTATTTTTCTTCGCCATTAGTTGAACTCCAGTATTGAGGTTGATGCGTTGCCGCTACCGGCGGTGAGTGGCTCATTTAACAGGGCGTGCATGGTTGCCCACGCAACATCGGCGTGGCTGGCTTCTTCACTGCGGCTGGCTTCATAGGTGGCACTGCGACCGCTGCCGGTCATGGTTTTGCGGATTGCCATAAACGAGGCGGTGATGTCGGTGTAACTGACGTCATACTCCAGGCACCCACGGCCAATGGTGTCTTTGGCTTTGAGCACCATCGCGGTTTTCACCTCTGGGCTGTAACGGATTTCCCGTGCGGCCGGGTAGAATGCTCTGACGAGCTGGTAAACACCCTGGCCGATGCCGGTCGCATCGATACCGATGTATTCGACGTGGTATTTTTCGGTGAGTTTTTTGATGGACTCGGCCTGTGTCGCGAAGTCCATCCCCTTCCACTGGTGACGCTCCAGAATGCGGAATTTACCCCCTGCAACCACTGGCGGGGCCAGCACCACACATCCGGCGCTGTCACCGGTGTGTGACGGGTCATAACCAACCCATACCGGGCGATAACCAAACGGGCGTGTGGCGAACGGCTGCCAGTCATCCGCCCAGGCTTCCATGCTGTCGACCATGCAGCGTTGCAGCTCCTCGAACGGGAATACTGAGGCTTTGTCGTCGACAAACTCGCACATGAATAAATTGCGGAAATCATCGGCGCTGTTTTCGCGTTTTAAGGTGTCGAGATTAAACAGGTCACAGCCCCCGGCGAGTGCGTCCTCAATGTTCACAATCTGCCGCCACTGACCATCGGCGCAGGCCACGCCGTTTTTTAATGCCGCATGGCTGATATCGAGGTCAATACACTCGCTTTTATCCGCACGCCCCTTGTTGAACAGTTCACCAGACCAGAACGGATAAGCGCCATGCGCCAGCGTGGACGGGGTCGAGAAATAGGTCGAACGCAGGTGCTGCTGTGACGCCATGCCCGATGCCACTTTGCGCAGTTTCTGAAAGTTGGGTATCCAGAAAATTTCATCAACCAGCAGGTCACCGTTATGGCTCTGCGCGGTGTTGGAATTGGTGCCGAGAAATATCAGTTTTGCACCGTTGTTGCCGATGACAATCGGGTCGCCGGTCAGGTCGACATCGACCAGGCGCGCGAACTGGATGATGTATTCGCGGAACACATACGCTTGCGTCTTACTGGCCGAGAGGAAAATCTGGTTATGGCCGGTTTTCAGGGCGCGTAACAGCGACTCACGCGAGAAATAAAACGTCGCGCCAATCTGGCGGGATTTGAGGATATTGCGGATACGGTGCTGGAGTCCCGCCTGATGCCAGCCGAGCTGATATTCAAAGGATTCGGCAAAGAAAATCTCTTCCAGTTTCCCGATAGCCTCATCGCTGAAATAGTTCTTTTTCGGCTTCTTACGCTCGCCCTTATTGCGGTTCGCCACGTTGGGGTTTAAATCCGCTTCACTGCCGGTCTGGTTGTAACGGTTCACCCGCGCCAGCCGCTCAATCTGTCGGCCTAACAGGTCAATTTCTTTGAAGTCGCCACCGTCTTTTTTCGTCTTGGTGATGAGCTGAATTAACCGCGCTTCAAGACTGTTTTCCACGCGGGTAATCGGTGCAATGCCGTCCCAGCCGTCGCGCTGTTTCCAGCTTTGCACTGTCGGGCGTTTCTGGCCGAGCATTTCGGCAATCTGCGGCACGGAAAATCCCTGCCAGTAAAGCAGTGACGCCTGTCGACGTGGGTCAAGAGTCAGGGAGGTGTCTGTGATGATGGTCATGATTGCCTCGCATTATTTTATAGAGGCAAGGCTACTTAAGCGGCGGGTGATGTGCGCTAAGGTGCTGTTGTGTCAGGGGTAAGCCATCCGGGATGAATGGCAGACCGGGTGCGGAGTCAGGAAACTAAGCCTGACCCAATCACTCCACACTCAGGACTCCTGACCATGGCAAAAAAAGTTTCTAAATGGTTCCGCATCGGCGTCGAAGGTGATACCTGCGACGGTCGTGTCATCAGCGGCACCGATATTCAGGAAATGGCCGATTCATTTGACCCGCGCGTTTATGGCGCACGCATCAATCTCGAACACATCACCAGTGTGTTACCCGACAGCCCATTCTGCCGTTACGGCGATGTCACCGAGCTGAAAGCCGAAACCATTGATGACGATTCCGCGCTGAATGGCAAGCTGGCACTGTTTGCCCGCATCAACCCACTGGCAAACCTGGTGGAAATGGTCGGTAAAGGCCAGAAGGTTTACACCTCCATGGAAATTCGCCCGAATTTCTCCAACACCGGCAAGTGCTATCTGATTGGTCTCGCGGTCACCGACGATCCGGCAAGCCTCGGCACGGAATATCTGGAATTCTGCTCCCGTGCCAAAACCAATCCACTTTCTGGCCGTAAAGAGCGCCCGGAGGATTTGTTCTCGGTTGCCACGTTGGCCGAGCTGGAATTTGAAGACCAGCCCGACACCCTGCTGACCAAATTGACCGACACCGTGAAAGGCATTTTCAGCCGTAAACAGGCCGATGATGACGCGCGTTTTAACGATGTGCATGAGGCGGTCACCGTTGTCACCGAGCAGGTGCAGGCCAACCACGACGCCACTGAGCAGCGTCTTTCTGCGATGGAGCAATCCTTCAACACCCTCCAGGGCGAACTCACCACCCAGCTTGAGGAAAGCCAGCAGAAACTCACCTCACTGGAAACCTCCCTCGATAAGACCGAGAGCTTTGCGCAGCGCCGCCGTGAACCGTCGAGCGGCGGCAATGGCGACTCGATGCTGACCAACTGTTAAGCCCGGACGCACTGCCGGAACAAAACCAACACTCATTCAGGAATAACCATGAAGCCACAGACCCGATTTAAATTTAATGCCTATCTCACCCAGGTGGCGAAGCTCAACAACGTCGACGCCGGTGACATGACCAAAAAATTCAGCGTTGACCCGTCCGTCACGCAGACCCTGATGAACACCATGCAGGAGTCATCCGACTTTCTGACCCGCATCAACATGGTGCCGGTCGCGGAAATGAAGGGTGAAAAAATCGGTGTCGGTGTCTCCGGCTCGATTGCCAGCACCGCCGATACCGCCAGCGGTGACGAACGCAAAACCGAAGATTTCACCGCGCTGGAGTCCAACAAATACGAATGTGACCAGATTAACTTCGATTTCCATATTCGTTTCCGCACCCTCGATTTATGGGCGCGTTTCCAGGACTTCCAGCTCCGTATCCGTAACGCCATCATCAAGCGTCAGTCGCTCGATTTAATTATGGCGGGTTTCAATGGTATCAAGCGTGCGGCGACCTCTGACCGCAGCAAAAATCCGCTGTTGCAGGACGTGGCGGTCGGCTGGTTGCAGAAGTACCGCAACGAAGCGAAAGCGCGCGTGATGGATAAAGTCACCGCCGACGATGGCAGCGTGATTTCAGCGGTGATCCGCGTGGGTAAAAACGGTGATTACGCCAACCTCGACGCGCTGGTGATGGATGCGACCAACAACATGATTGCGCCGTGGTATCAGGAAGATCCGGATTTAGTCGTCATCTGTGGCCGTCAGCTGCTGGCGGATAAATATTTCCCGATTGTGAACCAGGAGCAGGCCAACACCGAGGCGATGGCGGCGGATGTGATTGTCAGCCAGAAACGCATCGGCAACCTGCCTGCGGTGCGCGTGCCGTACTTCCCGGCCAATGGTCTGATGGTGACCACACTGGAAAACCTGTCGATTTACTACATGGACGACAGCCACCGCCGCATCATTGATGAGAACGGCAAGCTCGACCGCATCGAAAACTACGAATCAATGAATATCGATTACGTGATTGAAGACTACGCCGCCGGTTGCCTGGTGGAAAACATCAAGCTCGGTGAGTTTGCTGCACCGCCGGAAGAAGTGAAAGCCGACGCACCGGCGCAGGAGGCGTAAGCCATGACGAGTCCCGCCGCACGTCACATGATGCGGGTCTCGGCCATTGTGACCGCGCAGCGGGACGATAACCCGCTGCGTCATGCAAGTGCTTACGAGCAGATGCTGGTCAAACTGGCCGCTGACCAACGCACGTTAAAAACCATTCATTCCATTGAGCGCAAAGCCGACAAAAAGCGCGCGCTGTTGCCGTCCTATGCGCCTTGGATTGCCGGTGTGCTGAGCGAGGGAAAAGGCGCGCAGGATGACATCGTGATGACCGTCATGCTGTGGAAGCTCGATGCCGGTGACATTGCCGGTGCGCTGGAGATTGCCCGCTACGCGATGCAGTACGGTCTCACCATGCCCGCGCAACATAAGCGCACCACGCCGTATGTGCTGGCCGAAGATGTGGCACTGGCGGCCATGCGTGCACACGCTGCCGGTGAGCCGGTCGATATTGGGTTGCTGCTGTCCACCCAGACGCTGACCAGCGCCGCCGATATGCCCGACAAAGTGCGTGGGCGCCTGCACAAAATCACCGGGCTGGTACTGCGTGACGAAGGGCTGCTGGCGGATGCGCTGGAGCACCTCAAGCGTGCGATGCAGCTCGATGCGCAGGCGGGGGTAAAAAAGGACATTGAGCGCCTCGAAAGTGCGCTGAAACCCAAACCTGCACCGGTTAAAAAGCCAAAGACAAAACACGGAGCGCGTAAACCTGCGACCACACCAGGCAAACGCGGTCGCCCCCGCAAAGTGGATAAAACCACCGGTTAAGAATGCGCCCCGCGCCGGACGGCACGCCGGTTGAGGCTGGATTGATTCCTTACCGATACCGGCGTCCACCGTCCACCTATTTTGAGGTTGTCATGACGACAGTGATTATCAGCAAGCCCGACTCACCGCAGGCCGGTGTGGTTATTCCCCCGCCGCCGGTGCGCGAGCCGGTTATCAGCAACACCTTCTTTTTCCCGCCGGTCGACCCGGTACGCGTCCGGGAGCTGATGCGCCTTGAGCACACCGTTACCCCGGAACGCTTGCGCGTGGCGATTAAGGACGGCATCGCCGAGACCAACGCCGAGTTATTCGAGTACCGCAGCGTGCAGATGGCACTCGGCTTTGAGTGCCTGGCCGATGTGCCTGCCGAAATACTCGACGGTGAAAGCGTGCGCTGTTTTTACTACCTGCGTGCGGTCGTCGCGATGACCACCGCGACCCTTTACGAGCGTTATCGCGGCGTGGATGCGAGCGCCAAAGGCGACAAAAAAGCCGACGACGTGGAAAGCACCATTGATGAGCTGTGGCGCGATATGCGCTGGGCGGTCTCCCGTTTACAGGGGAAATCACGCTGCATCATCGGGCAAATCTGATGAAGGTGATTGCCCTGCAGGGCGACACGCTGGACGCACTCTGTGCGCGCCACTACGGGCGCACCGGCGGTGTGGTTGAGGCGGTGCTGCTGGCGAATCCCGGTCTCGCCGAACTGGGCGAGGAAATGCCCCACGGCACCGCCGTTGAGCTGCCGGATATCGATTCTTCCCCTGTTGCGGAGACGCTGAACTTATGGGACTGACAATGGAAAAAATCACGACGTTTGTCACCTACTGGCTGTCGGTGGCGCTGGCGTATTTCGGAACGCAGACGCCGGAAAAAATGGCGCTTTATGTCGGCGGCGGCTGTGCGATTTTCACCGCGCTGGTGAATTTCTGGTATCGCCGTCAGACCTTCCGTTATCTGCGCGCAATGGGGCTGGATGAGGGGGTGATACGTGGCATCAATCGTTAAACGTTGCAGCGTGGCCGTGGTGCTGGCACTCGCTGTCATGGTGCCGGATTTCCGCTTACTGAAAACCTCACCCGACGGGCTGGCGCTGATTGCCGACCTCGAAGGGTGCCGCCTGAAACCCTACCAGTGCAGCGCCGGTGTCTGGACGTCAGGCATCGGGCATACCGCCGGTGTCACGCCTAAAGGCAATATCACCGAGCAGCAGGCGGCGCAAAACCTGGTCAGCGACGTGCTGAATGTTGAGCGACGCCTTGCAGTCTGCGCACCAGTTGCCATGCCGCAGCCAGTCTATGACGCGGTGGTCAGTTTTGCGTTTAACGTCGGCACCGGGGCGGCCTGTCGCTCGACGCTGGTCTCGTTTATCAAGCGCCAGCAGTGGGCGCAGGCGTGCAACCAGCTTCCGCGCTGGGTGTACGTCAACGGCGAAAAAAACAGAGGTCTCGAAAACCGCCGCGCGCGTGAGCTGACTTACTGCCTTAAGGGGGCGCAATGAAAACGCTGATTATTCTGCTGGTGCTGACTGTCGCCGGTCTGGTGTGGATGAAGCGCGAAAACAGCACGCTCACCCGCTCGTTTGAAAAGGCAAACCGTGTCGCTGGTGAGCAGAAAACCCAGATAACCATGCTGCGCAATCAGCTCGATGTTGCCGCCAGTATCCGACAGCGTAACGAGCAGGCGCAGGTTGATTTAAGCAATAAACTCGCCACCGCGAACACGCTGGCGGCAAACCGTGGCAACACCGTGACGAGGTTACTCAATGAAAATAAAGCGCTGCGTGAATGGTATGAGTCTGATTTGCCTGATGACATTATCCGGCTGCACACCCGTCCCGCCTTCACCACCACCGCCGATTATTTACAGTGGCTGTCCGAAAGTGGCGCTGTGTCCGATCCCGGCAAGCCGCCCGCGCACTAACGGTGATTTAAGCGCGGATATTCGCCAGCTTGAGGCAGCACTCATTAGCTGTGCTGCCCAGACTGAAACCATCAGACACTGCCAGGACGAACTCGATGCTCAAGCCCGCCAGTTTACGCAAAGCCCTTTGTGATGCCGCTCCGGTGCTGCGTAATAACCCAGATATGCTGCGCATTTTTATCGACAGCGGGAAAATTGCCGCAACACTTGCGACCTCGTTGTCGTTTGAAAATCAGTACACGCTCAACATTGTGGTCACGGATTATCACGGCGATCTGGATTATCTCATTGTGCCGGTCAATGCCTGGCTGCGGGAAAACCAGCCTGACATCATGACCACGGATGAGGGTAAGAAAAGAGGTTTCACCTATATCGCGGATATTAACGACGACGAAAGTGTCGACGTGAGTATCAGCCTGCTGCTGACCGAGCGCACGCTGGTCAGGCAGGAAGGTGAAGCGCTGCACGTGAAGCACGTCCCAGAGCCGCCATTGCCGGAGAATGTCACCCGTCCGATGGAGCTTTATGCGCATGGCGAGCTGGTGAGTCAGTGGCATGAATGAGTTCAGACCCTTTGAGGACAAGCTCGCCGGGCTGATTGCCAGCCTGTCACCGGCTGCGCGCCGCAGGATGACCGCCGAGATTGCGAAGCAGCTCAGAGCTTCGCAGCAGCAACGAATTAAACGCCAGCAGGCACCGGACGGCACACCGTATGCCACCCGAAAACGTCAGCCGGTGAAGGGCAAGAAAGGCCGGGTGAAGCGTGAAATGTTTACGAAGCTGCGCACCAACCGGTATATGAAGGCTAAGGGTACAAATGAGGCCGCGTTGGTGGAGTTTACCGGGCGGGTGCAACGGATTGCGCGGGTGCATCAGGAGGGGTTAAAGGATAAGCCAGGGCGTAATCAAAAAGAGGTGGTATATTCTCCCAGGGTATTGTTAGGTATTAGCAGAGATGATGAATATCTAATGACGAAACTAATAGTTGAGGCATTCGCTAGAAGGATTGATTAAGAGGGGTCGTATGCTGGAAAATCTTAGGGATGATGTTATAGAAAGCAGCCTGTTTTTGAAGGCGAAGAAAATGCTGCGTTGGCTTAGGCCATTTTCATTTGTGAATGTTATTTTTTATATTTTTTGCCTTTTCAGTTTCATTTTTTTCGTGTTCTTTTTGGTGCGCCTTCTTATTAGTTCCGAGAGTGATCATTATGTCAGCTTTGTGGCTCTTCTGGCAGCTGTAGCAACACTGACCACGTTGATATATAACTTGAGAAGGCACATGTCAGAAGATTATTTCAAAGATGCCAAAGAATATTTGAAACGTGCTTATGAAGTCCTTGAACCTAAAAAAGATGACGCAGCGCCTGATGATAGGGAATTGTGGTTAGATGCTGCGAGATTGCTCAAAACAGCTGACCGGTTAGGTCACAAAATACTTATGGATTCCCATAAAGAATCCTATAGTGAGGAAAGGGAATTTTGGAAATCGAAATTCAGGGGCATTATTAAAGATTTTGGGGTTCATTATTATTGTGATGGGATTGATAAATTTAATTCATCACCGAGAAACAACAAGCCAATTTCTGAGCCTTCTATTTATGTAATCCATAAATTTATTTCTGGTGGCGATGATAATAATGCTCCATTACTAGAGGAAAGTTTTTCTGATAAAGAAATTACGAGTCTCAATAAAAAATTCCCAAACTTGGCTTATCTACTAACTGAGTCACGAAAAAAATAAATTTAACGTTGTGCAGTTCCTGAAATAACACTACTACATTGCCGCTCGAGCCTACGGGCGGCATCCTTTCTTTCATGAAAACACTTTCATCACTCAATGATCTCGCGCGCCTTCTGCGCAACATTATCCGCACAGGCATCGTGACCGATGTCGACACCGTGCAGGCGTTGTGCCGCATTGAAACAGGCGGCATCACAACCGACTGGCTTCACTGGCTGACGTCCCGCGCCGGTCGCTCCCGCACATGGTGGGCACCCTCGGTCGGCGAGCAGGTGTTAGTGCTGGCGGTGGGCGGCGAGCTGGATACCGCCTTTGTGCTGCCTGGCATCTATTCCGATGACCACCCCGCGCCATCAGCGTCTGCCGATGCGTTGCATATTTCCTTTCCTGATGGTGCCGTGATGGAGTACGAACCGGAGACCGGGGCGCTCATCGTTTCAGGCATTAAAACCGCCTCGGTCACGGCATCCGAATCTGTGGTCGTCACGGTGCCGGTGGTGACGGTTAAGGCCAGCCAGAAAATCACCCTCGATACCCCGGAAGTGGTCTGCACAAACAAGCTCACCACTGGCACGCTGGAAGTGAAACAGGGCGGCAGCATGAGCGGCAATATCGAGCACGGCGGCGGCACCTTTAAATCCAACGGTGTGCAGGTGGATAATCATAAACATGGTGGCGTTGAGCGTGGCGGAAGTCAGACGGAGGGAACCCAATGACGGTGCGCTATCTCGGCATGAACCGTGCCACCGGTCTGAGTGTGTCCGATTCCGCACATATCAGTCAGAGCGTGCACGACATTCTTATCACCCCCATCGGCTCGCGCCTGATGCGCCGCGACTACGGCTCGCTGCTGTCGGCACTCATTGACCAGCCCGATAACCCGGCGCTGCGCCTGCAAATTATGTCCGCCTGCTATATGGCAATCCTGAAATGGGAGCCGCGTATCCGGCTGACGGCCATCACCTTTGAAAGCACCACCGTTGGCACGTTATTTGTCGACATCACAGGCGTGCGTACCGGCACCGGTGGCGCGTCATTTTCCTTAACCATTCCCCTGAGCTGAGACTATGGCAACCATTGACCTGAGCCAGTTACCCGCCCCGGATGTGGTCGAGGTGCTGGACTATGAAACCCTGCTCGCTGAGCGCAAAGCGACGCTGATTTCCCTCTATCCCGAAGATGAGCAGGAAGCGGTCGCGCGCACGTTGTCGCTGGAATCCGAGCCTATCGTCAAACTGCTGGAAGAGAATGCGTATCGTGAGCTGATTTTGCGCCAGCGCATTAACGAGTCAGCACTGGCCGTGATGCTGGCACACGCCAGGGCAAACGACCTCGATGTGCTCGGCGCAAATAATAACGTCACCCGCCTTGTCATTACGCCTGCCGATGACACCGCTATCCCGCCGGTGGCTGCGGTGATGGAATCTGACAGTGATTTCCGTCTGCGGATTCAGCAGTCATTTGAAGGGCTGAGTGTCGCCGGGCCGGTCGGGGCGTATCAGTTCCATGGTCGCAGTGCCGACGGGCGGGTCGCGGATGTGTCGGTGATCAGCCCGTCACCGGCCTGCGTCACTATTTCGGTGTTGTCGCGTGAAGGGAACGGCACCGCCAGCGCCGAGCTGGTGAATATCGTCAGCCTTGCCCTGAATGATGAGGATGTGCGTCCGGTGGCTGACCGGGTGACGGTGCAGTCAGCGGCCATCGTCGACTATGAAATCGACGCCACGCTTTATCTTTATCCCGGCCCGGAAATGGAGCCGGTCAGGCAGGCAGCCGAAGCGAAACTCAAGGCTTACATCAGTGCGCAGCACCGCCTCGGGCGTGATATCCGCAAGTCTGCGATTTATGCCGCGCTGCACGTGGAAGGTGTGCAGCGTGTCGAGCTGGCTAAACCGCTGGCCGACATTGTGCTCGATGACACCCAGGCTTCTTACTGCGCGGATTACAAAATCGTGATTGGAGGTGCTGATGAATAACGTCCGGCTGCTGCCGGTGGGCTCATCGCCGCTTGAGCTGGCGGCGGCAAAAGCCTGTTCGGAACTGACGCGCGTCCCGGTGCCACTTCGCCAGCTCTGGAGCCCGCAGGAATGCCCGTTAAGTTTGCTGCCGTATCTGGCGTGGGCGTTTTCGGTCGACCGCTGGGATGAGAACTGGACGGAAGAAGCAAAACGCAACGTGATTCAGACGGCGAAATACATTCACAAACACAAAGGCACTATCGGGGCCATCCGGCGCGTGGTGGAGCCGCTCGGCTACCTGATTAACGTGACCGAATGGTGGCAGACCAATGATGCCCCCGGCACTTTCCGTCTGGATATCGGTGTGCTGGAAAGCGGTATCACCGAGGAAATGTACTACGAAATGGAGCGACTCATCGCCGATGCAAAAGCAGCCAGCCGTCACCTGATTGGCCTGAACATTATCCAGGACATTCCCGGTTATCTGTACACCGGCGGCGTCAGCTACGACGGCGACATTCTTACTGTTTACCCCGGCTAAAAGAGGCAGGCATGACCGTTAAATATAAAACACTCAT
This sequence comes from Buttiauxella cochleicola, assembly GCF_021283185.1. Classification (NCBI taxonomy): domain Bacteria; kingdom Pseudomonadati; phylum Pseudomonadota; class Gammaproteobacteria; order Enterobacterales; family Enterobacteriaceae; genus Buttiauxella; species Buttiauxella cochleicola. The sequence goes on from NZ_JAJSOS010000006.1 coordinate 219,364, forward strand.
TACCACCGCCGGGGCGGCAAAGTTTGCCGCTGCAACCGCAGGCGGGACAAAAATCACCATCACGCAGATGGCCGTCGGTGACGGTGGTGGCACGTTGCCGGTGCCTGATGTCGCCCAGACGAAACTCATCCGTGAAAAGTGGCGCGCGGCACTCAATAAAATCAGTGTGGACGCGAAAAAGAAAAACTACGTGATTGCCGAGCTGGTGATCCCCCCGGAGGTGGGCGGATTCTGGCTGCGTGAAATGGGGCTTTATGACGCTGACGGCACCCTGGTTGCGGTGGCAAATATGGCGGAGAGCTACAAGCCGGAACTGGCCGAGGGTTCAGGGCGCGCGCAGACGCTGCGCATGGTGATTATCGTCAGTGCGGTGGAGTCAGTCGACCTGGTTATCGACACCACGATGGTGATGGCAACCCAGGACTATGTCGACGACAAAATCGCCGAGCACGAACAGTCCCGCAGGCACCCTGATGCCTCACTCACCGCGAAAGGATTGACCCAGCTCAGCAGTGCGACTGACAGCGCCAGTGAGGTGCTGGCCGCGACACCAAAAGCGGTGAAAGCCGCTTACGACCTGGCTAACGGCAAATACACCGCACTGGACGCGACCACCGCGCGCAAAGGTCTCGTCCAGCTCAGCAGTGCCACCGACAGCACCAGTGAGGTACTGGCGGCGACACCGAAAGCGGTGAAAGCGGCTTATGACCTGGCTAACGGCAAATACACCGCACTGGATGCGACCACTACGCGCAAAGGCCTCGTCCAGCTCAGCAGTGCCACCGACAGCACCAGTGAAGTGCTGGCGGCGACACCGAAAGCGGTCAAGACGGCTTTTGACCTGGCTAACGGCAAATACAGTGCACAGGATGCATCGACCGCGCGCAAAGGGATTGTCCAGCTCAGCAGTGCCACTGACAGCACCAGTGAGGTACTGGCCGCGACACCGAAAGCGGTCAAGGCGGCGAATGACAATGCCAATGGTCGCGTACCGTCAACCCGAAAAATCAATGGTCGCGCGCTCAGTGCCGATGTGAATGTGACGTCACAGGATATTTTTAACGGGCAGGCCATCGGCCTTACTGCCGATATTGATTTAAATACGCTCACAACGCCCGGACTTTACTATAACCCGGCAAACGCCAATGCAACCCCCGCAAAAAATTACCCATCGACCAATGCCGGCTCATTGATGGTGCTTAAAGATGCAGGCTGTACGCAAATTTACACGGAATACAACAGTGGCAGACAATATCGGCGTGGGTTTTATACTGGAGTCTGGACTGCCTGGTTCGGGGTGTTTGATACAAGATTTAAACCCAGCGCGGGGGATGTTGGGGCATTGCCTTTAAACGGAGGCACCATAAATGGCTCAGTAACAGTAAATAACTCTATAACTGTAAATGAAAATGTGTGGGCAAAGAGTGCCGTTTACGTTGGAGACAGTGATTCAGGGCTGCATTCTAATGGGGATGGTGGATGTGCATTCTGGGCTAACAACAAAAGCGTAGGATATTGGAATACTTCAAATCTTTACTGGACAGCAGGCCAGATAATACCGTCAAACTACGCAAATTTTGATTTGAAATATCAGCCCAAAGGCAGCTATACCCCCGCCGGTGAGGCTTATACCAAAGCCCAGAGTGATGCACGTTACGGTGTGGTGAATGGTATCCGGCGTGGGGGGCAGCAGCATAAAGTTGGCGGCGACTGGATCAAAGCATGGGAAGCGCCAGCCGGTTGCATCATGACCGGCCTGAATACCGACGAGGGAAATGATGGGCGGAAAATGGGTATTTATTATCGGCAGTTGCAGTATCTGAACAGACAAACCGGTGCCTGGGTAAATATTGGAGATTGATATGGACACATTTTTGAATCCGAGAATTTATAAAAATGAATCCGTGCATATTGAAGGCATGTTTTATACGGGGCTTTACTTCAAAGACGACAGGGATCGTGACTGGTACGAGACGCTGACCGGCTGGGCGGGTGCCATTGCGGTCAATGAATCTGATATCGTTTGCGCCTGTGAATCGGATGTGTCGATGATGGGGATGGCCGAGGGGCGCAGCGTTTATGAGGTAGATCCGGCAGATGTGCCTCAACACGTGGTAGGCAATTATAAATACGAGAACGGCGTGTTTATCGATATCCGCCCGGATGAAAAAGAGCTGGCCGGACGGGAAAAGGCGGAATTATTACTCGATGCGGCGGCGGTAATATCCCCGCTACAGGATGCTGTTGATTTGGGTATCGCAACGAATAAAGAAGCTGAGCAGCTTCTCGCCTGGAAGAAATATCGTGTGCTACTCAGTCGCGTTGATGTTTCGGTGATGAGTCGCAATGAATGGCCGCAGCCGCCTGTTGCTGCCTGACAGATAAAGAAAAGCCCGCATAAAGCGGGCTAGTCATACGGGCATTCCTGATACTCATCATCTTCATCGTCCACAAACCAGACGCACCAGAAGTAGCCCAATAACAACCAGCCGACCAGTGCCACCACGCCCCACAAAACATATTCCATCGCATCGCCTCCGTGAATGGCAGAAACGATAGCGACAATACCCCCTGATAGACAATGGATATAAACGATCAATTGCATCTGATTGATCGCTGGTGCCGATCAATACTCTCTCACGTTACCCTCTTAGTCATACCTTAAATGTCTTTTGCAAGGGTTAATATTATATCTCTAAATCGTTCATCATAAGAGATATAAGGTTCGTCAGGTACTGGGTAACCATAACTTACTTCATTGCTATACATTGTGAAATCAATTCCTGCATCTACCCAGTCATTAATGGCCTTTTTATACATCCTGTCAGGCACAATAATTTCGACACAGTCCAGAATGCTTAATTCATCAGTTTTTAAGCGCCACTCACGTTCCCAAGTAAAATCAATGCCTTTTTTGTTGCGATGAGAGTTGTTCCGGGGATCATACTGGACGTGCCTCCATTTAATTGAGTTATCTAGTAGCCTCAGTTCATCTGATGGTTGATAAATGACGGGGCGCCCACCTAGTTCAAATATTTTTTGCTTTGAAAAACCAAACCCAAAAGGTTGATAACGAGATATATCGCTCACAATGAAATTGCGTGGTGACTCCGTGAAGCAGACACATCTTTCTTTACCAACAATGAATTTATCACTTCCTTTTATCACTCCATCATGAATTATGCTTTGCATGACATCAAAAGCTGCGTCGAAAAGCTCTATTGGATCATTACTCTCTAAATCTGTCTTAATCCAATGATAAACGTAGTTAGAAGAATCTTGCCTATTCATTATAAATTCTCATTAAAAATCACCAGCGCCTATTATCGTCAATTTTCTCTTAATCTTTATCCTTTTTAATTCAGCCTCAAAGTCATACCTCCATGGAAAAATACTCCAAAAAAATGTTGGTGCGAACGTTAATCGCGGGATCGATAGATACATTAAGCATTTATTGATAGCAGGTATACATCATCAACTTACTTCTAATATTTAATTCGCAATGTTTAATTGCTGAATGCGTTGTTGTCCCTTGTACTAGCCATCTCAGACTGCTCGCCTGCACGATAAAAAACACCTGAAAATAGACACTCCTGAAAACGACGGAGTAACCCGGATGGCTGACTATCACCACGGTGTGCAGGTTGTTGAAATCAACGACGGCACGCGTGTTATTTCCACGGTCTCGACGGCGGTCATCGGCATGGTGTGTACCGCCAGCGATGCTGACGCAAAGACTTTCCCCCTCAATGAACCGGTATTAATCACCAATGTGCAGGCCGCGATTGCCAAAGCCGGAACCCTGGGCACGCTGGCGGCCTCCTTGCAGGCGATTGCTGACCAGTGCAAACCGGTCACCATCGTGGTGCGTGTTGAAGAGGGCAGCGGCGATGATGAAGCCAATGCGCACGCGCAGACCATTTCCAACATCATCGGCGGCACCGATGAGCACGGCAAATATACCGGCATTAAAGCGTTGCTGACCGCCGAAGCGGTGACCGGTGTCCGCCCACGCATTCTCGGCGTGCCGGGGCTGGACTCGCAGGAAGTGGCGGTTGCGCTGGCCTCGGTGTGTGTCAGTCTGCGCGCCTTTGGCTATGTCAGTGCGTGGAACTGCAAAACGATTTCTGACGCCATCAAGTATCGCGACAATTTCAGCCAGCGTGAGCTGATGGTTATCTGGCCGGACTTTATCGCCTGGGATACGGTGAAGAATGCCAGTGCTCCGGCTTATGCGACCGCGCGCGCACTCGGTCTGCGTGCTTTTATCGACCAGACGGTCGGCTGGCATAAAACCCTTTCTAACGTTGGTGTGCAGGGTGTCACCGGCATCAGTGCATCAGTGTTCTGGGATTTACAGGCACCCGGCACCGATGCTGACCTGCTGAACGAAGCCGGTGTCACCACCCTGATCCGCAAAGATGGTTTCCGCTTCTGGGGAAACCGCACCTGTTCTGACGACCCGTTATTCCTGTTTGAAAACTACAGCCGCACCGCGCAGGTCATTGCCGACACCATGGCGGAGGGGCATATGTGGGCGGTGGATAAACCGATCACCCCGGTGCTCATCCGCGACATTGTTGACGGTATCAAAGCCAAATTCCGCGAACTGAAAAGCGGCGGTTATATCGTGGATGCGGATTGCTGGTTTGATGAAACCGCCAATGATAAGGAATCGCTGAAAGCCGGGAAGCTCTATCTCGATTACGACTACACGCCGGTGCCGCCACTGGAAAACCTCACCCTGCGTCAGCGCATCACCGATAAATACCTGGTGAACCTGATTGCCTCGGTTAACGGATAAGGAGCCAGAAACATGGCAATGCCCCGCAAGCTTAAATCGCTGAACCTGTTTAACGACGGCCTCAGTTACATGGGTGTGGCGTCCTCCGTCACGCTGCCCAAACTCACCCGTAAGCTGGAAGCCTGGCGCGGTGCCGGGATGAACGGTGCCGCGCATGTGGATTTTGGTCTCGATGATGACGCGCTGACCCTTGAATGGACGCTCGGCGGCTTCCCGGATGAGGCACTCTGGGCGCAGTACGCGCTGCCGGGTGCTTCCAGTGTGCCGCTGCGTTTTGCTGGCTCCTATCAGCGCGACGACACCGAAGAAGAAACCGCCGTCGAGGTGGTGGTGCGTGGCCGTCATAAAGAATTTGACGGCGGCGACAGCAAACAGGGTGAGGACACCGAGACCAAAATCACCACCCTGTGCACCTACTACAAGCTGACGATGAACGGCAAAGAGCTGATTGAAATCGACACCATCAACATGATTGAGAAGGTCAACGGTGTCGACCGTCTTGAGCAGCGCCGCCGCAATATCGGTCTGTCTTAATGCATTTCCCGGTCAGCCTGGCTGGCCGGTTAACCCTTGGTAAATTCCCGGAGAAAAACCTCATGAGCAACGCAAAAAATTACAAAAACACCTCTGATAACCCGAACATTGTGACCCTGGTGAAGCCGATTAAACGCGGCGACATCGTGATTGAAACTATCACCCTGATTAAGCCGACGGCAGGCACCCTGCGCGGGGTGAGCCTCGCTGATGTCGCCAGCTCGGATGTGAACGCACTGATTAAAGTGCTGCCGCGCATGACCTATCCGGGTCTGACCGAGTCGGATGTCGTCGCTATGGAGCTGCCGGACATGATGACGCTGGCCGCGAAGGTGATCGGTTTTTTGGCTCCGGCTTCGGTGGCTTAAGTTTTCCGCCAGGTTTATCGGTTGACGACCTGATGGCGGATATCGCGGTGATTTTTCACTGGCCGCCGTCAGAACTCTACGCCCTGAGCCTGAGCGACCTCATCAGCTGGCGCGAGATGGCGCTGAAACGGAGCGGAAATTCTCATGAGCAATAACGTCAGAATCGAAGTGCTGTTAAAAGCCGTTGACCAGGCGACGCGCCCGTTTAAACACATCCAGACGGCAAGTAAGACGCTGTCGGGTGATATCCGCAACACTCAGAAAACCCTCAAAGATTTAAACGGCCAGGCGTCACGTATCGAGGGTTTTCGCAAAACCAGCGCGCAGCTTGCGGTTACCGGGCAGTCACTGACGAAAGCGAAGAATGATGCCGAAGCGCTGGCGACGCAGTTTAAAAACACCGAGCGCCCGACGCGTGAGCAGGCCAAAGTACTGGCAACGGCAAAAGCGGCGGCGGAAGGATTACAGGCCAAATATAACAGCCTCACCGAGTCGGTGAAGCGTCAGCAGCGCGAGCTCGGCCAGGCCGGGATTAATACCCGCAACCTCACCCGCGATGAAAAGAGCCTGAAAGGTCGCATCAGCGAAACCACCAGTCAGCTTAACCGGCAGAAGCTGGCGCTCGAGCAGGTCAGCGCGAAACAGGCAAAACTCAACGCGGTCAAAAACCGTTATCAGGCGGGTAAAGAGCTGGCAGGAACGGCGGGTGCGGTCGGTGCCGCAGGTGTGGGTATGGCAACCGCCGGTGTGGCCGCAGGTGTCGGTATCCTCAAACCGGGCTATGACTTTGCGCAGAAAAACTCGGAGTTGCAGGCCGTGCTTGGGGTGGAAAAAACCTCGCCGGAAATGGAAGCCTTACGCAAACAGGCGCGCCAGCTCGGGGACAACACCGCCGCTTCTGCCGATGACGCTGCCGGTGCGCAGATTATTATCGCCAAATCCGGTGGTGACAGTGCCGCAATCCAGGCAGCAACGCCGGTCACGCTGAATATGGCGCTCGCCAACCAGCGCACCATGGAAGAAAACGCCGCGCTGCTGATGGGGATGCGCTCGGCTTTCCAGCTCTCAAACGACAAGGTCGCACACATCGGGGATGTGCTCTCAAGCACCATGAACAAAACCGCCGCCGACTTTAACGGGCTGAGTGATGCGCTCACCTATGTGGCTCCGGTGGCGAAAAATGCCGGTATCAGTATCGAAGAAACTGCCGCCATGGCCGGTGCGCTGCATGACGCGAAAATCACCGGCTCGATGGCAGGTACCGGCAGTCGTGCGGTGATCAGTCGGTTGCAGGCTCCGGTCGGTCAGGCGAAAACGGCACTCAGTGAGCTGAAAGTCAGCACCGCCGACCGCCAGGGCAACATGCGCCCGCTGTTTACCATCCTGAAAGAAATGCAGACCAGCTTTGAAAAAAACAAACTCGGTACGGCGCAGCGTGCGGAGTACATGAAGGTCATCTTTGGTGAGGAAGCCAGCTCGGCGGCTGCCGTCCTGATGACCGATGCCATGACCGGCAAACTCGATAAGCTCACCGCCACCTTTAAAGCCTCAGACGGAAAAACCGCCGAGCTGGTGAAGGTGATGCAGGACAACCTCGGCGGCGACTTTAAGGAGTTTCAGTCAGCGTATGAAGCGGTCGGCACCGACCTGTTTGACCAGCAGGAATCCTCCCTGCGAAAACTCACGCAGACCACCACGAAATATGTGCTCAAACTCGACCACTGGATTGTGCAGAACAAAGGGCTGGCACAGACGCTGCTCAAGGTCGGCGGTGTCGCACTGGCCGTGATTGGTATGGTCGGCGCGATTGGTCTGGTGGCCTGGCCGGTGATTGCGGGCATCAATGGCATTATTGCCGCTGCCGGTCTGCTCGGTACCGCCTTTACTGTCGCCGGTGGTGCGATGATGACGGTGCTCGGGGCGCTCACCTGGCCGATTGTGGCAGTGGGTGCGGCAGTCGTCGCCGGTGTGATACTCATCCGCAAATACTGGGAGCCGCTCGGTGCCTTCTTCTCCGGTGTGGTGGCCGGACTGACCGCTGCCTTTGCCCCGGTCGGGGAAATGTTCGCCCCGTTCGTGCCGATTTTTGACGCTGTGGTGCAGAAACTCCGGGCGGTGTGGCAGTGGTTCACCGAGCTGATTGCCCCGGTGAAAGCCAGCAAAGACACGCTTGATGCCTGGAAAGATTCGGGGGTTGCCGTCGGGCAGGCGCTCGCCGGGGCGTTTAAACTCGCCCTGGCACCGGTCACCGCGCTGCGAAGCGGCATTGATTACGTGCTGGAGAAGCTAGGACTCATCAACCAGGAATCCGGCCAGCTCGATGCAAAAGCCGAAATGGTAAATGCATACGCCAGCGGTGGTGGGTATTCCCCGACCGGTGGCGTGCTGACCGGCGGTTATGGCAGTTATCAGCCAGTGACGGCAAGCGCGGGTAAAAGCTATACCGACCAGAGCCGCAACGAATATCACATTGCCATCGGTGGCGGGGTGCAGAACGGCGGCGAGCTTGACCGCCAGCTCCGTGACAGCCTGGAAAAATACGAGCGTGAGAAGCGTGCGAAACAGCGCGCCAGCATGATGCATGACTAAGGAGACCGATCATGATGCTTGTTCTCGGCATGTTTGTTTTTCAGTTACAGACGCTGCCTTACCAGAGCCTGCAACGGGACGTAGATTACCGCTGGCCGTCAAACAGCCGCGTCGGCCAGCGACCGGCGATGCAGTTTCTCGGCGTGAATGAGGAAAAAATTGTCTTAAGCGGAAGCCTGCTGCCGGAAATCACCGGTGGCCGATTGTCACTGCTGGCGCTTAATCTGATGGCCGATGAGGGGCGCGCCTGGCCGCTGCTCGATGGCAGTGGCACCATTTACGGCATGTTTGTGATTAATGCGGTGAGCGAGACCTACACCGAGTTTTTTGCCGACGGCTCGGCTCGCAAAATTGATTTCACCGTCAACCTCACACGTGTGGATGAATCCCTGACAGCGATGTTTGGCGACATCCAGAAACAGGCCGACAGCCTGGTCGGGAACATGCAGAGCAAAATCGGAGGGTTATTCTGATGCTGATCGGAATGACGCTCGATGCCGGGGCGACGATGGCACCGGCATTTATGCTTACCCTGAATAATCAGGATATCACCCGCAATATCAGTGACCGCCTGATAAGCCTCAGTCTGTCGGATAACCGGGGCTTTGAGGCTGACCAGCTCGATATCGAACTTGATGACAGCGACGGCCTGATTGAGCTGCCGGTGCGCGGTGCAGTGCTGTCGCTGTTTCTCGGCTGGCAGGGTTCGGCATTGCTGGGTAAAGGGCAATTCACGGTCGATGAAATTGAGCACCGGGGCGCACCGGACACGCTGACCATCCGGGCAAGAAGTGCAGATTTTCGCGGTACGCTCAATTCACGCCGAGAGGCGTCGTATCACGAGACCACACTCGGTGAAGTGCTGAACACCATTGCCAGCCGCAACAAACTGACGGCCAGTGTCGCCCCGCAGTTTGCCGCGATTACCATCCCGCATATCGACCAGACGCAGGAGTCCGACGCGAAATTCCTCACCCGCCTGGCAGAACGCAACGGGGCGGAGGTGTCGGTCAAAGCCGGAAAACTGCTGTTTCTGAAAGCGGGTGCCGCTGTCACGGTCAGCGGTAAGCCTATTCCGCAGATGACCATCGAGCGCCGTGACGGTGACCGTCATCAGTTTGCGATTGCCGACCGGGGAGCCTATACCGGCGTGACAGTGAAATGGCTGCACACCAAAGAGCCAAAAGAGCAAAAGCAGCAGGTGAAGCTCAAGCGCAAGGCAAAGCCGCAGCACCTGCGCGCACTCCAGCACCCGACAGCCAAACCGGTAAAAGCGAAAAAGACACCGAAGGAAAAGGAAGCGCGCGAGGGCGAATACATGGTCGGCGAGGAAGATAATGTGTTTGCGCTGACCACCATTTACGCCAGTAAAGCGCAGGCCATGCGTGCGGCTCAGGCGAAATGGGACAAACTGCAACGCGGTGTCGCGGAGTTTTCAATTAGTCTTGCCATGGGGCGCGCAGATCTCTACCCGGAAACACCGGTCAGAGTGTCAGGCTTTAAGCGCGTCATAGACGAGCAGGCGTGGACAATCACTAAGGTGATGCATTCGCTCAGTAATAGCGGCTACACGACGACCTTAGAGCTTGAGGTGAGGCTTTCTGATGTTGAGTATCAGGAGGAGGGTGAAAGCAAATGAAATGTTATAACTCATTGTTAATAAATGATTTAATTGGTAAAATATCAGCATCAAACGAACTCAGTCGAGGTGTTGAAATGTTCCATTGCCCATTGTGTCAGACCGCCGCCCACGCCCGGACAAGTCGCTATCATTCAACGGAAACAAAAGAGCGTTACCACCAGTGCCAGAATGTGAATTGCAGTGCGACATTTGTGACGCTCGAGACCGTGAAGCACTACATCGTAAAGCCTGGCGAGAGAACACCAGTGTTGCCTCACCCGATGCAAGGTGGACAACAAACGATGTGGATGTGATAAACGAAAAAGCCCCGGAAAACCGAGGCTTGGATTTTTCGATGTGGACAGCACGTGGACGCTGTTTGGAATAAATCCTTTTATTTCAGTCGATTAAATTTAAATATCAAGGCCGCTTTAGCGGCCTTTTTCTTTGCTTAAAATCCAGCAATTTATCTCAGTTTATGCCGCAGCAAGAAACGTCTCTACGACAGATTAGCAATTTGCGCCGCCATATCATCCAGTAGCTGGAAGCGGCGACGATATTCCGCACGTTTCTTACTGGCGATGCTCTCAAGAGTTTTTCGTTCCAACTGCAAAGGGAGCTGCCAACGGCATGCGTTGTCTTTTACACCTTCAATGGATTGCCAGAAATCATCATAACTTGCGTGGAAATGGCGGCCTTTACTTAACCTGTATCGCAGCGCCCTGAAGACATGACCATTATCGCTGACCCCATATACGCTGGAAATTACGCTCCGGGCTGCTAATTGCCAGATAAACTCCATTAGCAGACGTTTAGGGAACAGACCGTAGCAGGCTCGTGTTGCCTGCTTTATTACCTCATGAGGTACTTCCCGTCTTGGTCCCTGTAGGCCACCAATAACAAGTTGCCATTGGTCTTTGGAGCGTAAAACGCTAAAAGTGAGACTGGCGAGCACGTGTTGGTTGCTGTCCTTAAGCCACAGTGTACTTTCACCTTCACGTTCGGCACTTCCTGCACAAGAAGACGAGAGCGAAAACTGACAGTCATCTTTTCCTGTAAGGGTCACCAGTGTTTTTTCTTGTACCGCAATTAATGCGCCAGCCAACTGCTTTGATGATAATGAGTCCACGAACTGATAATGCCCGATCACCGCGTCAGCACGTTGGCTGGCATTTAATCCCCGAACTAAATATTGGCGATGAGGTTTACTTGGTAACGTTATTTGCGCCTTTAACATCTGCTCAAAATCAGGTCGCAGGGCAAGACTCTCGAGCATCCGGCGAGTGGGATTGTAGAACAGGGCTGTGCGCATCATAAATTTAAACCGATAATTACGCTTGTGCCATATTGCACCCGGGAGCAGTTTTCCTGTAATGAGATCAGAAATAAGGTTTCTGTCGGGAGTTTGCAGATATGTATTTTGCAGAGTGTTGTCAGACACGGTAATTACCTTTCCTTGAGTTTTTATTTATTTTAATCCCTGCAGTCTGCAATGATCACGCCTTGCCTTCTTATAATCACACTTCGTTTATTCCCGATTTAATATTCGTAATGCCGTTGATAAATAATGGTTATTTATTAAATAATTACAAAGCTAATTATGACGTGATGGGGTCTTATGGTGGCTGTGGTTGGTTATATATGGAAGTGAAACTATCAGTGCTATTTCCGCCATAAATTATTATCTATTTACCTTTCATGTATTATTGGGAGCGTAGAATAGAAGAAATCTCATGCGCAGGCCCGCGCGCTTCCTTTAGCGCTTGTCGGATGTAGGAAACTCCCCGTAAAATCAGTTGCATGAATTCACTCTCATCGGATCTTTCCAAGCAGATGCTCACTTTTGTCGCTCAACAACGCCGCCACGAACGCCGCTGGCTACTTGCATTGTTTGCCACAATGTTGGGGATGGTGGTGCTGAGTTTAAGCGCCGGGGACCAGTGGTTTGCTCCTCAACACTGGATGCGTGAGGATGCACAGTTGTTCATCTGGCAGATCCGTATGCCCCGTACCTTAGCAGTGCTCTTGGTTGGCGCGGCATTGGCGATTTCTGGCACCATTATGCAGGCCTTATTTGAAAACCCACTGGCCGAGCCTGGTCTGCTTGGTGTCTCCAATGGAGCAGGGGTTGCGCTGGTAGCAGCAGTATTACTTGGACAAGGGATGCTGCCAGACTGGATTCTGGGTATTTGCGCGATCGCTGGTGCGCTGATTATCACTTTTATCCTGCTGCGTTTTTCGCGGCGCCATCTTTCTAATAGTCGATTGCTGCTTGCAGGTGTGGCCCTGGGGATTATCTGTAGTGCGCTGATGACCTGGGCTATCTATTTCAGTTCAAGCCTCGACTTACGCCAGTTAATGTATTGGATGATGGGTGGTTTTGGAGGTGTAGATTGGCGGCAATGGTGGCTGATGATAACTCTGCTTCCGGTGATGCTGTGGCTATGTCGGAACTATGCACCATTAAACTTAATGGCATTGGGTGAAATGTCTGCTCGTCAGCTAGGTCTGCCCGTCTGGTTGTGGCGCAATATTATGGTTATTGCAACAGGATGGCTGGTCGGTGTGAGTGTGGCACTTGCCGGCGCTATTGGTTTTATCGGCCTGGTCATCCCGCATATGCTGCGTCTTAAGGGGCTAACGGATCATCGTATTTTATTGCCTGCCAGTGCGCTGGCTGGAGCAACAGTGTTGCTTGGCGCTGATGTCATTGCACGTCTGGCGCTGGTTTCAGCCGAATTGCCGATAGGTGTTGTGACAGCAACGCTGGGCGCTCCGCTATTTATATGGCTACTATTAAAGGCTGGGAAATAATCCATCGTTTGATTTCAATTTAAGGGGACACAATGCAAGACATTCTGAATACTGAAGTCACCACCATTGACGGTGAAGCGACAACGCTCGAAAACTGGAAAGGTAAAGTACTGCTGGTGGTAAATGTAGCCTCTAAATGCGGTCTGACGGTGCAATACGAACAGTTAGAGAATCTGCAAAAAGAGCTGCAGCACGAAGGTTTCTCGGTTCTCGGTTTCCCATGCAATCAGTTCCTGGGCCAGGAGCCGGGCAATGAAGAAGAGATCAAAACCTTTTGCAGCACCACTTATGGCGTAACGTTCCCGATGTTTAGCAAAGTGGATGTCAACGGAGAGAATCGTCACCCGTTGTACCAAAAATTAGTGGCTGCTGCGCCAACTGCGGTTGCGCCTGATGGGAGTGGTTTTTTTGAACGCATGAGCAGCAAAGGCCGTGCGCCCGCTCATGTAGGCGATATTCTGTGGAACTTCGAGAAATTCCTTATCGGGCGAGATGGCCAGGTTATTCAACGTTTTTCACCGGATATGACGCCTGAAGATCCAGTGGTTATTAATGCTATTAAGTCGGCGCTAGCGAGATAATGTCGTTATTACAGCTTAACGATGTGGTTGTGGCGGAGCGGCTAGGGCCGATTTCCGCCACGGTACGCACGGGTGAACTGGTGCATCTTGTCGGGCCAAACGGCGCGGGGAAAAGCACATTATTAATGAGGGCTGCGGGGTTGAGTTTGGGGGGCGGGGAAATTACCTTTGCCGGCAGCAACCTGAACGAATGGCAACCTACGCAACTGGCTCGCCATCGTGCTTATCTCTCTCAGCAACAAATGCCACCATTTTCCATGCCTGTCTGGCACTACCTGCAAATGCATCAGCAAGTCAGTCCTGACGATAACGTGATGCTCAAGCTCGTTAGCAGTCTGGGTCTGACAGATAAACTCACGCGCAGTGTTAACCAGCTTTCTGGTGGCGAGTGGCAGCGTGTTCGCCTGGCAGCAGTTGTATTGCAAATTCACCCTGAAATTAACCAGCATGGGCGCTTGCTCCTGCTGGATGAGCCAATGAACAGTCTGGATATTGCTCAGCAAACTGCGCTGGACAGAATTCTGATGGCATTATGCGAAGCGGGCATTGCGGTGGTGATGAGCAGCCATGATTTGAACCACAGTTTGCGTCATGCACATACTGTCTGGTTGTTGCGTGCGGGTAAAATGATTGCGCAAGGTCAGCGGGATGATGTGCTGTCTGTGCAGCATTTAGCGACAGCCTATAACATGCACTTTCGCAGAATGCAGGTTGAAGGGCATAGCATGCTGATAGCCACACTTTAGTTGCTGGTAAAAACTTGCACCAAATCATAGGTAAGCGCTAAATTACTGGAAATTATAAACGGGTGAGGACTAGCCTGAAAATGCGTGTATGGATTCTTGTAGTGGCATGTCTGGTGCTCGCTGGGTGTAGTCATCATGCGCCACCTCCAAATTCTCGACTTTCAGACTCGATAACGGTAATTGCCAGGCTTAATGATCAACTCAGCGGCTGGCATGGCACTCCGTATCGTTATGGTGGCATGAGCCGTCGTGGCGTCGATTGCTCCGGTTTTGTGTCAATTACTTTCCGTGACCGGTTTGATCTGCAACTGCCACGGGAAACGCGCCAACAGGCTAAAATTGGCACTGAAATTGATAAAGATGATTTACTCCCGGGCGATCTGGTGTTCTTTAAGACTGGGTCCGGTGAAAGTGGCTTGCATGTTGGTATTTACGATACGGACAACCAATTCATTCATGCCTCGACCAGTCGCGGCGTGATGCGTTCGTCTCTCGATAATGTCTACTGGAGCAAGAAATTCTGGCAGGCCCGCCGTATCTAGCACAGCTTTTTCCTCGCGCAGGGCCAGTCTATTGGCCCTAAACGTGACTCCCTTCAGCAATTCCGTGGCTAACCCAGGTGTGATTCACGATATCAGGTAATATCTGGGAGCATTTCGCTCCCACTAAAGGATAGTTCATGGTTACTCTCGAAGATGTTGCCGCCAGCGCAGGTGTATCCCGGGCGACCGTCTCGCGCGTGGTGAATGGCGATAGTAAAGTTAACGCGCAGACCCGAATCAAAGTTGAAGCGGCGATCATTGAATTAGGCTACACGCCGAATCCTGCGGCCCGAGCTTTAGCATCCAGTCAAAGCAATACCTTAGGGCTTGTCACGACCTCTTATCGTGGCGGTTTCTTTGGGGCACTGATGGATACCATTCAGAGTGAAACTGAATTACAGGGAAAACAGCTATTAGTGACTCAAGGGCGTGATACTGCTGAGAAAGAACTCAATGCTATTCAGCGACTGTTTAATTTACGTTGCGATGGCCTGATATTACATGTCCGCGCCATCACCGATGACACTCTTGTGCAATTGGCTGAACAAGACCGCAAATTTATTATTCTGGACCGGGATGTACCGGGGCTTGAGCCACGCTGTGTGGTGTTTGATCATCTTGCGGCGAGTGCTCTTGGTACTCAGGTTCTTATTGATGCTGGCCATACTGCAATTGCTTGTTTGCATGGGCCGGGTGGGCGATCTTCAAGCTTACTGCGTCTTCAGGGCTTTATTGATGCCATGAATCAGGCGCAGCTTGTGCCTACTGCGGTGCTGGGTGGCGAGTACGACATGCCGGCTGGCTATCAGCTGGCATCTCAGTTACTTGAAAGTAGCCAACCGACGGCTATTTATTGTTGTAATGAGGAATTGGCAGTGGGTGCGATGCTGGCAATCACTGAACGTGGGCTGCGAATTCCCCAGGATATCTCACTGGTTTGTTACGACAGTGGAGAAAGAGCCGCGTTTGTTCGACCTGCAATTACCAGTGTTCATTTTCCGATAAGTGAAATGGCGCGTTTTGCGATCCGTAAATTATTGGAAAATGATTATGAGAATGAATCCTTTTCTCCCGAGATAATCCACCGTGATTCTGTCCGTCATATTCGCTAAAACTGGCGATAGGAAGATAACCAGGATAATATAATTATATTCGAAAAGAATCTGATACACATATCAAGGATGACCTTGCGTTTAAATACAATCAAATCAATCCAGTTAACGCTGGATGTTCATCGTGTCACGATGCCATCCACCTCATTCGAAACACGGCTGGCAACATGATCCTCTCACTCGATGCACAATATCGTTCGGATTTTTATTTCCAGCCTGTTTACTTACCTAAGGGCGAAGTTTTAGGTGTTGAATTATTGGTTAATTTTGTTGGGGTCGATGCGCCGGTGCGTATTCCAACAGAATTAGTTGCGCCAGTTATTAAATCAGAACAGCAATTAATATTGTTTCATGAGCAAATAGAATTACTCGAAAACTATCAAGAATTCTTTAAGGCTCAGAGCATGGTTGTCTGGGTAAATATAAGTGCGGTAATCGTTGATGAGATTTTAGCCAATCCGGTGCTGGCTTCCCGCCTGGCGCAACTTCCGTTCATTGAGTTTTCTATCAATGAAAACTTCCCCGAGTTAAATCTTGGCAATGAAAATACGCGGTTAGTAACAATGTGTAAGCATTATTCATTAGTGTTGGCTAATTTTGGTGCGGGAGTGGCGACGACTAAACCGATTTTTGACGGGCTATTTAAACGTGTATTTATGGATAAATTATTTATTCATAAACAAATTAAACAACGCTCTTTTGAACCCTTTATGTTAGCAATGCTTGCCCAACTTACTCCTTTTTGCCAGACATTAGTTATAACGGGTATTGATGAAGATGCAACGCGTAAGAAAGTCCTCTCATTAACTGCCTTCGCCATGCAGGGTAATTGCTGGCCGGCTATTTCACCTGAGGCATTAACCGACTGGTTTCATTCTAATTAACCCGCTCGAGTGAATACCCCTGCCAACGTGCTGTGTTTAAAACCTCGTACAAGCACTACACTATTGGCAGGAGGTAACATGACCAATAAACCTGTATTTAACAATAGCTGGCACGACGAATTGCCCGGCTTTTACACGGCTCTGAAGCCAACGCCGCTGCATCATTCCCGGCTTTTTTATTATAACCGTCCATTGGCTGATGACCTCGGGCTTGATGCCTCATTGTTTGACGAATCTCATGCGGGTATCTGGAGTGGCGAAATGCTGCTTCCGGGTATGCAGCCTTTAGCTCAGGTTTATAGCGGTCATCAGTTTGGTGTCTGGGCAGGGCAACTTGGTGACGGGCGCGGTATTTTGCTCGGTGAACAACAGTTGGATGACGGGCGAAAATTTGACTGGCACTTGAAAGGTGCAGGCTTAACACCTTATTCGCGGATGGGGGATGGCCGCGCTGTGTTGCGCTCAACGGTACGTGAATTTCTCGCCAGTGAAGCGATGCATGGCTTAGGGATACCAACCACGCGTGCGCTCAGTATCGTCACCAGCGACACCCCAGTACGCCGCGAAACCACTGAGCAAGGCGCTATGCTGATTCGTGTGGCGCAAAGCCATGCCCGGTTTGGCCACTTCGAGCATTTCTACTATCGTCGTGAACCCGAAAAAGTACAGCAATTGGCAGATTATGTGATTGCCCATCACTGGCCGCATCTGGTTGATGAAAAAGATAAATATCAGCTTTGGTTCCGCGATGTTGTCGAGCGTACCGCACTGATGATTGCTAACTGGCAAACTGTCGGTTTCGCCCATGGCGTTATGAATACTGACAATATGTCGATTCTCGGCCTGACAATGGATTACGGCCCGTACGGTTTCCTTGATGACTATCAGCCTGATTTTATCTGCAACCATTCCGATCATCAGGGGCGTTATGCTTTTGATAATCAACCAGCAGTAGGTCTGTGGAACCTGCAGCGCCTGGCGCAGACGCTGTCACCATTTATTTCGGTGGAATGGCTCAACGAATTGCTCGATCACTATCAGTTCGCGCTGATGAAAGCATTCGGGGAATTAATGCGCGGCAAACTGGGCCTGTTGACCGAACAAACGGCAGATAATGAAATTCTCACGGAACTGTTTGGCTTGATGGCAAAAGAAGGGAGCGATTACACGCGCACGTTCAGAATGCTAAGCCTGACTGAGCAAAATTCAGCAAGCTCGCCGCTACGGGATGAATTTATCGACAGAGCCGCTTTTGATAGCTGGTTTACCCGCTACCGTACTCGACTGCAAATGGAGCAGGTGAGTGACGAGCAGCGCCAGCAGGCAATGAAAGCTGCAAATCCTTCAATTGTTCTGCGTAACTGGTTGGCTCAGCGTGCTATCGATGCCGCCGATAAAGGTGATGTGAGTGTTCTGGCTGAACTACATGAAGCACTGCGCCAGCCATTTGCGGAACATTCGGAAGATTTGACACAGCGTCCGCCGGACTGGGGCAAACGCCTGGAGGTTAGTTGCTCTAGTTAGCCTATTATTGCTGTAACCAAACCTGAGGCACCGGGTGTTCTGGATGATTGAACACCCGTAAATCCGCCTGATACCAATGTTGCAAGGTCGATTCATTCAACACCTGTTGCGGCGAGCCATTTGCCACCAGCTTCCCTTCATGCAGCAATACAATCCGGTCAGCCCACAACGCGGCCAAATTCAAATCATGCAGCACCACGCAAACGGACAATGTTCCCATCAGCGATAAACGGCGCAGTAAACGCAAGATATGTTGCTGATGATAAAGATCGAGCGCCGAGGTCGGTTCATCTAAAAACAGCCAGCCGTGGGGTTGCCCATCCAGCCATAGCTGCGCCAGTGCGCGAGCCAGTTGTACGCGCTGTTGTTCACCACCAGAAAGCTGGCAGAAATCGCGCCCGGCAAGCGTATCGCACCCCGTTAGCGCCATCACTTCCTGGACGACAGATTTAGTCTCTTTTTCCGGCCACGGCGCGCGCCCCATAGCAATCACATCCTTAACGGCCCAGCTAAAGGCCATACCACTGCGCTGGCGCATGACCGCACGTTTACGCGACAGAGCATCTCCAGACCATGAAGTGAGTGGACGCCCAGCAAGGGTAATTTCACCACCGTCTGGTGGCTGGAAACCAGTCAGTACTCTCAGCAGCGTAGATTTTCCGGCACCGTTAGGGCCGATTAGCGCCACGACTTCACCGGCAGCCAGCGTCAGATTAATGTCATCGAGTAATTTTCGCTCGCCTGGCCGAAACGTAACGTTTTTCGCCTGTAATAAATCAGCCATCAGTTTCCCTCCCCGGGCGGAAAATCATTGCTAAAAACCATGGGCCGCCAAGCAGACTGGTCAGCAGGCCAACGGGCATTTCAGCGGGAGCAACCAGCGTGCGGGCGAGGGTGTCGGCAACCAACAGGAGCATTGCGCCAGCCAGCACCGAGCCGGGAATCAGCCAGCGATGATCGGCACCTAGCCACATCCGTACTAAGTGCGGAACAACTAAACCAACAAAGCCAATCACACCGCTTACGGCAACGGCTGCTGCGACTAACAACGCACTTAAAATCAGCAGTTGCCGTTGGGTTTTTTTGACATCCACGCCAAGATAATGGGCTTCTTCATCTCCAAGCTGTAACAGGTTAAGGCGTCTGGACAGAAACGCGATAGCCAGCGAAGCCGGGAGAATAAACGAAGCAGTAGCAAGTAAGGTTGACCACTGGGCTTGCCCAAGGCTACCCATTCCCCAAAGCGATAATTGTCGCAATTGGGCATCATTACTTATCCAGGAAAGCACGCCGACCGCCGCGCCGCAAAGCGCATTGATGGCAATCCCTACCAGCAGCAAGCGCGAAAGACTGTTGTTACCCTGGCGGCTTAAGAAGAAGATCACCAGCGTGACCGCAAGACTGCCAACAAATGCGGCAAGCATTGGAACATATAATGCCAGGACTGCCGGTAGTGCGATCGGCAGGACTACTGAAAACCCAACCGCAAGTGCAGCACCGCTACTGATCCCAAGTAAACCTGGATCAGCCAGCGGGTTGCGAAATAGCCCCTGCATCACGCAGCCTGAAAGTGCCAGTGCGCCGCCCACAAGCGTTGCTAGCAATACTCGCGGCAGACGAATGTTGAGCCAGATATGACGCAACGCTTCATCCTGAGTTTGCCACAGCACGGCGATGGAAAGACGCATGGCACCTAAATTGGCGGCAACCAAAGACAGTGCCAGTAACGCCAGAATCATGGCGAACAGAGCGCGTTGGGGCAGGGGACGGCGTATCAAGGCAATTGCTCCGCTTTCTTACGTAACGCAAGGATCGCATCGGGTGTTTGCAGGCCAAAACCGAGCAACGCCATATCATCAACAACTAGCAGCTGGCGGCTTTTCCCAGCGGGAGTTTGCGCAAGACCCGGCAGTTTCCAGACGTTATCTTCACCACCCAGCGTTTTCACGCCGTCGGCTGTGACCAGTACCAATTGCGGCTTGCTGGCAATCACGCCCTCCTGCGACATTGGCTGATAACGCTTGAAACCTTGCATCGCATTTTGCAAACCCGCGGCGTGAATCGCAGCATCAGCCGCCGTCTCTTGCCCGGCCGCCATGGCAGTCATGCCACCGTGACTCATGATGAACAGCACTTTCACCGGCAATGGTTTCTCAGGAATCGAAGCCAGTTTGCTATGCACTTGCTTGCGCAAAGCATCGCCCTGAGCCGTTTTCCCCATCGCTTGCGCGACTGCGTCAATCTTCTCATCGATAGCATCCAGTGAATTACTCGCCGGAATAGTGACCACTTTGACGTTGCTACTGGCGACTTGCTCAAGTGCGAGCGAAGGTTTGGCCTGCGCACTCGCGAGTACCAGCGTCGGGCGCATAGCCAGAATCCCTTCGGCATTAAGCTGGCGCAAGTAACCGACATCAGGCAGCTTTGTTGCAGCCTCCGGATGCAGACTGGTGCTGTCCCGGGCGACCAACTGGTCACCCGAACCTAGTGCAAAGGCAATTTCCGTAACGTCGCCACCAATTGCCACCACTCGTTCATTGGCAGCGGCAATCACTGGCATTGCAAGCAGGGCAATTAACCAGCGTTTCATGCGGCCAGCCCTTTGCTTACCAATGCTTCCAGCTGTGAGCGCCACTGCTGCTGCTCAGGTTCGCCTTCTGTACGTTGCCCGTAAAGCTGCGCGATTTGCGTGCCGTCAGCCGCAAACAGTTCCAGGCTCGTCACAAAGCCATCGCCGCTTGGTTTACGCGTCACCCAGCTTTCAGCGATGGTGTCGCCCATCAAGTGCAAGGTGAACTGAGGGTTGAAGATATTGATCCAGTTATCCATTGGCACAACTTTTTCCACCTTGCCGGTGAAAATCTGCACGGTGCCCTGGTTGCCGACGAAGATCATAATTTCATTTTGATCCTGTTTCGCCTGAGCTAACAGCTGCGCCAGTGCGCTGTTATCAACCTGGCAGGCCAGGTCTTCAGCGACAAGGCGAAATGCCTGCTGGCGTGTTAGCTGGTGGCGTTTGAGCAGACCAAAGAACTGATGCACGTCACGCAGGCTGCGCCATTCGGAATCAACCTGTTGGCCATCTACCGCAGGTGTCATCACGCTTTCTTCTGTTGCTTGCAGCTCAAGCTCCGGGTTATCAGCATAGATAAACTTCGCCAGCATATCGCCCCAGGCAGCGAAATCGGTGTTGTCGGTGGTATACACCTTCAGCAGCGCATCACCCTGATGGTCAAAAAACTGAATGCTCTGGCGTTCACCGCGAGCGGTTTCTTCACGGATGTGGAAAGCGAAAGCCCATTGGTTCAGAAATAGACGCAAATCCAGCGCGCGGGGGTTAAGAACCAACCCTGCATGGCCATGAAGTTGTTGGTTCTCAAAACGGCCAACTTGTTCATGCACCGCATATTCGTTACGGCAAATGGACTTGATTTCGCCGACGTTTTCAAGGGAGGCGAGAATGTCGCGAACTTCACCTTTTAAGCGCCATGCATCATGCCCTACACGAGCATGAGTCAGTTCGGCCTCGCTGATGTTCATCAGACGAGCGATGTCGCGAGCATATTTTTTAGGGTGCTGTTGTTTGAGCTGCAACCAGTTGTCATAACGCTGAGTCATATTGCTTCCTTACCATTGATAACTAACGAAGATTTTGCCGTTACGGCCATCTTGTGGGAGCCCCTGTGGCGACCAGTATTCCTTATCAAAGGCGTTACCCAGTACCAGGGAAGTGGAGAGCCCGCGCAACTGCTGCTGGCCTGTATAGCTGATATAGAAATCGTTCACACCGTAACCCGGCTGCGCGCTGTAGCTGCTGCTGATATGCGTTGAGCGCTCGGCGAAGGTGCCAACCCAGCCCACGGAGAAGCCACTTTGTGCGACAGGCACATCCAGAATGCTGGTGACAGTGTCCGGGTTCAGGCTTGAAATCCAGTCGCCTGTGCCGGTGTCTTTACCACGGGTGCGGTTATAAGCCAGATCTAAACTGAACCACGCACTGGTGTATTTCGCCGTCATATCCCAACCCCAGATTTTGGCATCAGGAACGTTATAGGACATGGTGGTCGCTTTGGCGAAATCGACGGTGGTAGAAATGTAGTCTTTTGCTTTGGTATCGAAGTAGCTGGCTTTAAATTCGAGGCCGTCTTCAGCCAGCATTAAATCGTCGAAGCGTAAGCCAAAGCCGTATTCCTGCGTTTCGTTAGTTTCCGGGCGCAGATTCGGGTTCGGAACCCAATAGTTGGTGTAACGAGTGCCGATAGAGAAGTGTTTCGCATCGTTATACATTTCGCCCATGGTTGGGGCGCGGAACGCCTGCGCATAAGATCCAAACAGCATCAACCATTCGGTTGGCGTAATGGACAGTGCGCCACGCGATGACCATTTATCGGCGTTCACGTCGTCATAGCCGTCGCTGCTGCCGCTGTAATTGTCATAGCGTGTGCCGGCTAACAGGGAGACAGGCAGGTCGCGCAGGGTGATTTCATCCTGCAACCAGCCGGAGCCGAAGTCGATGTTGGCCTGTGGGAAGCCCGTGGTGTTGCCGCCAGGTTTTTGATCCTGGCGATAATACTCACCGCCGTAAGTCAGCAGGTGGGCGGCGAAACTGTCGGTAAATACACGGCTGCGGTTTTCGACTTTTCCACCAGTGGTGGTTTGCTTGCGGAACTCAGCACCATCAGTTTGGCCCTGCGCGTTGATGCGAGCTTCAGACCAGTAGGCGGTAGCATCGGCATTTAGCCAATCGCTTTGGTCCGGCCCAATGTGGTATTTCAGCTGTGCGTCGCGCTGAATGGTTGAGCGGTCAACCATCGGGTTGCTTGAGTCAGCGTTAGTCGTCTGTGGGTTTTTAGGCTCCTGTGCGGCGTTATTGTAATAACGCAGAGAGCCTGCCAGTGACTGCGCCGGGTCGATATACCAGGTGCCTTTAGTCAAGAAGTTACCGATGTTTTCATCGTTTGGCGCGGTTTCGCCGTCGCTCTGGCGGATGTCGCCACGGTCGCGGCTCGACCACGCAACCAGGCCATCAAGGTTATCCGTGCGGCCAAAGGCGCTGGCACCCATTCCGACACTGTGATCGCCCGTCGCACCGCTACCAAACACGCGGAAACCACTGTTCTGGCCTTCATACAGCAAATCGCTGGCATCTGCTGTTTCATAAGAAATCACACCGCCGAGTGCGCCACTGCCGTACAGCAGAGCTGCCGGGCCGCGCACCACTTCGATACGCTTGATTAAAGCCGGATCAAGAAACGTGCTGTTGAGATGCCCGGTGTCCGTGCCCTGGCGTACGCCATCAACCAGCATCAACACGCCACGGCGATCGTAACCGCGCATGCTGACGTCCTGACCATTGGTGCGGCCGGTGCCGGAAAGAGTGATCCCGGGCACCCGGCGCAGCATGTCAGCGGCAGATGATGAAGTTTGGCTTTCAGGGGTATTGGCATCAATAACGGTAACCATCATTGGTGCTTCAAATGTGCTGCGTTGGTTGCCAGTGGCCACCACGGTCATTTGATCGTCTTTCGCGAAAGCGGGCAGGGCAGAAAAAACCGCAACAGTCAGTAATGACAGACGGAAGCCGACTGTGTGTAAAGCAGGCATGCGCAAATCTCCATAAGAAAATTTAAAAGCGCTGGCTGCCTGGGATGATGAAAAACCTGGGTGGCTTGCGTTTCTCCTTCATATTTCAAGCCGCATCTTTGTTGGCTGCGTCACTCACCCGAATCACTTACTTATGTAAGCTCATCGGGATTCGTTCACTTGTCGCCGCGATGCAACTCGAACTATTTCGGAGAAATAATTTGGGTTGTATTTAGGTTCTATTCCCCCTAAATAATTCGAGTTGTAGGAAGGCGAGTCGCTAACGCACCTACAACTTGAAGTATGAAGGGAATTTATTTGGTCAGGATTAACTTCCCGGCCTGAGTTTGTCTTAACTGATATTGCTGGCCTTCGTGAACAATAACCACTCGTCCGTCAGGGCCGAGCAAAAGCTTGCTGTCTATCTGACGTGGGCCAGCCGCAGATTGCGGATTCGTAGGGGTGAATGCTTTATCCATGTTTCACTCTGTTTACAAATGACAATCAATGTAACAATGATAATCATTATCAATAAACTATGTTTCATCATCAAGTGTTATTTGTAAGAAATTTGTGAATGGATCAATTTTGAGCGGAAGAGGGGAAAAGGTCGGATGTCGCTTACGCTAATCCGACCTGGGAAATGCGGTTATAGTGCGGATGATCGTCATCCACCGAAAATTTAGAAACGGCTATCCGTTGCGTCTGCCAGCATATCGAGCAGCGTTTCGGTGTCTTCCCAGTTCAGGCAAGGGTCGGTAATTGATTGTCCGTACACCAGTGGCTGCCCGGCAACAATTTTCTGCGTGCCTTCACGAATGAAACTTTCAGCCATAACGCCCGCAATTGCCCGCGAACCATTGCGAATTTGGTTACAGACATCTTCGCAAACTTCGAGCTGGCGGCGGTGCTGCTTCTGGCAGTTGCCATGACTGAAATCGATCACTAGTTGTTCTGGCAAATCAAACTCATGCAGGCTGTCACACGCCGCGGCGATGTCGGCTGCGTGGTAGTTCGGCTGTTTGCCACCGCGCATGATGATATGGCCGTACGGGTTGCCGCTGGTTTGGTAAATGGTCATCTGGCCGTGTTTGTCCGGCGAAAGGAACATATGGCTGGCGCGGGCGGCACGAATGGCATCAACTGCAATACGCGTGTTGCCGTCGGTGCCATTTTTGAAACCGACCGGGCATGAAAGGGCAGATGCCATTTCACGGTGGATCTGGCTTTCGGTGGTACGTGCGCCAATCGCACCCCAGCTAATCAAATCGGCAATGTACTGCCCGATCACCATATCAAGGAATTCGGTCGCCGTTGGCACGCCGAGTTCATTCACCTGCAATAATAGGCGGCGCGCCTGCTCGATACCGTGGTTTACGCGGTAACTACCGTTTAAATCGGGATCTGAAATCAACCCTTTCCAACCGACTACCGTGCGCGGTTTTTCAAAGTAAGTGCGCATCACGATTTCAAGACGATGCTGGTGTTTCTCACGTGCAGTCTGCAATCGACGGGCGTAATCCATTGCCGCATCCAGGTCATGGATTGAGCAAGGGCCAACAATCACCAGCAGGCGATTGTCTTCGCCATTAAGAATTTTTTCGATCCGGCGACGGGAAGCCGTTACGTTTTGTGCAACTTCCTGGGATACAGCCAGACGCTGTGCGAGTTCCGCAGGTGTTACCAGACTATCGATGCGCGCTGTGCGCAATTCATCTGTTTTATTCATTGGGTGTCTCAGAAATTTTGTCTTCAGCTCGGCAGGAGTACCGGGAAGTGATGGCAGTCACGATAAACCAATTTATGTTGAATTCAACCGTAGAACTGAATCGTTACCACCAGATTCTGTACACCCTACCATACAAAATTGCACCTTTGCACTAGTTTGTTAGTACATGCGACGATTTAAGCCCATGATATCGAGGATCTTGGTCGCCATCTCTTCAACCGAGTAATTGGTACTGTTGAGATAGCGAATCTGATTTTTACGAAATAGGGCTTCAACCTCAGCCACTTCCAGGCGGCATTGGCGCATCGACGCATAACGGCTGTTTTCACGGCGCTCTTCACGAATTGCCGCAAGACGTTCTGGGTTGATAGTCAAACCAAAGAGCTTATGTTGTAAAGGTTTCAACACTGCTGGCAGCTGAATGTTATCCATATCATCGGCAATAAACGGGTAGTTTGCCGCTCGAATACCAAACTGCATCGCAAGGTACAAACTGGTTGGGGTTTTGCCACAGCGCGATACGCCAAGCAAGATAACTTGTGCTTGATCGAGATTGCGCATTGAAATGCCGTCATCATGCGCGAGTGTGTAGTCAATGGCGGCAATACGCGCATCATATTTGATTAAATTGCCCGGATTAAGACCGTGAGTTCGGTGAGCAATCGGCGTCGGTTCCAGCTTTAATTCCTGCTGTAAAGGCGCAACCAGCGCTTGCACGATATCCTGACAAAAACCTTCACTTTGCAAAATAATATCGCGAATTTCTGGTAAAACGATGGAGTAGAACACTAATGGACGCACGCCAGATTGTTGATAAATGGCATTGATTTGTTCTTTCACCGCATTGGCCCGGCTTTCGTTTTCAACAAACGGCAGCGTGATGCTGTTAATGGCAACAGGAAACTGAGACATAACCGCATGTCCAAGGACTTCGGCGGTGATCGCGGTGCCATCGGAAATATAAAAAACTTGCCTGTCTGCTGAGTTATCCATTTTTTATTCCTGAAATGTTTCACATAGGCTGAAGCATAAATTAAAACCTTCCATCCTGGATCAATCTCATTTCATTTTTAAAACTGAAACGTAGTTTTTATTTTTAATGAAATGTACGGTTCATTTTTACTTTCTTGATAAACCTTTATTAATATAGGGATTAAATTAAGAATCAACAAGTTAGATAAAATGTAAATATATCTGAAAAATTCAAATTTTTATTTTGCTTGAACGATTCACCTGTTTTATTCCCTCATCTAATTATGCCAATCTAAAAGGGATGTAATGTAATTCTCATTTATATATCACAAAAGGATTGTTTCGATGTCCAACTCGTCACCGCTGGTGCTTTGGTACAACCAACTCGGCATGAATGATGTAGACAGGGTCGGGGGCAAAAATGCCTCTCTGGGTGAAATGATTACTAACCTTTCCGGTATGGGTGTTTCCGTGCCGAATGGTTTTGCCACCACGGCCGAGGCATTTAACCTGTTTCTTGATCAGAGTGGTGTTAACCAGCGTATCTATGAATTGCTGGACAAAACGGATATTGACGATGTGACTGAGCTTGCAAAAGCCGGTGCGCAAATCCGCCAATGGATAATCGATACACCATTCCAGCCTGAGCTTGAAAAAGCCATTCATGATGCTTACGAACAGCTTTCCTCAGACGATGCTGATGCTTCTTTTGCCGTGCGTTCTTCTGCAACAGCTGAAGATATGCCAGATGCGTCGTTTGCCGGACAACAAGAAACTTTCCTCAACGTACAAGGTTATGACGCGGTATTGATTGCCGTGAAGCATGTATTTGCTTCCCTGTTCAACGACCGTGCTATCTCGTATCGCGTCCACCAGGGTTATGATCACCGTGGTGTTGCGCTCTCGGCTGGCGTCCAGCGCATGGTTCGTTCAGACCTTGCATCCTCTGGCGTGCTCTTCTCCATCGACACTGAATCTGGTTTTGACCAGGTGGTGTTTATCACCTCCGCCTATGGTCTGGGTGAAATGGTGGTGCAGGGTGCCGTTAACCCTGATGAATTCTACGTTCACAAACCAACTTTAGCTGCCGGTAAACCATCGATTGTGCGCCGCAATATGGGCTCGAAAAAAATCCGTATGGTTTATGCTCCAAGCCAGGAGCATGGCAAGCAGGTGCGTATCGAAGATGTGCCGCAAGCTGACCGCGATAAATTCTCTATCACGCCGGAAGAAGTGCAGGAACTGGCGAAGCAGGCTGTACAAATTGAGAAACACTATGGCCGCCCGATGGATATCGAATGGGCCAAAGATGGGCACACTGGCAAGTTGTTTATTGTCCAGGCTCGCCCGGAAACCGTGCGTTCTCAGGGTCAGGTGATGGAGCGTTACCAGCTGCATTCTCAAGGCAAAATCATTGCTGAAGGACGCGCTATCGGTCATCGCATCGGTGCGGGCCCGGTTAAAGTGATTCATGACATTAGCGAGATGAACCTCATTCAGCCAGGCGACGTTTTAGTCACCGATATGACCGACCCGGACTGGGAACCGATCATGAAAAAGGCGGCGGCAATTGTCACCAACCGTGGCGGCCGTACTTGTCACGCGGCGATTATCGCTCGTGAACTGGGGATTCCTGCTGTTGTGGGTTGTGGCGATGCCACTGAACGCATGACGGATGACCAGAACGTTACGGTTTCCTGCGCCGAAGGGGACACCGGTTATGTTTACCAGGAACTACTGGATTTCAGCATCAACAGTTCAACGGTAGATACCATGCCGGATCTGCCGCTGAAAATCATGATGAACGTTGGTAACCCGGATCGTGCATTTGATTTTGCCTGCCTGCCGAACGAAGGCGTGGGACTGGCGCGTCTGGAGTTCATCATCAACCGTATGATTGGCGTGCATCCGCGTGCGTTGCTGGAGTTCGACCAGCAAGAGCCTGCGTTGCAAAAAGAAATCCGCGAGATGATGAAAGGTTATGACGATCCGGTTGAGTTTTACGTCGCTCGCCTGACGGAAGGGATTGCGACACTCGGTGCGGCATTCTGGCCGAAGCGCGTTATCGTGCGTCTCTCTGATTTTAAATCTAACGAATACGCCAACCTGGTGGGCGGCGAGCGTTACGAGCCGCATGAAGAAAACCCGATGCTCGGTTTCCGTGGCGCAGGCCGTTACGTGGCTGACAGCTTCCGCGACTGTTTCGCGCTGGAATGTGCTGCAATGAAACGGGTACGTAACGACATGGGCCTGACTAACGTCGAAGTGATGGTGCCGTTCGTACGAACTGTTGCGCAGGCCAAAGCAGTGGTGGAAGAGCTGGAACGTCAGGGTTTGAAACGCGGTGAGAACGGGCTGAAAATTATCATGATGTGTGAGATCCCATCTAACGCCTTGCTGGCAGATGAGTTCCTGCAATATTTTGATGGTTTCTCCATTGGTTCAAACGATATGACTCAGCTGGCGCTGGGGCTGGACCGCGACTCCGGCGTAGTTTCTGAACTGTTTGACGAGCGCAACGATGCGGTGAAAGCACTGCTGTCGATGGCAATTAAAGCGGCGAAGAAACAGGGCAAATATGTGGGAATTTGCGGTCAGGGTCCATCCGACCATGAAGATTTTGCAGCCTGGTTGATGGAAGAGGGGATCGATAGTCTTTCTCTGAACCCTGACACCGTGGTGCAAACCTGGCTAAGTCTCGCAGAAACCAATAAATAGAGTTCTTTAATAGGGTGGAGTCATCCGCCAGAAGTCTACAAAGGCTCCTTGTTCTTGAGTTATGTCGTTCACTTAAGGAATGGAGGCCCGATAATTCGGGTCTCCGATTCAAGGAAACAGAACTGTAAGCAGAGTTCCTTCGGTTTTCCTAAATGCAGTCACAATCCCGCTTTCACTTCCGAACGGTTTACTATTGGACTTGATTCGCGTTAAGTGATGTCTAAGCCAATCTAAAAATAGGGCGATGAATCAAAGCTGATTTTAATGAAAACGAGCAACTAGCCACAACCAGCTCTTGCATGCGGCGGCAGCTATGGCTGCAAAGGGATTGAAGGATTAAAGGTTTTTAATTGTGACGGTGTCTGCAGATAAAGCCTGTCTGCTGACACCGGTGGTCATACCCGATCAAGTCATGGGGTTTAACTGTAACTACTCTGCGCGACCAGTATTTGAATGAACCGGGACTGGGCTTAAGTACATGAAGATAACCGTTGATTACAGCCAAACGAAGAGATACATCGACTCCTGAAACTCAAATATTATGGCCAGTTATAGTTGACCATAATATTTAGTAATTTACGCCACAACGACACTTCCGTGAAGTAAACCGTAAATTTCGCACCTGATTGAGCTAACACAAATCACATTATCTCTGTTATTCCCCACGGAGAAATAGCTAAAAGCTTCTCCCTGTCTGCTGAATATCCAGTAATACAACCAGAGAGGGTAGTAATCATAATTATAGTCAATATTAGTTTCATGGTTCAATTCCATTGAAGGGCTATTAACCCGAGTTCCCTAAACCATCATTTAACCATATTAAATTAGACTTGCAAATAGGGCCTTAAACCATCAATTCTCTTTAATAAGATAGTTCAGCACATAACATACAAAATATTTCTATATAAAGGGCAGCAGACCAAAAATATCAGGTAGTTAACTCACCCAATTATTCACTGCCATCAGGGTTTGATTCTTTCCAGGGAAATACCAGTAGAAGTGCTCGCCGTACAGAAAGCGAGATGGACATAATTGGCTACTTACCAGGTGTTGTTGCATCAATGTGGCAATGCCCGGTATGTTTTTAGCTCTATAGATAAAGACTTTCCGCTGGCTCTGGCGGCCAGATGATTGCAGATTTATCCTCTCCCGGTACCCCTCGCGTCAGTAATACTCTGTAATCCCCCTATCAATTCTGGCCGCGCCAGCGGCAGAAACTACCCATCTGAAGCTGATAGGGCTCATCGCATATATGGCAGCATTGAAGTCTTCAAGCGTTAAGTGAACGGCATTACCTTGTTCATGATGGGTCTTTTTTTATGACATCTGGCATGCAGGGTAGCCCAAAAAAAAGCCCATCGTGGGAGATGGGCAAAGACTACACACAGCAATTCGTTGTTTCACTCAGGGGATTTCCATGCTTATAAATCAATGTGTTGATTCATAGCCGTGAAGTAATAGTAGGCATCTCATCCTGGAGCGTCACTCGGATTCGTCTCAATAGTTAATAGAAAGTAAACGGTTGGGGTCACATTACGGGATGTTTAATGCATCAAGGAGTTCTGGAGAGGGGGGCAAGCCTGGAATTGATAAGTAGTGTTAATCAGTTTAGTTATGTTGCTCCTACAGTTGTAGAAGCAACATTCGTTTTAGGTGGTGTACTTATTCGTATTCTTCAAGGACTTCCACGACTTCATTCGGGTCATCCTGCGGCGCTGGTGCCTCGTGCATCCATACCGAAATCAAACGGTAAGAGACTGCCAGCAGAACCGGCCCGATAAACAGGCCAATCATGCCAAAGGCAATCAACCCACCGATAACGCCGGAAAGAATCAGGATCATCGGCAAGTCCGCGCCCATACGAATCAGTACCGGACGAATAAAGTTATCCATCGTGCCGACTACGCAACTCCATACCAGCAGCACCGTGCCCCAGGTGTTATCACCGGTCCAGTACAACCAGGCAATTGAAGGCACCAGCACCAGCAATGGGCCGATTTGCACCAGGCAACATAACATCATCACTACGGTTAGCAGTGTCGCATTTGGGATACCGGAGATGGCAAGCCCCACGCCACCTAAAACCGACTGAACCAGTGCGGTGACAACTACACCAAGTGCTACAGCGCGAATCGCTTGCCCTGCAAGTAATACAGCCGCATCACCACGCGTTCCCGCGAGGCGGAATGCAAAGTGGCGAATCCCATTGCCTAGCGTTTCACCTTTCGCATACAGCAGCACACTAAACAGCAGCATCAGGCCGCAATGCATCAGGAAACTACCTACGTGTATCGCCTGGCCCAGGAACCAGGTTGTTGTGGTGCCGATATATGGACGCACTTTCGCCATAATGGCACTGCCACCACTCTCGACCAGTGTATTCCAGCCTGCGTAGAGTTTGTCGCCAATAAGCGGAATGGTATTAAGCCACTCAAATTTCGGTAACTCCATATTGCCTTTGGTCGCCCAATCAATAACCGGGCCGCTGTTATCTACCAGGCTATTCACCAGCAACGCCACCGGAATAACAAACAACATCAACAGCAATAGCGTCATAACCAGAACGGCGAGTGAGCGTTTTCCCCACAATAATTTCTGAACTTTGAGCATCAGTGGCCAGGTGGCGAGCACGATTGTACCTGCCCAGGCAAAACCAAGAACAAATGGGCGCACTATCCACAAACAGGCGATGATCATCACCGAGATAAACAACACCGACAGCAGGATTTGTAGCAGATCCTTTGGCTGACTCACTTTAACCATAGATAAAATCCCTTAATTACTGATAACGGGCAAAACGCCACGTTAAAACCGCGAAGCGGATGTGTTAATGATGATGTATTTCCTCGATTTTGGACAGGGACAAAACAGACGGGAATGTCTGAATAAAATGTGTTAAAAACGAATGCCCGTCATAATTCGAGCCGCAGGTGTGTTGACTACACCCGTGCGCCCCAGTCACATAGCAATCTATGCTCCTGGGGACTTACGGCCATGTCGCCTGCTCGCAACTCGAATTATTTAGGGTATTAGAATTATTAAACGCAAACGATAACTCACAACTTATAACGTCAGGCAGGGTCGACCCACTAATGATCCCACAAATTTCTCAGGCACCAGGTCTTGTTCAATTGGTGCTCAATTTTTTGCAGGCACTGGAACAACAAGGTTTTACCGGCGATACCGCCACCAGCTACGCTGACAGGCTCACCATGGCCACTGACAACAGTATTTATCAACTGTTGCCAGATGCGGTGTTATTCCCTCGTTCTACGGCAGACGTGGCATTACTTGCCAGATTGGCCTCTGAGGAACGCTTCAAAACACTGGTCTTTACACCACGCGGTGGCGGCACCGGCACTAACGGTCAGTCCTTGAATAAAGGCATCGTTGTCGACATGTCGCGCTATATGAATCGCATCATTGAAATTAACCCCGAGCAGGGTTGGGTGCGGGTCGAAGCAGGTGTGATTAAAGATCAGCTCAACCAATACCTGAAACCGTACGGCTATTTTTTTGCACCGGAACTTTCTACCAGTAACCGCGCCACGCTCGGCGGGATGATAAATACCGATGCTTCAGGGCAAGGTTCGTTGGTTTACGGCAAAACGTCTGACCACGTTATGGGCGTTCGTGCTGTGTTGTTGGGAGGCGATATTCTCGACACGCACCCGATGGCGACAATGCTTGCTGAAGAAATGGGGCGCGACGAAAGCCCAACCGGCAGAATTTATAACACGGTGCTTGGGCGTTGCCGCGAACATCGTCAGTTGATTATCGATAAATTTCCGAAACTTAACCGCTTCCTGACCGGCTACGATCTGCGCCACGTCTTCAACGACGACCTTTCGCAGTTCGACCTGACACGCATTCTTTGCGGCTCAGAAGGCACGCTGGCGTTTATTTCCGAGGCGAAACTGGATATCACGCGTCTGCCAAAAGTGCGCCGCCTGGTGAATATCAAGTACGACTCCTTCGACTCCGCGCTACGCAACGCGCCGTTTATGGTAGAAGCCCGTGCGCTCTCCGTCGAAACCGTCGATTCAAAAGTCCTGAACCTGGCGCGTGAGGATATCGTCTGGCATTCGGTCAGTGAATTAATCACCGACGTTCCAGGCAAAGAGATGCTGGGTCTGAATATCGTGGAGTTTGCGGGTGATGACCTGGCGCTCATCGAAGACCAGGTTGCGTCACTATGTGAGCGTCTCGATTCGCTGATTTCACAAGGCGAAGGTGGCGTTATCGGCTGGCAGGTTTGTACCGAATTGGCTGGTATCGAGCGCATTTATAACATGCGCAAAAAAGCCGTTGGCCTGCTGGGTAATGCGAAAGGGCAGGCGAAACCTATCCCGTTTGCGGAAGATACCTGTGTACCGCCGCAACATCTGGCTGATTACATCACTGAGTTCCGCGCGTTGCTTGATAGCCATAACCTGAGTTACGGCATGTTCGGCCACGTCGATGCGGGCGTTTTACACGTGCGTCCGGCGCTGGATATGACCGATCCTCATCAGGAAGTGCTGATGAAGCGCATTTCTGACGATGTGGTTGCGCTCACCGCGAAATATGGCGGTTTATTGTGGGGCGAACACGGTAAAGGTTTCCGTGCCGAATACAGCCCGGCATTCTTTGGCGAAACGTTATATGAAGAACTGCGTCGCATCAAAGCGGTATTCGACCCGGATAACCGCCTGAACCCTGGGAAAATCTGCCCGCCGTTAGGTGTGGATGACCCAATGATGCAGGTCGATGCGGTGAAGCGCGGTACTTTCGACAGGCAAATCCCGATAGCGGTGCGCACCTCATGGCGCGGTGCAATGGAGTGTAACGGCAATGGTCTGTGCTTTAACTTCGATGTGAAAAGCCCGATGTGCCCGTCGATGAAAATTACCAGCAACCGTATTCACTCGCCAAAAGGGCGGGCGACGTTAACACGTGAATGGCTGCGTTTGCTTGCCGACCGTGGCGTTGACCCGGATGCACTCGAAAAACAGTTGCCGGAAAAACGCGCTAGCCTGCGTACGCTTATCGAACGTACACGCAATACTTGGCATGCCCGTAAAGGCGAATATGATTTCTCTCATGAAGTGAAAGAGGCGATGTCGGGTTGTCTGGCCTGCAAAGCGTGTTCAACGCAATGCCCAATTAAAATCGACGTGCCGGAATTCCGCTCTCGCTTCTTGCAGCTCTATCACACCCGCTATCTGCGCCCAATGCGTGACCATTTGGTGGCAACTGTCGAAAGCTATGCACCGTTAATGGCGCGTGCGCCAAAGACCTTCAACTTCTTTATGAGTCAGCTGTGGGTACGTAGTCTATCTGCCAAACATATCGGCATGATCGATCTCCCAATGCTCTCGACGCCATCGTTGCAGCAGCAGTTAGTAGGGCACATTTCAGCAAATACCACACTTGAGCAGCTTGAGAGCTACAGTGCTGAGCAGAAAGCTAAAACGGTGCTGGTGGTGCAAGACCCGTTCACCAGTTACTACGATGCGCAAGTGGTGGCGGATTTTGTGCGCCTGGTGACAAAGCTGGGATACGAGCCGGTAGTTCTGCCATTCTCACCCAACGGCAAAGCGCAACACATCAAAGGCTTCCTGCAAAAATTCGCTCGCACCGCGCGTAAAACGTCGGACTTCCTCAACCGCATTGCGAAATTGGGAATGCCAATGGTGGGGGTCGACCCGGCTCTGGTGCTCTGCTATCGCGACGAATATAAGCAGACGCTCGGTGAAGAACGCGGTGATTTCCACGTTCAACTGGTGCATGAATGGTTGCCTGCTGTGTTGGAAAACCGTGAAATGACAAGCGTTGGTGGTGAGTCGTGGTATCTGTTTGGTCACTGTACCGAAGTCACCGCACTACCCACTGCGCCAAACCAGTGGGCGGCAATATTTGCGCGCCTGGGCGCAAAACTTGAAAACGTCAGCGTCGGCTGTTGCGGCATGGCGGGAACCTACGGGCATGAAGTTAAAAACCATGCTAACTCACTGGGGATTTACGAGCTTTCGTGGCACCAGGCAATGCAGCGCCTGCCGCGCCAACGCTGCCTGGCAACCGGCTATTCCTGCCGCAGCCAGGTCAAACGTGTGGAAGGCAACGGTGTTCGCCATCCGCTACAGGCACTACTGGAGATTATGGGATGATCTGGCGACGTGAAGTAAACCTGGATGCGCTTAATAAAATGGGCGCTGACAATATGGTGGAGCATGTGGGTATCGTATTTACCCGCATCACAGAAACCGAGCTGGAAGCCACTATGCCGGTTGATAACCGCACTCGCCAGCCATTTGGCCTGTTGCACGGCGGTGCGTCGGTGGTGTTAGCTGAAACACTCGGTTCTGTGGCCGGGTACTTGTGTACCGAAGGCGAGCAGAAAATTGTCGGGCTTGAGGTTAATGCCAACCATCTGCGTTCCGCGCGTGAAGGTATCGTGCGCGGTGTTTGTACTGCAGTGCATGTTGGGCGTAGGCACCAGGTCTGGCAAATCGAAATCAGCGACGAGCAAGGGCGGCTTTGTTGCACATCGCGCTTAACAACCGCGGTGGTTTGATAAATAGCCTGAATCAGGAATTATTCAAAAATAAATAATAATGGCGGTGGGATATTATCCCGCCGCTTTTTATTTACATCCTGAAATGAATAATCGTGCTTTTCTGTATTTATTGAGTGATCCACTTCACCTTTCCCCATTAGTTGCCGAAATTTGTTATTCCCTTTTGCAGTTTATTGTCAGCATGGCGGTAATTCTTCAGGAGGCGCAATGGAAAAGGAACGCATTATTCAGGAATTTGTTCCTGGAAAACAGGTAACACTGGCGCATTTAATTGCCCACCCAGGCGAAGAACTGGCAAAGAAAATAGGTGTGCCCGGCGCTGAAGCCATTGGCATTATGACGCTGACTCCCGGTGAAACGGCAATGATAGCAGGTGATCTCGCCACGAAAGCTGCCAGCGTACAAATAGGTTTTCTGGACAGATTTAGCGGCGCACTGGTGGTTTACGGTTCGGTCGGGTCGGTAGAAGAAGCATTACAACAAACGATTACCGGCCTGAGCAGCATTCTTAACTATACCGTCTGTACCATGACGCGGAGCTAGGTCTGATGAAACGCATCGTTTTTGTCGGCACCGTGGGCGCGGGAAAAACAACGTTGTTTAACGCATTACAGGGAAATTATTCACTGGCGAGAAAAACTCAGGCGGTTGAATTTAGCGATGCAGGGAATATTGATACGCCGGGGGAATTTATCAGCCACCCTCGTTTATATTGTGCATTAATAAATACCCTGATTGATGCGGATTTATTGATATATGTCCATGCTGCCAATGATTCGCAATGCCGTATTCCCGCCGGTTTATTGGATATTTACCCGCACCTGCAACAGGTTGCGGTAATAAGCAAAATTGATTTGCCCGATGCAAATATTGCCCAAACGCAGGCGATGCTAATTGACTCAGGATTTACGTCGCCAATATTTGCACTGAACAGCCTGGATGCTGAGAGCGTCAGGCAACTTGAGGATTATCTGGCCGAAGTCGCAGGCCTGAAGGAACCTGTTCAATGAAAAAGCTGATTACTGCAAACGATGTTCGTGAAGCCCAGACTCGTGGCCTTAAAACTATCGCTTTCGTGCTAAAAGAATCGATTGTCACGCCCGAAGCCCGCGTGGTTGCCGACCAACTCGAGATAACCTTAGTCGAAGAGGATGCAGGCCCGGTGGCAGCAGACCATACGCCGCCTCGTTCTGAACGTCAGCGTATTCGTGAAGAAATCCTCTCTCAGTTACCTGAAGGTAAGTTCACGGAAAGCCTGATGGCACAACTCATCGATAAAGTTGAGCAAGAGCAGAAAACCCGCTCGGGCAGCGGAATGCAGCCCAGCTTCCACGCGGTCACGGGCAAGGGCGGAATTAAAGTCATTGATGGCAGCTCGGTAAAGTTTGGTCGTTTCGATGGTGCGCAAGAGCCGTGCGTTGGGCTAACTGATCTGGTGACAGGCGCAGATGGCAGCAGCATGGCCGCGGGTTTTATGCAGTGGGAAAACGGCTTTTTCCCCTGGACGCTGAATTACGACGAAATCGATATGGTGCTGGAAGGGGAATTACATATTCGCCACGAAGGCGAAACGCTTATCGGCAAAGCCGGGGATGTGATGTTTATCCCGAAAGGCTCCAGTATTGAATTTGGCACCCCAGGCCACGTTCGTTTTCTTTATGTTGCCTGGCCTGCCAACTGGCAGGAATGCTAAGGCGAGGCGCGTATGAGCACCTTCATCACCGAAGACTGGCTGCGGGCAAACCATACCCTCAGCGAAGGGAGCGAAATTCGTCTGCCTGCTGACAGCCGTATGACGCCATCCGCCCGCGAGTTGATTGACGCTCGTCATTTACTGGTGAAATTCCAGGATGACGACGGACGGTTGTTTGTTGAAATGCAGGAGCAGTTACAGCCAGTTCATGGCTTGACGAGTGAGGCAGTAGCGCAGGTAGCCCATTGTGAGTTGTGCCAGCAGCAAGTGAAGGAAAAACCAGACACGCTAACTCATCTCAATGCGCAGGTGTTTGTGGCGAAAAACGATCCTCGTCTGGCGTTTCGCGCAAGCCTTGATAGCACCATTGCGACTGCGGTGTGGCTACAAACTGAGTTTGATAAAACAGCGGCACTTTGGCTTGCAGATATCCGCTCTTTGCTTGGGAATATCATGCGTGCTGATGCTCTGGATCAGGCGCTACCAGAACAGCATATCGTTGGGTTATCGGCTGACGATTTACACCGGTTATCTCATCAACCGTTGAAATACCTGGGGCATGATCATCTGGTGCCAGATGCCGCTCACGGGCGTGATGTGGCATTGCTCAATCTTCTGCGTACCAGGATCCGCGAAACCGAAATTTGTGCCGCAACGGTGTTTATCGGTGTGGATTACCACGTGCAAAAAGCTGATTTGTTGCAGGCGCTGAATCGCCTATCGAGTGCGGTTTATGTACTGATGATCTTGTGCCTGAAAAAAGAGTGGCCGGATGCATCTGCGCTACAACGGCGCCTGACAGGAGGCCAACATGCTGCTTGATCGCTGCCGCCGCCAGGCCCAAAACCAGCCACGCCGGGTTGTTTTCCCGGATGCGAAGGATGCTCGTGTAATAGAAGCGGCGCATTACCTGCAACATCATGGCCTGGCACAACCCATCATCCTGGCCAATCCATTTGCCTTACGCCATTTCGCCCTCGCGGCAGGGCTGCCGCTCGATGGGTTACATATTATTGATCCGGCAACATCACATGACTGGCTGGTGCAATTTCATCAGCAGCTTTCTCAGCGCCAGGGTGACAAAACTCCGGATGACGCAACAGAACGCTTGCGTGACCCTCTCTGGTTTGCCGCCGCAATGGTTAAAGCAGGGAAAGCTGATGTGTGTATTGCGGGGAATATTTCATCAACAGCAGCTGTTTTGCGTGCTGGATTAAAAGTCATTGGACTACAACCGGGGGTTAAAACGCTTTCCTCACTGTTTCTGATGCTGCCACCCGAAGGGGAGCGGATTCTTGGATTTGCTGATTGCAGCGTAGTGCCACAACCAACTGCGGTGCAGCTTGCTGATATTGCTATCAGTAGTGCACAAAGCTGGCAGGCCATTACCGGGCAACCCGCTCGCGTCGCCATGTTGTCATTTTCTACCAACGGCAGTGCCAGGCACCCTTGTGTCGCCACCGTTCAACAGGCAACAGACATCGTGCGTGAACGAGCACCTGAACTGTGTGTGGATGGTGAATTGCAATTCGATGCGGCCTTCGTTCCCCAGGTTGCTGCGCAAAAAGCACCTGAAAGTGTGCTGGCAGGGCAGGCGAATGTGTTGGTATTCCCGTCGCTTGAGGCAGGCAATATCGGCTACAAGATTGCACAACGGTTGGGAGGGTTTCGCGCTCTCGGCCCGTTGATTCAGGGGTTAAGCGCGCCCTTGCACGATCTTTCCCGTGGATGCAGTACCCGCGAAATTATTGAGTTGGTGCTGGTGGCTCAAACCACCCTCACCCCAACCATCTCCCTCAGGGAGAGGGCAAACAGTGAAGCTGGATAAAACTAGATTTTTAACCGAGTGAGAGGAAATAAATCATGGAAGCATTAGGACTGATCGAAACCAGAGGTTTGGTAGCAGTGATTGAAGCATCGGATGCGATGGTCAAAGCGGCTCGCGTCAAACTGGTTGGAGTAAAGCAAATCGGCGGTGGGCTGGTAACAGCAATGGTTCGTGGTGATGTGGCGGCCTGTAAAGCGGCAACCGATGCCGGAGCTGCTGCAGCCCAACGCATTGGTGAATTGGTTTCCGTTCACGTCATCCCACGTCCACATGGCGATTTGGAAGAAGTGTTCCCAATTGGCCTGGGTAGCGACAAGACTATCGATTGATAGCCGGTGACGTCACCCCCGGACGTCACCTTTCCTTAATTCAGTCATCTGGCAGCCTCAGGGCGGCACGGGATAGCTGTACCTGAATTTTGTCCGGAGGCGAGCATGAAGCTGGCAATGGTCATTGGTCAAATCGTTTGCACAGTCCGCCATAGCGGACTTGAACACGACAAGTTGCTGATGGTGGAGATGATTAACCGTCAGGGTGAGCCGAGCGGCGAGTGCGCAATAGCCACCGACAGCATTGGTGCCGGAAACGGCGAGTGGGTGTTGCTGGTGGGCGGTAGTTCCGCTCGCCGTGCGCACCATAGTGAAGCCTCTCCGGTCGACATGTGCGTGATAGGCATTGTCGATGAAGTGGTCATGGACAGAGAAATCATCTTCCATAAATAGTGAGGATTGAACGACATGGACAGGCAACAAATTGAGCAGGTGGTGAAAGCCGTGCTGGCAGGAATGGCCGCTAACTCAGCGCCAGAACCTGTTACCCCACCTTGCGGTACAGGCGTTTTTGCCTCACTGGATGACGCCGTTCAGGCAGCCAGTGTCGCCCAAAAAGCCTTAACCAGCGTGGCGATGCGCCAGAAAGTCGTTGCGGCAATTCGCCTGGCGGGCGAACAACATGCGCAACAGCTTGCCGAAATGGCTGTCGCGGAAACCGGAATGGGCCGTGTTGCAGATAAATGTGCCAAGAATATAGCTCAGGCTCGTGGTACTCCGGGCGTTGAGTGCCTGACCCCTCAAGTGTTAACGGGTGATAACGGCCTGACACTCATCGAGAATGCACCGTGGGGCGTGGTGGCCTCGGTTACACCTTCTACTAATCCTGCAGCGACCGTCATCAACAACGCCATCAGCATGATTTCAGCCGGAAATAGCGTGGTATTTGCTCCGCATCCGGCGGCAAAAAAAGTCTCGCAGCAAACCATCACATGGCTTAACGAAGCCATCGTTGCGGCAGGCGGCCCAGCGAATTTACTGGTCACGGTGCTCAATCCTGATATCGAAACCGCGCAGCGATTATTCAAATATCCCGGCATCGGTTTATTGGTGGTGACAGGCGGTGAAGCGGTAGTAGATGCCGCACGTAAGCACACCAACAAACGTTTGATTGCGGCGGGTGCGGGTAATCCACCGGTTGTAGTGGATGAAACTGCCGACATTCCTCGCGCAGCAAAAGCCATCGTGCAGGGCGCTTCATTCGATAACAACATCATATGCGCTGACGAGAAAGTGCTGATTGTGGTGGAAAGCGTGGCCGACGCCCTGCTTGAAGAAATGCAGCGCAATCACGCAGTTTTACTCAGTGATGCACAGGCCGAAAAACTGCTGCCAGTGCTACTGAAAAATGTTGATGAACAAGGTAAAGGGCAAGTCTGCCGTGACTGGGTCGGGCGTGATGCTACCAAAATTGCCGCAGCTATCGACCTCAACGTTGCCTCTGAAACACGCTTGCTGCTGGTACAAACCACTGCGCGTCATCCGTTTGCTGTAACAGAGATGATGATGCCCGTGTTGCCGATGATCCGCGTGGCAAACGTCAGCGAAGCCATTGCGCTTGCGGTGAAACTGGAAGGTGGTTGCCATCACACCGCCGCTATGCACTCACGCAATATCGACAATATGAATGCCATGGCGAACGCCATCGACACCAGTATTTTCGTCAAGAACGGCCCTTGTATTGCCGGACTGGGATTGGGTGGCGAGGGCTGGACCTCTATGACCATCACCACGCCAACCGGTGAGGGTGTGACATCAGCCAGAACCTTTGTGCGCCTGCGTCGTTGCGTACTGGTAGATGGATTCCGCATCGTTTAAGGAGGCAGTAATGGCACGCACCGAGCAGACCTGGCTCAACGACCGTTTAAGAAACGCGTCTTTGCTGTGTAACGGGCAACCGAAAACGGTACAGCAACCGCTGTGGCTGGGTATCGATCTTGGCACTTGCGATGTGGTGTCGCTGGTTGTCGATAACGACTGCCAGCCCGTTGCCGTTTGCCTTGACTGGGCCGATGTAGTTCGTGATGGCGTGGTGTGGGATTTCTTTGGTGCGGTGCAGATTGTGTGCCGCCACCTCGACACGCTGGAGCAGCAACTGGGCTTTCGGTTTAGCCATGCTGCGACCTCATTCCCGCCGGGAACAGACCCGCGAATTTCGCTCAACGTGCTGGAGTCCGCAGGGCTTGAAGTGAGCCGTGTGCTGGATGAACCGACAGCCGTTGCCGATATGTTGCAGCTCGACAAAGCGGCCGTGGTGGATATTGGCGGTGGCACAACCGGCATTGCTGTGGTGTCACAAGGGCAAGTGATTTACTCCGGGGATGAAGCGACTGGTGGGCACCATATTTCCCTCACGCTCGCAGGTAATCAAGGCATTGCACTAGAAGACGCCGAACAAATGAAGCGCAATAGCGACGGCAGCCTCTGGCCGGTGGTTCGTCCGGTTTACGAAAAAATGGCAGACATTGTTGCTCGCCACATTGAAGGTTACGACGTCGAACAGCTCTGGCTGGCGGGTGGTTCTTGTATGCAACCGGGTGTTGCAGGGTTATTCCGCCAACGTTTTCCAGGTATCACCGTTCAGCTTCCCCCTCATTCCATTTTCATGACGCCATTAGCCATCGCGGTGTGCGGCATGGCACAAGTAGAGGGTGCTCATGCACAGTGAAGAAATGCAATCCGCGTTATATCAGGCGCTGGACATGATGAATGCTCGCAACGTGCGTGAGTTTGCTGTTCCGCCCGCCACGTTTATGGGACCGGGGGCGGTGGCGCGTTGTGGTGAAGCGCTGCGCGAGCGCGGTATTAATCGCCCTTTGGTGATGGTCGATGGCATGTTGCACCGTGCTGGAATGACTGAGGTTCTGGAACGTAATCTGAAACATAGCGGCATCGCATATGAAATCTGGTCTTGCCCGCCGGGAGAGCCTGTCGACAGTGATATAGGTGCGGCGGTTGAACAAATCAGCCGTTGCCAGTGTGATGGCATTGTCGCACTAGGTGGCGGTTCCGTTCTGGATGCGGCGAAAGTAGTCGCCGTTATTGCTACCAATCCTGAGCTCCCCCTGGAAAGTCTTGTCGGCGGAGCACGCCTCAATCGCCGCCTGCCGTTTATCGCTATTCCAACTACATCGGGAACAGGATCGGAGGCCACCAATGTAGCGGTGATTATTGCGGCACAAACTCACCGTAAACAGGTGCTGGTTCACGCCATGCTGATCCCAGACTTAGCGATTATTGATGCTTGTCTGACGCTTGGTGTCCCGCCACATATTACCGCCGCAACAGGAAT
Source organism: Buttiauxella cochleicola (assembly GCF_021283185.1). NCBI lineage: Bacteria > Pseudomonadati > Pseudomonadota > Gammaproteobacteria > Enterobacterales > Enterobacteriaceae > Buttiauxella > Buttiauxella cochleicola. The sequence continues at coordinate 262,186 of NZ_JAJSOS010000006.1, forward strand.
CGACGCCTTAACCCACGCCATTGAAGCCTACGTAGCAAGTAATGGTACACCGCTGACTCGTGGGCTTGCGTATCGCGCGATTAACAGCATCTGTCAGGCGTTACCGCAAGCTGTTGGGCAGGGGCATGATTTGGTGGCGCGTGAAGCGATGATGCTTGCGTCTTATATGGCGGGAATGGCGTTTTCTAACGCGGGACTAGGGTTATGCCACGCGACGGCTCACCAGATTGGCGCGGCATACGACATTCCACATGGCAAGGCAAACGCCATCATGTTGCCCGCAGTCATGAAGTTTAATCAGTTAGTTTGCAAAACAGCGTATAGCGAAATTGGCCATGCGCTGACGGGAAAACCTTGTGCGGCAAGCGAGAGTATCGCTTTTGTAGAACACCTGATTGATGAACTTGAACTTGGCAGCGGATTACGCGCCGCTGGAGGGCGTGATGCCGACTTTGCCGGTTTTGCCCACGCAGCCATGAGCGACATTTGCATTACCACCAATCCACGCACTGTGACGGAAGCCCAAATTATCACGCTGTATCAGGACGCCTGAACGGACATTACACCCGCCTGCCCGCAGGCGACGAAGGAGAAGGGATATGGGTATTAACGACATTATCATGTACATCATGATGATTTTTATGCTGATTGCTGCTGTCGACCGGGTGTTTACTCAGTTTGGCGGGTCAGAAAAAATCCTCGGTTTTATCGGGCTTGGCAAGCTCGGCAAAAGCATTTCCGGTTCTGGCAGCCAGTTTGAAGAGGGCTTCATGGCAATGGGCGCGCTGGGATTAGCGATGGTCGGGATGACTGCGCTGGCCCCGGTTCTGGCGTACCTGCTTGGCCCGGTGATTATCCCGGTCTATGAAATGCTTGGCGCGAACCCTTCGATGTTCGCCGGAACACTGCTGGCTTGTGATATGGGCGGTTTCTTCCTCGCTAAAGAACTGGCCGGGGGCGATGTAGCAGCCTGGCTATATTCAGGGCTTATCCTCGGCTCAATGATGGGGCCAACCATCGTATTCTCGATCCCTGTAGCACTGGGCATTATTGAACCTTCCGACCGGCGTTATCTGGCGCTGGGCGTGCTGGCGGGAATTGTGACGATCCCAATTGGTTGTATTGCCGGTGGCCTGGTGGCGATGTATTCCGGCGTAGAAGTGAACGGGCAGCCGATTGAATTCACTATGAGCCTGATTCTGCTCAATATGATCCCGGTTCTGATCGTGGCAATTCTGGTGGCACTGGGGTTGAAGTTTATCCCCGAAAAAATGATTAACGGCTTCCAGATTTTCGCCAAAATTCTCGTCGCGATTATTACTGTTGGCCTTGCGGCAGCAGTGGTGAAGTTCCTTGTAGGCTGGACACTGATCCCAGGCCTTGATCCTATCTTTATGAGTGAGGGTGATAAACCCGGCGAAGTGATGCGTGCTATCGAAGTGATTGGTTCGATTTCTTGCGTGTTACTGGGCGCTTACCCAATGGTGCTGCTGTTGACTCGCTGGTTTGACAAACCGCTAATGCGCGTTGGTAATTTGCTGAAAATTAACAATATTGCAGCGGGTGGCATGGTGGCGACACTTGCTAATAATATCCCGATGTACGGCATGATGAAGAATATGGATGCGCGTGGCAAAGTCATCAACTGTGCGTTTGCAGTCTCGGCGGCTTTTGCACTGGGCGACCACCTGGGCTTTGCTGCGGCCAATATGTCACCGATGATCTTCCCGATGATTGTCGGCAAGTTGGTGGGTGGCGTGACCGCGATTGGTGTCGCAATGCTGCTGGTGCCTAAGGAAGAAAGTGCTCAGGTTGTGGCTACGTCTGTGGAGGCGCAATCGTGAAAATCCGCGAACTGATTAGCGTGGGTATTGATGTAGGTACCACGACAACACAGGTGATTTTCTCCTGTCTTGCGCTGGTGAACCGGGCTGCTATTTCGCAGGTGCCGCGCTATGAGTTCGTAAAACGTGAAATTACCTGGCAAAGCCCGGTGTTCTTTACCCCTGTTGATGTTGACGGCCATCTGCGTGAGGACGAGCTATTAAACCTTATCCTCGCTCAGTATCAGGCTGCGGGCATTGCACCAGAAACAATCGATTCTGGTGCCATTATTATCACTGGTGAAACAGCTAAAACCCGCAACGCGCGGCCAGCCGTGATGGCGCTAGCCCAGCGACTGGGCGATTTTGTTGTCGCCACCGCAGGGCCGCATCTTGAGTCGGTCATTGCTGGTTACGGCTCCGGAGCGCAGGCGTTATCGCAGCGTCAATTAAACCGGGTGATGAATATTGATATCGGTGGCGGCACGGCAAACTATGTGCTGTTCGAAGGCGGTAAAGTTGTCGCCTCGGCTTGCCTGAATGTGGGGGGGCGCTTGTTTGAAACCGACACTCAAGGCAACGTCGCTTTCATCCATCGCCCAGGGCAGTGGATTGCCGATGAGCTGTTCGGTGAAGGTAAAAAAACACTAACGCCTACACAGCTTGAAGCCGTTGCCGACCGCATGGCACAACTGCTTTATGAAGTTATCGCAGGCGAGATTACACCACTGGCACAACGTCTGTTAATGACGGATGCGTTGCCCGCTGGAAAGCCCGCCGATGTGATCACGCTGTCTGGTGGAGTGGGGGAATGCTACCGCCAGCCACCAGAAACGCCATTTATCTTTGGTGATATTGGCCCGCTTCTGGCACAGGCGATTCATCGCCATGCTGGATTTGCTTCGCTACCGGTACAAGTTCCCGATCAAACCGTTCGTGCCACCGTAATTGGCGCTGGCGCACATACACTCTCGCTTTCGGGTAGCACCATCTGGCTCGATGAGCTGACATTACCGCTGCGCAATATTCCGGTTGTTCACCCTGTCGGGCACGACGGGCTGGCTGATAACTGGCAACAGGGGCTGGCACTAATGGACCTTAATGCCGCGCAAGACAGCTACGCGCTTGCCATTCCACCGGAGCTTTCTACCAGCTACGCCACTGTGCAGTTGGTCATCAATGCAGTGAATATTTTTACCCAACGCAACCCAGGTCTGCAGCCGCTTATTGTTGTCGCGGAACAGGATCTGGGCAAGGCGCTGGGGATGCTGCTGTATCCACAAATGGAGCAGCGCAAGCTTGCGGTGATTGACGAAGTGGTCACCCGCACTGGCGATTATATCGACATTGGTTTGCCGTTGTTTGGCGGAGCCGTCGTCCCGGTAACCATTAAATCACTCGCCTTTCCTTCCTGAGGGATCGACACAATGAAACTAAAAACCACGCTGTTTGGGCAAGTTTATCAGTTCAAGGATGTTAAAGAAGTGCTGGCGAAAGCCAACGAATTACGTTCCGGCGATGTGCTGGCGGGCGTGTCTGCTCACAGTTCACAGGAACGTGTGGCGGCAAAACAGGTGTTGTCTGAGATGACGGTTGCGGATATCCGCATGAACCCGGTTATCGCTTATGAAGATGACTGCGTGACGCGCATTATCCAGGACGACATCAACGAAACGTCCTATGCGCGGATTAAAAACTGGAGCATCAGCGAGCTGCGCGAGTACATCCTCAGTGATGAGACCAGCGTTGATGATATTGCCTTTTTACGCAAAGGCATCAGTTCCGAAGTGGTAGCAGCAGTGGCTAAAATCTGCTCGAACGCGGATTTGATCTATGGCGGCAAAAAAATGCCGGTCATCAAAAAAGCGAATACCACAATTGGCTTGCCGGGCACCTTTAGTGCGCGCCTGCAACCGAACGATACGCGTGATGATGTGCGTAGTATCGAAGCACAAATTTACGAAGGGCTGTGTTTTGGTGTGGGCGATGCGGTGATTGGCGTCAACCCGGTGACGGATGATGTAGGCAACTTAACCCGCGTGCTCGACACCATTTACAGCGTTATCGACAAGTATTCGATTCCGACGCAAGGCTGTGTACTGGCGCACGTCACCACGCAAATTGAGGCCATCAAGCGTGGCGCGCCAGGCGGGCTTATCTTCCAGAGTATTTGTGGCAGCGAGAAGGGGCTAAAAGAGTTCGGCGTTGAGTTAGCTATGCTGGATGAGGCTCGTGCGGTAGGAGCGGAGTTCAACCGCATCGCCGGGGAAAACTGCCTGTACTTCGAAACCGGGCAAGGTTCGGCACTTTCCGCCGGGGCAAACTTTGGTGCCGATCAGGTGACAATGGAAGCCAGAAATTACGGCCTGGCACGCCATTACGATCCTTTCATCGTCAACACCGTTGTCGGGTTTATCGGGCCGGAGTACCTCTATAACGACCGGCAGATTATCCGTGCCGGGCTTGAAGACCACTTCATGGGCAAGTTAAGTGGCATCTCTATGGGCTGTGACTGCTGTTACACCAACCACGCAGATGCGGACCAGAATCTCAACGAGAACCTGATGATCCTGCTGGCGACCGCCGGATGTAATTACATCATGGGGATGCCGCTGGGTGACGACATCATGCTCAATTACCAGACCACGGCATTCCACGATACCGCTACCGTGCGCCAGCTTCTAAACCTGCGCCCATCGCCGGAGTTTGAAGCGTGGCTGGAAACAATGGGATTGATGGCTAATGGCCGTTTAACGTCCCGGGCTGGCGATCCGTCGCTGTTCTTCTGAAATCATCAGGGAAATCATCATGGACCAAAAACAGATTGAAGAAATTGTACGCAGCGTGCTGGAGAATATGGAAACCCCAGCTAATGCCGTGCAGCCTGCGGTTGTTGCTTCCCCAACTACGCCTGTCGTGGTGCAAACAACAGAAGAAAGTTGCAGTGTCGATTTAGGTTCTACCGAGGCCAAAATGTGGATTGGCGTGCAGAACCCGCATCGTGCTGATGTGCTTGAAGAGTTGCGCCACAGTACGGTTGCGCGTGTATGCACCGGCCGCGCCGGTCCGCGCCCGCGCACTCAGGCTTTGTTGCGCTTTTTAGCTGACCATTCACGTTCGAAAGATACCGTTCTTAAAGAAGTGCCCGCCGAATGGGTGCAGCAGCAGGGGTTGCTGGAGTTGCAATCAGAAATCAGCGACAAAAACCTCTACCTTACACGCCCGGATTTGGGGCGCCGCCTTAGCGCTAATGCCATCGAATTGCTGCGCACCAGTTGCAAACAGAACCCGGATGTCCAGGTCGTCATTTCCGACGGTCTTTCAACAGATGCTATCACCGCCAACTACGGCGAAATTTTGCCGCCACTGCTGCAAGGACTGGAACAATCCGGGCTGCATGTCGGCACACCGTTCTTTGTGCGCTATGGTCGCGTGAAGATTGAAGATCAAATCGGTGAGCTACTGGGGGCGAAAGTGGTGATTTTGCTGGTGGGCGAACGCCCAGGGCTTGGGCAATCGGAAAGTTTGTCTTGCTACGCCGTTTACTCGCCAAAAACTGCCACCACGGTAGAAGCCGACCGCACCTGTATCTCTAACATTCACCGGGGTGGTACACCGCCAGTGGAAGCGGCTGCCGTCATTGTCGAACTTGCTAAACGTATGCTGGCGCAGAAAGCGTCGGGCATCAACCTGACTCGTTAAAGGGAGCATTACCATGCCAGCTTTAGATTTGATTAAACCGAATGTGAAAGCGATGCGGGTTATCGCCAACGTCAGTGAAGGGTTTGCCCGTGAGCTGAAATTGCCTGCCCATATTCGTAGCCTGGGTTTGATTACTGCTGATTCTGATGATGTAACCTATATTGCCGCCGACGAAGCGACAAAACAGGCACAGGTTGAAGTGGTGTTTGGACGTTCGTTGTATGCTGGCGCCGCACACGGCCCGTCACCTACAGCCGGGGAAGTTCTGATTATGCTGGGTGGGCCAAACCCTGCGGAAGTGCGTGCCGGGCTGGATTCGATGTTTGCCACTATTGAACAGGGGCCTGCTTTTCAGTGGGCTAACGATGCGGAAGATACCGCATTTCTGGCTCATCTAATCTCCCGGACAGGTTCGTATCTTTCAACAACGGCAGGGATCTTGCTGGGAGACCCTATGGCTTACCTGGTTGCACCGCCGCTGGAAGCCACGTTTGGCATTGATGCTGCGTTGAAATCTGCTGATGTGCGCATTGTCACTTACGTGCCGCCACCGTCGGAAACCAACTACTCAGCAGCGTTTATGACGGGCAGTCAGGCCGCTTGTAAAGCCGCTTGTAACGCCTTTAGTGAAGCTGTGCTTGAGATAGCGCGTAATCCAATTCAGCGTGCATAGGGGCTAAACGATGAACTCACTCGGTTTGCTCGAAGTGTACGGCCTGGTCGCGGGAATTGATGCTGCGGATGCGATGCTAAAAGCAGCAAACGTGCGCTTATTGAACCACGAAGTGCTCAATCCTGGCATGGTGACGTTGGTTGTTGAAGGGGATCTCGCGGCTTGTCGTGCAGCGCTGGATGCAGGCTCTGCTGCTGCCAGCCGCACCGGACGAGTGGTTAGCCGTAAGGAACTGGGCCGCCCTGATGAAGACATTGAGCGGCTAGTTTGCAGTTTTGGCCGTAAGCCCGCAGCCAAACGGGTGGCAGTCAAACCCATGGAAACACAAGCGTTACTCGATGTGCTGCAAACCCAGGAGCACGGGATGACGGCGGGTGAAGTCGCGGCGCATTTTAACTGGCCGCTCGAAGAAGCCAGAACGCAACTTGAGGCTTTATTCCATGACGGAAAATTGCGTAAGCGTAGCAGCCGTTATCGTCTGAAGTCTGAGTAGTATCGCAAGGAGTCGCGTATGAGTAAGAAAATTAATACTGACTTACATCATCTGCGTAAAACGGAGTATGCGCGGGACGAAAAGGTGACACCTCTGATTGAAGATGATGTCATTCAACAGCGTGTGACAAAAGATGTCTATGAACATGCCTGCACCATCACTGCGTGGCAGCAACTTTACGATCAGCTCCAGCCTGGGCATTTTCAGGGTGAACTGACTGAGATGCTATTTGATGACATCCAAATGTTTCGTGAATACACCAGCCTTGCTCTTCGCCAGTCTTGCATGGTGTGGCCGAATGCCTTCTGGTTTGGCATTCCGGCCACGCATGGCGAAAAAGGGTTTATCGGTACTCAACTGTTGGGAAAAGAAGAGATCGCGGCCCGCCCCGGAGGGACGGAGTTTGAGCTTAGCACACCAGATGAATACACTATTCTTGGCGTGGTGATTGCCAACGATGTGCTATTTCGTAATGCAGGGCTGTTTCAGCAACCCGATGTTTTATTTGAGCTTTTGCAAAATAACTCTGCGCTGGATGTGTGCCAGCAGAAAAAAGAGACAATCTGGCGTTTTATCAATGAAGCGCTGGCACATGGCAGTCATGACCCTGAATGTATGCGCAACGAAAACGTGCGCAGAGTACTGACACATAATTTGCTCTCGGGGATGAGTGAACTACTGGAAAGTGCCCAGCCGGTAGCATCAGAACTGATGTCCCGTAAAATCAGCTATCAACGCCTGGTATCACAGGCACGTGACTGCGTGTTAAGTCGCACATCGGAACCGTTAACGGTACTCGAGCTATGCAATGAGTTACACGTTAGTCGCCGTACTTTGCAAAATGGTTTCCATGCAGTACTGGGTATCGGGCCGAATGCATGGCTTAAAACACTCCGTTTAAATGCAGTTCGCCGGGAATTGATAAGCCCGTGGTCTAACTGGAATACGGTGAAGGACGCGGCGATGCATTGGGGCTTTTGGCACCTCGGACAGTTCGCCACTGACTATCAACGCTTGTTCCTGGAAAAACCTTCTGAGACATTGCATTTGCGTGGTCGTGAATGGCAGTGATAGAAGGAATTAATGTTGGATGACGCTGCGCTAACCCGACACCGTTTCAAGATACAAGGGTGGATTAGCGCAAGCGATATCCACCGGTTTTTTTAAGCTATGTTTGTGGTTCGCAGGAGTCGGTGTTTTCAAATCATCCACCCGCGCACTCACCAGGTACATCAATACTCCATTAAGCAACCGCAATTATTTCGATAAATTCTAATGACCTTTCTCCTCGCAAATATCTAATTATCAGCGCCATAGGCATTATGCCAGGTGAGACTCACGAGCGCATTTCTGCTAACGTCAGCAAAACTAAAGACATCAGGAGGTCGTATGCGTCAGAGAATTATCGTCTGCCCAATTATTGAAAATAACGGTGAAGTGCTGCTGTGTAAGATGGCAGACGATCGCGGTGTGTTCCCTGGGCAATGGGCGTTATCCGGCGGTGGAATGGAGCCGGGTGAACGAATGGAAGAGGCGTTGCTACGCGAAATTCATGAAGAGCTGGGCGCAGAACTGCAGATAAGCTGTGTTAAACCCTGGACCTTTGCCGACGACGTGCGCGTGAAGACCTATGCTGATGGCAGCAAAGAAGAAATCTACATGATTTATCTGTTGTTTGACTGCGTGAGCGCCAATCGCCATGTCACGTTTAACGAAGAATTTCAGGAAATCGCCTGGGTTAAACATTCTGAACTGGGCAACTATGATTTGAATGAAGCGACACGAGCGACCTTCAGCAAAAAAGGTTGGCTTTGATCTCTGTTGAACATCTCCGAAATTAAGGAACTCGATGCGTAAAGTCCTTATCTGGCTGATTCTCTCTGCGCTTTGCGGCGGGGGAGTGGTTGTCTATGCTCTGCATCAGCAGTATGAGGAACAAAGCGCTGAGTTCCGTATTTTGTATCGCGATATCACGGTCAAACTTGCGCAAAACGATGTCATTCTCGCCTTGCTTTCAAACAGTAGCGACCCGGCGGTAGTGCAGAAGAAATTCCCCTATATTTTGCGCTGGCAAACCACGCCTCATGATCCTCCACGGCCGGATATCAACCCTGCACGCGCGGGGACCTACTGGATCAATTCACCACAAGGTTCTTTGTTGATTGATTTACCCACATTGCTTACTGATCTGGTGCGTACACAGAGGTTTCATCACTTTAGTCTAAGCTGGCAAGGTGTCGCACTTCTCACTCAGGGCGCAGCCGGGAATGATGATTGGTGGAGTTGGGAGAAACAGATTTCCAGCCCCTCGCAACCGCTAAATCTGCAGGTGACGAATAATCCTGACTGGCGAAATTTACCCTGGCTAATTCTGGTGCTGGTGGGTGTTTTCTGGGCAATGGCTATCAACTTATATAACCAGTATCAGACGACGAAGCGCCAGCGCAATATTGCTGATTTACGCGCCCATTTTTCAGAACTAGCACGTCTGAACGCGATGGGAGAAATTGCTGCAGGAATGGTGCATGAACTCAATCAACCGCTTACGGCAATTTTGAGCTATTCACAAACCGCGCAGCGCCTGATTGCACAACAACAGGCTGAAAAAGCTCAGCCGCTGCTGGAAGCTTCGGTTATGCAAACAAAGCGTATTAGTGCATTGCTGCTGGAGTTTCGGGAGAAATTGCACAGTGATGAACAGACGTTGCAACCGGTGGATTTGTACAGTACCTGGGAAAGAGTAGCGATGCTGCTGGGTAATGAGATTGAATGTGGAAAAGTCACGGTAATAAACCAAATCCCTGAATCATTCCCTTCACTTATGGCCTCACCACTAGGTATTGAGCAGATATTCCATAACCTGCTCAGTAACGCGATTCAGGCCCAGCAGCACAATGACAAAGCCTGGGTGTCAATCAATGCCCGTCAGGCCGGGAACGACATCGTGTTGACCGTCACTGACGGTGGACCAGGGCTGAGCGAGCAAGCATTAGAACAGGTGTTTATGCCTTTCTTTACCACCCGTAAAGAAGGGCTTGGACTAGGAATGGCGCTGACCGAAACGCTGGTACAGCGGCTAAATGGCAGTATCTACGCAGAAAATAGTGCTGCGGGTGGCGCGTGTTTCACCCTGACTTTTCCACACATACACCAGGAGGCGTGATGGGGCAGCGAATCTATCTTATTGACGATGATGAAGCGATACGCTTTTCATTAACCGCACTTCTGGCAACGATGGGTTGGGAAACACAAACCTACACCAGTGTACAAAATTTCCTGGAATCCGAGCCAGATATGCCAGCCCTGAATGGTTGCCTGTTGCTGGATATTCGTATGCCTGGAAAGTCCGGGATCACGCTTTTGGAAAGCTGGGAACAAATGGGATGCAGCCTGCCAGTTATCATGATGACCGGGCATGGCAGTATAGATCTTTGCCGTCGCGCATTTAAAAATGGGGCATTTGAATTTTTAACAAAACCCATTGATGCCGACCTGCTAATTGAAACTGTGAGTGCTGCGCTTGAGCAACAAAAACAAAGCCAGCAGCAGCGTGAAAACCAGTCCGATTTGCAGGCCAAACTGGCGACGCTTTCAGCGCGCGAACAAGAAGTGATGAATCTAATCATGCAGGGGAAATCGAACAAAGAGATGGCGCGGGATCTGTCGTTGTCACCACGAACCGTCGAGGCACATCGCGCAAGTTTGTTTGCGCGGCTTGAAATCAACTCGTTGGCGAAGTTAATAAAAATCTACGGCGGGCTGAAAGGCACTACGTAAAATTACCTGGTTTCCCTGGTATTCATCCGAATGGTTTTGCGCAACCTGGTTCGCTACCTTAACTCTCGTTAATTAATCACAACCGAGTTGAGGGAAGAAACCATGAAAAAATCCATCCTGTTAGCCGCTGCTCTTTTCAGCACTGCCGCAGCAATGCCTGCGTTTGCAAGCAATGTTCTGACCGAAAAAAATCTCTCTCTCGAGTTTGCCGATAAGCTCGCACAGAGTGCCATTCAGGCCTGTAGCGCCAAAAATTACAATGTCGCGGTAACCGTTGTTGACCGTGCCGGCGTTGTGAAAATCGTTAAGCGTATGGATAACGCAGGCCCGCACACCGTTGAAGCCAGTCGTATGAAAGCCTATACCGCACTGACTACCAAAAATACAACGGGCGATGTTATGAAGAGTGCACAGGATAACGCTGGTGCGCAGAACATGCGTGATATCCCAGGTTTCTTATTATTGGGCGGTGGTATCCCAGTGAAAGTTGATAACCAAACCATCGGTGCCATTGGTATTGGCGGTGCGCCGGGTGGCCACTTGGATCAGCAATGTGCCGTTGATGCGTTAGAGGCAAATAAAGTAGCCCTCAACGCTTCCTGAAATCGAATTTCATGATGTTGCAGGCGTATTGTGGAGTGTAATGTCATGTATAAAAGCACTTGTGCAACATATTCTCCTTTGCTCCTCTTGAGATTTTTTGTCAAAATAATGTATTCAGCGTCAAATACTTTGCGTATTACACGGACGTTTTTTATACATTGATGAGAAGTAAGGGAGTTAAAATGAAGTATATGTTCGCACTTATATTGAGTCTGACATTATCCGGGTGCACCGCGAGTGATTGGGTAGATGCTGCTGGTGGGATAATGCAGGCTACTGATAAAAATGAAAAAGATTCAAGAAATAAGCGCATAAAAGCGGCTAACAAAGCTGCGGGTTATTAAGATTTAAACAAACTGTGAAAGCGGATTAAATAATTCCTCTTCTGAACGTGTTGAGTAAGAAGAGGAATATTGATGATGTTAATGGTGTCTGAAAAGCTGATTATTTTTCGTATAAGCGTTCTAGCTTGAAGCACTCCGCTCCTTTATATAAGCACTCATCATAAATACGGTAACCGATATGTTGAGCAACGCGAATTGATGCTGGGTGATGTTTCACAATCAGGCACACAGTTTTGACTGGCGAAAACGAATCGACATACCAATGGTGTGCGGCATCGGCAGCTTCTTTTGCAATCCCTTGGCCCTGGGCAGCGCTTGTAATAACCCATGAAGCTTCAGCGCATTTATCAAACTTCTCATCAACACTACGATGAAAATTAGCCAGCCCCGTTTCCCCTAAAAAAACACCATCAGATTTTTGGAAGATGGAGAAGATCCCGAATCCAAATGTTGACCAGTGCCCGATGTTTCTCAAAATACGATTCCATCCCTCTTCCGGTGTAAAACCTGGAGAATTGGTCACATGGAAAATTTGAGGGTCTGCATACATGGGCAACCAAACATCAAAATCTGCAATGGTTTGAGGACGTAAAATTAATCTTTCGGTTTCAATGATTATCATCTACTTATCTTTTTTATAGGGTTGTAACTGTATTCCAAGCAAAAGGCTAAAAGGGTGACTTCTGGCCGGGGTAAACTCATTCAGCAGCTGTTTCGCCAGGCATACTTCTCAGAGCTTCAAGATCAATCTCAGCATCGTTTGTTTCCAGCAGTTGTGTTAACAAAAGAAGGTTATTGAATTCATTTAAAAGTATCTCGGCATCAGTCTTCAGGGGAGTATCAGCCGCGTCTAAAGCCGCATTGATTGCTTTTCTGACGTTCTCCAACATTTCATTCATACCGCCATTTTTACCAATGGTCAGTAACAATGCGCCGATAAGCAGAGACTGAGCTTCGACTTTTGCCGCCAGTTGCTTTGCTTCGGCATCCATTTTAGAGATTTTTGCTATCACACCCAGTATCAAGTTTTTCATAAAAGCCCCATTTCTAGCCAGATAACCCCTAAACAAAATCAGGGGGAGATGTATTTGATGAAAATGAAAATAGCCTAAGTTGTGACTGTGCACCACTCCACCGGGTGAACATGCTATGCCAGGCGTTTATTACAAATACTCATGTATGCATTGCCGATGGAGATCATCGTGTTCCTGGGGCCACCAATCGCATAAATCGGTATTCTCTATACATCTTTTACTTTCTATCACCTAAGCTTTCTTATTCCAGTTAAATGCTCTTAATTTCATTGAGTTAAATAGCTCATTTCACCGCCTGCAAGACTTTCAGCAGGGTCTATCCTTAGTTAAGACGCCTAAAAATAGCGCATTTCGTGAATACCCCTGTTATCAGGATGTTGTATTGATAATAGTTATCATTAACATAGGGTGTTGGCCTTTGGGCGGCAAAACATAAAGAGGTGAATTATGGATGTGCAAACCGGTAGCTTCGATCCCAGTGAATTTGCCTGGAAGGGACTGACGTTAACTCCTGATGCTGCTGCTCATATTCGCAAACTGGCAAGCCAGCAGCCGGGCTTCCTTGGTGTGCGTTTGGGCATTAAACAGACCGGGTGCGCGGGTTTCGGCTACGTGCTGGATACCGTTAAGGAACCTAAGTCTGACGATCTCCTTTTTGAACTGGACGGCGCAAAGTTGTGGGTTCCACTTTCAGCGATGCCGTTTATCGACGGAACGGAAGTCGATTATGTGCATGAAGGATTAAACGAAATATTCAAATTCAACAACCCGAAAGCCCAGCACGAATGTGGCTGTGGTGAAAGCTTTGGGGTGTAGGCGGGATTATGTCACGTAACACTGAAACGTCTGAAGAAGTGCAAACCTGGGCGGGAAGCCATTCCTATAAAGAAGGCTTTTTCACCCAGCTAAAAACCGACGAAATGGCGCACGGCATCAACGAAGATGTGGTGCGGGCAATCTCTGCGCGGCGCAATGAACCTGAGTGGATGCTGGAATTTCGCCTTAGCGCCTATCGCGCCTGGCTTGAAATGGAAGAGCCGCACTGGCTGAAGGCCCATTACGATAAGCTTAACTATCAGGATTACAGCTACTACTCCGCGCCGTCGTGTGGCAGTTGCGATGACAATTGTGAATCGCAACCTGGCGCTGTCCAGCAGCCAGGCAGCAACGCGTATCTGACAGGTGAAGTGGAAGAAGCTTTTAAACAGCTCGGTGTTCCGGTGCGCGAAGGTTCGAATATCGCCATGGATGCAATTTTTGACTCCGTTTCTGTAGCGACCACTTACCGTGAAAAACTCTCCGAACAGGGCATTATTTTCTGCTCTTTTGGCGAGGCGATTCACGAGTTTCCTGATCTGGTGCAAAAATATCTCGGTACAGTGGTTCCGAGTAACGACAACTTCTTTGCCGCGCTGAATGCGGCGGTAGCATCCGACGGCACCTTTATTTACGTGCCCAAAGGTGTGCGCTGCCCGATGGAGCTTTCCACTTATTTCCGCATTAATGCCGAGAAAACCGGCCAGTTTGAACGCACCATTTTAGTGGCCGACGAAGGCAGCTACGTCAGTTATATCGAAGGGTGCTCAGCGCCGGTTCGCGATAGCTACCAGCTTCACGCCGCAGTGGTGGAGGTCATCATCCACAAAGATGCCGAAGTGAAATATTCCACGGTGCAAAACTGGTTCCCGGGCGATGGAAACACCGGCGGCATTCTGAACTTCGTGACCAAGCGTGCGCTGTGCGAAGGGGCGAACAGCAAAATGTCCTGGACGCAATCAGAAACCGGTTCGGCAATTACCTGGAAATACCCGAGCGTGATCCTGCGTGGCGATAACTCCATCGGTGAATTTTTCTCGGTGGCGCTGACGGCGGGGCATCAGCAGGCGGATACCGGAACCAAGATGATCCACATCGGCAAAAACACCCGCTCGACGATTATCTCGAAAGGCATCTCCGCCGGGCACAGTCAGAACAGCTATCGCGGGCTGGTGAAAATCATGCCGACGGCGACCAACGCCCGTAACTTTACGCAGTGTGATTCGATGCTTATCGGCCCGGACAGTGGCGCGCATACCTTCCCGTACGTTGAATGCCGCAACAATACCGCCCAACTCGAGCACGAAGCGACGACATCGCGCATCGGTGAAGACCAGTTGTTCTATTGCCTGCAACGCGGGATAGCCCAGGACGATGCGATTTCAATGATCGTCAACGGGTTCTGTAAAGACGTGTTCTCGGAATTGCCGCTCGAATTTGCGGTGGAAGCACAAAAATTATTAGCGATTAGTCTTGAGCACAGTGTTGGTTAAGGATTAAGGGAAAATTATGCTGAGCATTAAAGATCTACAGGTAAGCGTTGAGGACAAAGAGATCCTGCGCGGTTTAAGCCTTGAAATAAAACCGGGCGAGGTGCACGCCATTATGGGGCCGAATGGCTCAGGGAAAAGTACGCTTTCCGCAACACTTGCCGGGCGCGACGACTATGAAGTGACCGGTGGTGAAGTCCATTTTAAAGGCAAAGATCTGTTGGAATTGTCACCTGAAGATCGCGCGGGTGAAGGCATCTTTATGGCGTTCCAGTACCCGGTAGAAATTCCCGGCGTCAGCAACCAGTTCTTCCTGCAAACCGCGCTGAATGCGGTGCGCGAATATCGCGGGCTCGAAGAGCTCGACCGTTTCGATTTCCAGGATTTGATGGAAGAGAAGATCAAATTACTGAAAATGCCGGAGGATTTACTGACACGTTCGGTCAACGTTGGTTTCTCTGGCGGTGAGAAAAAACGTAACGATATTCTGCAAATGGCGGTGCTTGAACCAGAACTTTGTATTCTTGACGAGTCCGATTCCGGGCTGGATATTGATGCGCTGAAGATCGTTGCTGAAGGGGTGAATTCCCTGCGTGATGGCAACCGTGCGTTCATTATCGTCACGCACTACCAGCGCATTCTTGACTACATCAAACCTGATTTTGTCCATGTGTTGTATCAGGGGAAAATTGTGAAATCAGGTGATTTCAGTCTGGTGAAACAACTGGAGGAGCAGGGTTATGGCTGGCTTACCGAACAGCAGTAACAGCAACGCCCTGCAACAGTGGCACCACCTGTTTGAAACACAGGGCGAGAAACGCAGCAAAGAAGCTCAGGAACATATGCAGCAAATGCTGCGCCTGGGGTTGCCGACGCGCAAAAATGAAAACTGGAAATACACCCCGCTGGAAGGGTTGCTTAATAACCAGTTTGTCTTGCCTGCGCCTGAGGAGTTGACTGAGATTCAACGCGATGCGCTGGCGCTGTCAGTGGATGCGTGGCGGCTGGTGTTTGTCGACGGGCGCTTCAATGCGCAATTGAGTGACGATTTAACCCACAGTGGTTTTGACGTGACAGTGGATGAAACTCGCGACTCTCTACCGGCGGCAGTACAGGGCGAAGTATTTTTGCATCTCACCGAAAGCCTCGCCGAAACCGTAACGCATATACGCGTGGCGCGTAATCACAGCCCAGCGAAAGCACTGTTGCTGATGCATATTAGCCGGGGTAGTGAGCAGGGCGAGATGAATACCGCGCATTATCGCCACCACTTGTCGCTTGGTGAAGGCGCTAAGGCAACAGTGATTGAGCATTACGTCAGCCTTGATGAGCACGCCCATTTTACCGGGGCGCGTTTTACGGCTGAAGTTGGTGCAAACAGCCAGTTGCTTCATGACAAATTGGCTTTTGAAAATGCCCAGAGTTACCACTTTGCTCATAATGATTTAATCATTGGTCAGGATGCGGCGGTTGAAAGCAGCAGTTTCTTGCTGGGAGCCGCGGTATTACGCCACAACACCAGTACCCAATTGAATGGCGAGAACACACAACTGCGAATGAACAGCCTGGCGCTGCCAATCAACAACGAAGTGTGCGACACCCGCACCTGGCTTGAACATAACAAGGGCTACTGTAACAGTCGCCAGTTACATAAAACGATTGTCCGCGATAAAGGCCGCGCAGTGTTTAACGGCATGATCAAAGTGGCGAAGTACGCGATTAAAACCGACGGGCAGATGACCAACAATAACCTTCTGTTGGGGCGTCTGGCGGAGGTAGATACCAAGCCGCAACTGGAAATTTATGCCGACGACGTGAAATGCAGCCACGGTGCCACGATTGGCCGCATTGACGATGAGCAGATGTTCTATCTGCGATCGCGCGGGATTAAAGAGCAGGCCGCACTTCAAATGATTATTTTTGCCTTTGCCGCAGAGCTTACGGAAAGCATTCGTGACGAGGCATTAAAACAGCAGGTTCTGGCACGAATCGGCCAGCGCTTTGCAGGGGGCGATGCATGAGTTTTTCCATAGAACGGGTGCGGGCTGATTTCCCGATTTTAAGCCGGGAAGTGAATGGGCAGCCGCTGGTCTATTTAGACAGTGCTGCCAGCGCGCAAAAGCCGCAGGCGGTGATTGATGCCGAGCTGAATTTTTACAGCCATGGTTATGCGGCGGTGCATCGCGGCATTCACACATTGAGTGCCGAAGCTACGCAGCTTATGGAGAACGTGCGTAATCAGGTGGCAGGCTTCATTAATGCACGAACCCCGGAAGAAATTGTCTTTGTGCGTGGGACAACCGAAGGAATTAACCTGGTTGCAAACAGCTGGGGGCGAGCCAATATCCAGGCTGGTGACAACATCATTATTTCCGCGATGGAGCACCACGCCAATATCGTGCCATGGCAAATGCTCTGCGAGCAGACGGATGCGACGCTGCGCGTGATTCCATTGAATCAAGACGGCATGTTGCAGCTGGATGTCTTCCCAACGCTAATTGATGAGCGCACAAAACTGCTGGCTATTACTCAGGTTTCGAATGTACTGGGTACGGAAAACCCGGTACGTGAGATGATTGCCACTGCTCATCAGGCTGGCGTAAAAGTGCTGGTGGATGGCGCACAGGCCATCATGCACCATGCCATTGATGTGCAGGCGATGGATTGCGATTTCTATCTTTTCTCCGGTCACAAAATTTATGGACCGACGGGGATTGGCGTGTTGTATGCGCGTGAAGAAATCCTGCAAAAGATGCCGCCATGGGAAGGGGGCGGGTCAATGATTGCCAACGTCAGCCTGACGGAAGGCACCACTTATGCCGCAGCCCCGTGGCGTTTTGAGGCGGGTACGCCAAACACTGCCGGGATTATCGGGCTGGGGGCCGCTCTACGCTACGTAGAAAGCCTCAATCTTGCCGAGGTGAGCGAGTATGAGCACTCTCTGATGCGCTACGCACAGCAGGCGTTACAAGCGGTTCCCGATTTAACCATCTACGGGCCTGAACATCGTCTTGGGGTTATCGCCTTCAATCTCGGTAAACATCATGCATATGACGTGGGAAGTTTCCTCGATAATTACGGCATTGCAGTGCGCACCGGCCACCATTGTGCGATGCCGCTGATGGCGTTCTACAAAGTGCCAGCAATGTGCCGCGCTTCATTTGCTATGTACAACACCGAAGAAGAGGTGGATCGCCTGGTGGCTGGTTTACAGCGGATTCATCGCCTTTTGGGCTAACAGGGAGCAAGCCATGGCTACGTTGCCAGATAAAGAAAAACTGCTGAAAAACTTTAGTCGGTGCAGCAATTGGGAAGAGAAATATCTCTACATCATAGAGCTGGGCGCGCGCCTCCCGGAGTTGCCGCAAGCTGAGCATAAAGCAGAAAACATTATTCAGGGCTGTCAGAGTCAGGTATGGATTGTTATCCATCAACAGCCTGATGGTGTAATTACGCTCGAGGGTGATAGCGATGCCGCGATAGTCAAGGGGCTGATTGCTATCGTATTTATTCTCTACCAACAGATGACTGCACAGGATATTGTCGCGTTTGATGTGCGCCCCTGGTTTGAGAAACTTGAACTGGCTCAACATCTTACCCCCTCGCGCTCGCAAGGGCTTGAAGCAATGATCCGCGCTATTCGTACCAAAGCCGCCAATCTTAGCTAAACTCAAAGAACAGCTTTCATCCTGTTAACGCGAGGTAATTTCATTGCCTCGCATGGCTTTCAGCATTCCGGCATTCAGCCGGTGAATACAGGAATTCAGTATGAAACGCGCGTTCTCTCAAATAACATTATTTTTAATTAGCGCTCTGGCGGCAAGCCAGTCGGCGTGGGCTGTCGATTATTTACTCCCGCCACCGGGCAGTCGGATAATCGGTGAGAATCAAACTTATATTGTGCCTAATGACGGTAAAAATCTCGAAACAGTCGCTGCAAAATATAATACCGGCGTGTTACTTCTTCTTGAGGCGAATAATACCGTTGACCCATTCCTGCCTAAACCCGGCAGTGAACTGACTATTCCTTCACAAATGCTCCTCCCCGATACGCCACGTGAGGGAATTGTTATTAACCTTGCTGAGTTACGGCTCTATTACTATCCGCCAGGACAGAATCGTGTTGAGGTTTATCCATTGGGGATTGGTCAGCTGGGGCGTGAAACCCCCGTGATGGTGACCCGTATCAGCCAAAAGATCCCAAATCCAACCTGGACACCAACTGCTAACATTCGCGCGCGCTCAGCGGCTCAAGGCATTACGCTGCCTGCTGTGGTGCCTGCGGGTCCAAATAACCCGCTTGGGCGTTATGCTCTGCGCCTCGAGCAGGGCGGGGGTGAATATCTGATTCATGGCACTAATGCGCGTAACAGTATCGGTTTGCGTGTGAGTTCGGGTTGTATGCGTATGCGAGCGCCAGATATTAAAGCGTTATTCAGCCAGGTCGCCTGGGGCACGCGTGTGCAAATCATCAATGAACCGGTGAAATATAGCATTGAGCCGGATGGCCGGCGTTTTGTGGAAGTACATCAACCGCTGTCGCGCAACGATTGGGAAAACCCACAAACGGTCCCGATTGCCATTTCAGCCTCGTTCGGTTCGTTTATCGACAACCCGATGAGCGACAAGGCGCAGGTTGATAGTGCCATATCACGGCGAGCGGGTTATCCGGTACTGGTGAATGCACCGCAGGGTGTGCCGTCGCAACCGGTCAATATCACGCCTATACAGAGCGTCAGGACGACGACAGGCAGTGCGCCCGTAACAAGTAGTGGTGCAAGTGTGATAAGTGGGCAAAGCAGCGTGGTGATGAATTAGCGGGGTATTTTGAGTTGCAGGAATTTCAGGCAAAAAAATGGCGCACAATGTGCGCCATTTTAATACAAGTACTCTTACTTACGGTAAGAGTGAGCTTGGTTGTCCAGACGCTGGTTAGCGCGTGCTGCGTCGTCTTTAGCAGCTTGAACGTCAGAACGCATTGCGTTCACGTCGTTGCTCAGCTGGTCAACTTTAGCGTTCAGAGTCTGAACGTCAGAAGACAGTTGATCGATTTTAGCATTAGAAGAACAACCTGCCAGCATAGTAGAAGCCAGGATTACCGCGCCCAGTACCAGTTTAGTACGATTCATTATTAATACCCTCTAGATTGAGTTAATCTCCATGTAGCGTTACAAGTATTACACAAACTTTTTTATCTTGAGAATAAATTTTTGATGGGAATGCACTTAAATTTGATCGTTCGCTCAAAGAAACACCGAACCGGGGCTAAAATCTAAAAAAAATAGAAAAAACAGAGGATTTTAATCGGATTCATCTTACTAAATTGCGACTTAAATAGAGCAAGCCGATTTGCTTTTTAGTGCAGATTGTCTATTTAACCGAATAAAAAAAGCGCCCGAAGGCGCTTTTTAAGCAAATTATTCGTTCACAGGAAATTTACAGTACGTGAACAGACGCAGTATTGGTGGTGCCACTTGGTACCAGAGCACCAGAAACCATCACTACGATGTCGCCTTTACGAGCCAGACCGCTCTCCAGTGCAACTTCTTTACCCAGACGGTAGAAATCATCAGTAGATGCGATTTCTTTCACCAGCTGAGGAACAACGCCTTTGCTCAGAACTAACTGGCGAGCAGTTACTTCGTTGGTGGTCAGAGCCAGGATAGTTGCGTTAGGGAAGTATTTGCGCACAGCTTTAGCAGATTTACCGCCTTGAGTCGCAACAACAACAACTGGAGCGTCCAGTTTTTCTGCAGTTTCTACTGCACCACGGCAAACTGCTTCAGTGATACGCAGTTTACGGCTGTCTTGATTGTTATCCAGACGGCTGGTCATCACGCGGTCAGTACGCTCACAGATGGTAGCCATGATGGTCACAGCTTCCAGTGGGTATTTACCTTTAGCAGACTCACCAGACAGCATTACTGCGTCGGTGCCGTCGATGATGGCGTTAGCCACGTCACCAGCTTCTGCACGGGTAGGGCGTGGGTTTTTGATCATGGAGTCGAGCATCTGAGTTGCAGTGATGACAACTTTACGAGCGCGAACACATTTCTCGATCATCATCTTCTGAGCGAAGATAACTTCTTCAACTGGGATTTCAACGCCCAGGTCACCACGAGCAACCATGATGCCGTCAGAAGCTTCGAGGATTTCGTCGAAGTTGTTCAGGCCTTCCTGGTTTTCGATTTTGGAGATGATCTGGATGTTTTCGCCGCCATGAGCTTTTAAGTGTTCACGGATTTCAACAACGTCAGAACGTTTACGGATGAAGGACGCAGCAACGAAGTCAACGCCTTGCTCGCAACCGAACACCAGGTCTTGCTTGTCTTTTTCAGCCAGTGCTGGCAGTGCGATGGAAACGCCTGGCAGGTTAACGCCTTTGTTTTCGCCCAGGTCGCCGTTGTTCAGTACTTTACAAACAACGTTTTTGCCTTCGATTGCAGTCACTTCCATACCGATCAGACCATCGTCTACCAGTACGGTGTTGCCCACGCTCAGGTCGCTGGTGAAACCTTCGTAAGTTACAGCAACGATATCGCTGTTACCCACAACAGTTTTGTCAGTGGTGAATGTAAAGGTCTGGCCCGCTTTCAGGGAGACGTCGTTGCCGCCTTCCAGTTTGATTGTGCGGATTTCAGGACCTTTGGTGTCCAGCAGGATAGCTGCTTTCTTACCAGACTTTTCCATCACGTTGCGCAGGTTCTTGATACGCTGACCGTGTTCTTCGTAGTCACCGTGGGAGAAGTTCAGACGCATAACGTTCATGCCAGCATCAAGCATTTTGCTCAGCATTTCTTCGGATTCGGTTTTTGGACCGATGGTGCAAACAATTTTAGTCTTTTTCATGACAGTCTTATCTGTAAGTTGAGAAGGATTGTGAAAATTCGGTTCCGGTCGATACGGGCGCCGGAGCGCAAACTAAAGCTGGTATTGTTCATGTGCCACCCGGTAAGGATAGGTGACAGAAATAAAGCGTGCAGAGGAAAGTGTGCTTGCGGTTCAGCCTGCCGGGGATATTGATTGCTTTCTAGTATATTAGGACAGTTCAATGCGCTGAAACCATTCAAGTCAAGACGCGCACATTATAGAGGTAACTTGCACCGAAAGGAATTGAAAACGCTGTTTCAAATTCAGAATGCACATAAATACAGCGAGGTGTTATCGGTGGGTTACAAAAACATGAATGAAATTGGTGGGCAAAAACGGATAAATCAATTTTTTCCTGAGAAGAAAATTTACTTAAAATATATTTGTATAATATAATATTTTTTTGAATGAGTTAATCAACAACCAGGCAGTTCTCCTCATTCAGTGTTTTTATTTAATGAAGAAAAAGATTAATGATTAAGTTTATGGTTCCTGCTGTCATCGCTGTTGCTTTTTTTGTTGCTTGTGGGAATGCCCCGGCGAAACGGATTGCGCAATGTGAGAACCACGGCAACAGTGACGGTGTTTGTGCTGCGCAAGAATGGGACTTTTCCATGGAAAGCCCATTCCCCGATAACGACCTCTCAACGCTTGCGAGCCGCGTAACCGCTCAGAAGTAAGCCGTCACGCGGTTTCTTTCAGCCGCCATGCATCCCTGCAATATAATGAGAAGCTCGTCTACAACGCGCGAGCTATTTTCTCACCCGCCCGGCGTGCGGTTACAGGCAAAATACTTGCCGTAGCCACATAGCCGTCGGGATCGAGACAGCGATCCCGCGCCAGCGCCTGCTCAATAATTTCTACATCCCAGTAGATTTTTTTACGATGATCGCCCTGCGTCGTCAGCGTCGCTTCCATCACGCCGTCAACCGCGCGGTATTTACGCCAGCTCCCCGCAGGCACGGAAATCACTGAACCTTCTTCAGCCACAATCGTCACTTCTTCGCCAGGGCGATTCCACGTCACTTCCAGCGTCCCTTTAAACACCATCAAAACCTGAACATCCGGGCAGCAGTGCAGGCCAATGTGATTGTCGTGCTGAATGCGCAACCACTCCACGGAGAACCCGTGCGGGTTAAGCATTGGCGGCGTGTTATGCAGATCTTGCGAAACTCCGTAGCCAATCACCGGTGCTATTTCGCCACCGTGACCCGGCAAAACCGAATCCAGCAGCGCATTTACCGACCATTTTCGTTGTTCGCCCGTCACCGCTCGCTGGCTCATTTCCTCAACCGAATAATCGCGCAGCGCGGCGATATGCTCCGCGCCCAGCGGCTGTAACAAATCGGCTTCGTCAGGGACTTTTCCCCCGGCTTCCACATCAATCAGCATATTATCGCGGCTCAGATACAGGCCGTATTCGCTAGCCGCGTCGAGAATCGACGGATGCCAGATAATCCCGCCGGTGTTATTACCGCCCAATACGGTGAACACCATGCCGCAGGTATCCGTTGGGCTGACGTTGGTAAAGCCACGGAAAATCCACGTCGGAATCGACAAAATCGCCGGAGCGCTAAATTCTGCCTGATGCTCGCCGTTAGCGCCCCAGCGGAAACGCCAGCTCCCTTCATGAATCAAAAACACTTCGGCAGTGAAATGCAGATGCAAATTATTGGTCACGCCTTTTGGCATCGCCGCCGCACCGATATTAAAACCGTGCGGCTCGGGAATATTCACCACCTGCGAAGCCGACTGAGTCACGCCTGGGCCAATAAATGAATAGTTTTGTTTGAGGTGCGATCCCGGCAACTTGCAGTCAATAAATGCCACGCTACAGGAAACGCGATCTTCAGGGCGCACCAGACGGCGCTGGGCTTCTTCCTGGGTCAGAGTGATGGTTTGCATAATGTTCTCCATTAATATCCAGATGCGCCACTGGCTGGCGGGGTTTCACCGCGCGCGGCGGCGATAGCGGTACGTGACGCGCTGCCAAGCTGCATAACGTCATTCGCCGGAGTGACGAAGTTAAAGCCTTGGGCAATGCGATTCGCGGCGGCCTGCCCGGAAGTACAAAAAATCCCGGCGAGCTTGTTATGGGCGCGACAGCGGCTGAGCACTAACTCAATCGCCGCCAGCATTTCCGGGTGTTGAGACTCGGCGCTCGCGCTGCCGGTGAGCGTTAAAGAAAGGTCGTTCGGCCCGATAAACACGCCATCCAGCCCGTCGGTATCGAGAATCGCATTGAGGTTTTGCAGCCCTTCGCGGGTTTCAATCATCGCCAGCGTCAGGATCTCTTCGTTGGCATACTGCGGATAATCTTTGCCGCCGTATAAAAGGGCGCGCGCCGGGCCAAAAGAGCGGTTGCCAAGCGGCGGGTAGCGGCAGGCTGAAACAAACTGCTGGGCTTGTTCAGGCGTTGAAATCATCGGGCAGATAATTCCCCAGGCACCCGCATCAAGCAGACGCATAATTTGCGCCGGTTCGTTAGTGTTCACGCGCGCCAGCGGAGTGGCAGGCGTCGCGGAAATCGCCTGCAGCATCGACAGCGCGCTGGCGAAATCAATCATGCCGTGCTGCATATCGACGGTGACCGAGTCATAACCCTGATGCCCGACGATTTCGGCGCTGTAGCCCGATGGGATCGCCAGCCAGCCGTTAATAACCGGTTGCTGCTGGCGAAAGGCCGCTTTGAGCGGATTTTTTCTCATAATGCTGACTCCTGTATCCAGTTGCGCAGGGCGATTGCCACTAACTGCGGTGATTCAAGGGGAAGGAAATGGCCGCTTTCCGGCAGCGTTAACCAGCGGGATTGCGGGGCGGCAGCGGCAGCCGCCTGATGATGCTGTGGGGTACAAATGGCGTCATAAGCGCCGTTGATTATCAGAATCGGCGCGGTAAAAGCGGCCAGCGCTGCGCGATGATCATCGCGGGAAATCGCCACTTCCGTCTGGCTTGCAAAAACGTCGAGGCCGCATTCCTCCGCCATCTGAACAACCTTTTGATGAAGTGCCGCGTCATCCAGACGATGCGGCGCGACATACTTCGCCCACATATTTTTAGTGAGCCACGATGCGATCCCCTGGCTTGCCGCTTCCTTTATTGCCGCCCGGCGCGTGGTCGCATTTTCCGGCAGATCCCGCAGCGGGTTGATGGACAACAACGCCAGCCCGGCAATTCGCTGCGGCGCCTGCGCCACCATTTCCAGCGCGACCATCGCGCCGAGGGAAAATCCCGCCAGGCAGAAACGTGGCGGTAGTACCTCAAGCAATTGCTTTGCCAGCGCGTGAGCAGAATCGCCGCCGCTGAGCGTGACGCAACTATAATTCGCGACATTCAGCTGCTCGACGAGCGGCTGCCACAACCGCCCATTGCACAGCGTTCCGCCGAGCAAAATCAGCGGCACATCATGATTTTCCAGCAAAGGCGAAGTATTCATGTTGCCGTCCATCCGCCGTCGACCATTAACGACGTGCCGGTAATCATTGCCGCAGCAGGCGAGGCGAGAAACACAACCGGCCCCATCACATCCTCCAGCGTTCCCAGCCGTTTCAGCTTAATGTTATCCAGCACGTATTGACTGAAAGCAGGATCGGCCAGATTGGCGCGCGACAGTTCAGTTTCAATAAACGTCGGGCACAGCGTATTCACGCGAATGCCCGATTCGCCAAGCTCCAGCGCCATAGTTTTGGTCAATCCTTCGAGGGCAAACTTCGACGCACAATAGACGCTGCGCTGCGGCCCGCCGACATGGCCCATCTGCGAGGAAATATGAATGATTGAACCGGCGACCTGGCGCAGCTTCATGCTGCGAGCGACTTGCTGACTGACAAAGAAAGTGGCTCGCAAATTCAGCGCCATCACCGCATCAAAATTCTCTGCACTCACTTCAAGGAAAGGCTGATGGCGCGCAAGCCCGGCGCTGTTTACCAGAATGTCGAAGCCCGGTAACTCCGCCAGCGTTTTGCCAACCTGCGCGGTATCGGTAATATCCAGCGCCACGCTGTGTAATTGCAGGCCTTCTGCAGCGGCACTTTTGACCGCCTCGTCAAGCTGTTCGGGCTGGCGGGCGATAATCCACACCTGCGCACCGGCACGCGCCAGCGCGATGGCTGCGGCAAAACCGATGCCACGGGAGCCGCCGGTGACTAACGCCCGCTGGCTATCAAGGCGAAATTCCGGTGTGCAAGGAAGCGCCATCATTACGATGCCTTCTCGATATCCACCGCCGGAACGGTGCCTGCGTAAGGCACATCCTGATTGCCGTAGCGGCGCACGCGAATATTGGCCTGTTCCGCATGGCCGGAAAAACCTTCCAGCTGGCACAGGCGCGAGCAGTAGCTGCCAATTTCCGTGGAGGCTTCATCGCTCAGCACTTTCTGCCAGGTGCAGGTTTTCATGAATTTTCCGACCCACAAACCGCCGGTATAACGCGCGGCTTTCTGCGTTGGCAGGGTGTGGTTGGTGCCGATGACTTTATCGCCGTAGGCGACGTTGGTGCGCGGCCCGAGGAACAGCGCGCCAAAGTTGGTCATGTTGGCGAGGAACCAGTCGTCGCGGGTAGTCATCACCTGCACATGTTCGGAGGCGATGCGGTCGGCTTCCTGCAACATCTCTTCGTAGCTGTCGCAGACAATCACTTCGCCGTAGTCGCGCCACGCCTGGCGGGCAATTTCCGCGGTTGGCAGCTGCGTCAGCAGGCGCTCAACTTCACGCATCGTTTCCTGAGCCAGTTTCAGCGAGTTGGTGAGGAGAATGGCCGGAGTCGTCACGCCGTGTTCGGCCTGGCCGAGCAGGTCGGTGGCACACATTTCGGCATCGACACTTTCATCGGCAATCACCAGCGTTTCCGTTGGCCCGGCGAACAGGTCGATTCCCACGCGGCCAAACAGCTGACGTTTGGCCTCCGCCACAAATGCGTTACCGGGGCCGACCAGCATATCGACAGGCGCGATAGTGTCGGTGCCGAGTGCCATCGCGCCAATCGCCTGAATCCCGCCGAGCGCGTAGATCTCGGTTGCACCCGCCATTGCCTGAGCGGCAACAATTGCCGGGGCAGGGCGGCCATTAAACGGCGGAGCACAGCTAATAATGCGCGAACAGCCCGCGACGTTGGCGGTAATAATCGACATATGCGCGGAGGCTAATAGCGGATATTTACCGCCTGGCACATAACATCCGACGGCATTAATCGGAATATTCTTGTGGCCGAGAATAACGCCGGGGCGCGTTTCAATTTCCAGATCCGTCAGGCAGCCTTTTTGCGCCGTGGCAAAGTTGAAAACTTGCTGCTGGGCAAATTCAATATCTTTAATATCCTGGCGGCTTAACTGTTTAATGCAGGCATTAATTTCACTTTGCGATAAACGGTAATCCTGGCGGTCGTAATTATCGAACTTAATGGATAACTCACGAATCGCTTCGTTACCGCGTTGTTCAATATCTGCCAGCGTATTTTCAACCACAATACTGATTTGTTTATTGGCCTGCTGACGTTCAGATAAAGATTTACTGGTTTTTAAATATTGCGCCATGACGCTCTCCTTTCCTTTTATATGCGTAACTGTCCCGCCCGGCAAAGCGGGTGAATGGGTCGAATCGGATTAAATAAAGTGTGACGTATTACATTTACTGGCTGGTCTTATTGGCATATTCCTGTGCGGATGAAACTTTCGGCATATTTCTTTGTGTCGCTCTAATCTGGCGTTGCTCCACGCTGCGAGCCGCCATCGGCGTCAAGAATGCAGCCACCACGCAAAGCGCGCCAATCACCAGATAACCCGACGACAGATTAATATGTTGCAGCATTAAGCCCATGGCGACGGGGCCAATAAACATGCCGACGGAGTAAATGGTCTGGAACAAGCCCATGCGCGTGGACTGCTCATCTTCAACCGTGTTCACCACGCTCAACGACATAAACACCGCGAACGCCATGCCGAACGAGAAGCCCGCCATCGCCTGTAAGAAATAAATGAGATACATATTGCTGGTGAAGGGAATACCGATACTGGAAATCACCTGCAGAATAATGCCGATCACAGCGGTGTTCACCAGGCCCAGGCGCTTATAAAAGACCGAACTACACAGGGCGATAGCCAGCGCGTAGAAAATCAGATGAATATTGCTGAGCAGAGTCAGAATCCCCGCTTTTGCGCCGAGCTGCTGCGCGTAAATTGGCGTCAGCGTGTCGCGTGTCGCAAACGGCACGAGAATAACAATCGTCGCCAGTAAGCCGATAAACCAGACCGAGGGATCCGCCAGCTGGCGCTTTGCGCTGGTCAGGCAGGCTTTCAGCGTTGGTGCGCGGGCGGCATCGTGAATTTCTTTAATGCGGAAGGTCAGCACAAGCGCGAGCATTGCCGCAATGCTTGAAATAAAATAGCCGATGTTTTTATCAAAGAAGTGCATTAACAAACCGCCGATACAGTTGCCAAGGAACACGCCCAGCGGCCCGGCCAGTGCCAGTAAAGCAACGGCAGCGGGAGCGTCTTTCTTATCAAAGTAACGGATAAACAGAATGTTATAGAGCACCCAGGTGGCGGCCGTGAAACCATCGGCCGCTTTTGCCAGGTACAGCGTGGTGGCGTTAGGCTCGAAGTAAGCAATCGGCCAGGTCACCAGCGGCAGCAGCAGGCTGAACTGGATAAAGATTTTTCGGCTTTTTACCACATCGGACAAAATGCCAATCGGGAAGCGCACGAACAACGTTGCTAATCCGCTGGCTCCCATAATCATTCCCACCACTTCAGGCTGCATTCCTTCGCTGATTAACATCGGGGCGAGGAACGCATCAATACTGTGGATGCAAATGAAGAACAGCACGCTAATGGTAAAAAACAGTCTGACTTCGGAACGACTAAAGAGTGCACGAAACATGTGGTGAACCTCTTAAATATTAATGGGTTGTAACCAATCAAGTACGGCATTAACCGGTGCAATCCTTTGTCGATCACTTGCGTCACCGGTAAAATTGACGGCGTATTTTTTGTCTTCTGCATACGTATTCAAAAATTGAAGTTACGAAAAGGTTTCAATTTTGTAAAGGTCGATAGCGCAAATGTGAAAAAAATAATTTTGTCTGTTGCATACGCATGCAAAGATGGTGTAAGTATAAAAAACAGGCATTCCAGTGGGATGCGGACAAGGAATACCAGACCATGAAACGTAAGACTTTTGGCCCCGTGACTTCGCAGCAGGTGGCGCAAGTGGCGGGGGTGTCACAATCGGCGGTATCGCGAACCTTCACTCCGGGGGCGAGTATTTCGCCAGCCACCCGTGAAAAGGTGCTGAAGGCGGCGCGTGAGTTGGGCTATCGGCCAAATGCCATCGCCCGTTCACTGAACACCGCTCGCTCGCGCATCGTCGGCGTAGTGATGTCCTATTTTGATAACCAGTTTTACCCGCAGGTGCTTGAAGCGCTGGCGCAGAAACTCGACGAGCTGAACTACCACCTGCTGCTGTTTGTCGGCGACCGCGACGGTAACGTCGACCGGATTTTTGACCAGATCATGCAATACCGCGTCGATGGGATCGTGCTGGCTTCGGTATCGCTGTCCGTGGAGCTTTCAGAAGAGTGTGTCGCCGCCGGGATCCCGGTGGTGCTGTTTAACCGCAGCGAAGAAAATGCCACGGCGTCGAGCGTGAATACCGATAACCAAGCCGCCGCCCGGCAGATTGCCGAGTTTTTGCTGGCGGGCGAGCATCAGCGCTTTGCTTACGTCGCCGGGCTTTCCGATTCGTCGGTCAACGTAGCGCGCCAGAACGGATTTATCAGCACGTTAGAACGCCATGGGATCCAGAATGTGCGCGTGGTGCAGGGCGATTACGATGCCAAAATAACGGCGAAAGCGGCCTGGGAACTGTTTTCATCGCCCAATCCACCGGATGCCATTTTTGCCGCCAACGACCATATGGCGCTCACCGTTATGGACGTCGCCCGCTTTGAGTTTGGCCTGCGCATTCCTGAAGATCTCTCGGTCATTGGCTATGACGATACCGGCCCGTCCGGCTGGCCATCTTATGCGCTGACATCGGCGTCGCAGCCCGTAGATGCCATGGTCAGCGCCACGTTAGCGCTGCTGATGAAACAGATTGAAAGTGAAAACATTGAGCCGGAACAGGTTGTGGTTCCCGGCGTGCTGGTGGTGCGACACTCCGCAAGGCGTCCACGCTCTGGCGTTATCGAAAAAGATGGGCTGTTTTTATTCCAGCCGCAGGAGGTTGAATGACCAGGTTGCCGGGCTTTAGCCCTCAGTTTGACTCTATCCAGCAGTTTATTTTGACGCTGACCCATGTGGTGTGGGAGCAAAAAGATATCGGCCAACTGGCGGATTTTTACGCCACGCCGGTGGTGTTTAACACACCGGAAAGACAGCTCAATGACCTTTCACAGTTTATGCGCCTGACGCTCGAAGCGATGCACAGCTTCCCGCAGCGCACGGTATTGACCGAAGATATTCTCTGCTCCCATTCGCCGCAGTCGGAATATTACGCCGCCCAACGCACAGTGGCCTGTATTCAGCATCAGGGCGAAGGGTTCTTTGGTAAACCGAGTGGCAAATCTATTTGGGTGCGTACCTGGGCTGACCGCGTCTGTGCAGAAGGCGCAGTGCGTCAGGAGTGGTTGTTGCAAGACCGCGCCGCCATCATTTTGCAAACTGGTGTGGAAGTGCGTGATTTTGCCCGCCAGCTGGCGGATGCACGCCGCGAAGCCGGGCTTGAAAATATCAGCGCCGAAGAGATGGATGCCCGTTGGGCTGGCGGCCCGGAAGGTGATGACGTCGACGGCCCATTAGCAGGGCTGGTGGAACGTTATTTGTCGATGTGGGCGGGCGGGAACAGCGGCGTGGTGCCGGGGCTTTATCATCCTGCTGCCACATTGCACGGGCCGGGGCATGTACTGTGCACAGGCGAGCAGGATATTGGCGGGTTCTTATCGGGCTATCGCGCATCGTTTGCCGATAGCGAAACGCATTTGCACCATTTAGTTGTCCGACGCGATGCAAACGAACCGGTACGCCTTTCATTACGTTGGTCGCTTTTAACCTGGCACGACGGTTATGGGAAATTCGGCACGCCGACACGACGCCCGGTTTCTATTACCGGTATTAGCCAGCTGGAATTACGCGACGGTTTAATTATTCGTGAATATTTAGGTGTGGATGAATTAGCAATTTGGTCACAGATTTTTAATTAATTGCAATTGATTACTCATTAATAGTGGCGGGGATAATCTCCTCGCCAAATATCTAAGCAAAGAAATAAAGATTATCGCCATTTGCAGGTGAGGGATATTCCTATCCCTGAATAATGTGCGCTGACAAATTCTGTCGCGCATTCAAATAACGCAGGAGGTCATATGTCTTCAACTGAAACAACCAATAAAACGCCAGTAGCTTCAGAGAAAAGCAATACCAAACCCACTCGCGATGAACCTGTATTACAAGTCGAACGCCGAGACTTTGTTGATTTAGTCCCGGAGAAACGCCCACGCGTGCAATCATTACGTGGCTTTGATGATTGTTATACCGATATTGTCGATTACATCGTGCGCTGCACGCATAAAATATGGGACGAACGCGACGTCGGTTTAATTTATACCCACTATACGCACAACTGCGTTTTATATAACGCACTCGGCACCATGTATAACCGCGAGCAAGTGGTGCAGGATACCTTGCAGCGTTTAATTGCTTTCCCGGAACGCCGCGGCATGGCGACTCAGGTTATCTGGAATGGTAACGATGTTGACGGTTTTTACACATCCCACCTGGTGACCGGCACGGGCCGCCACACCCAATACAGCCATCTGGGCAAACCGACCAACCGCACCTTCGTGACCCGCACCGTGGCGGACTGCATGATTCACGAGAATAAGATTTATCGCGAATGGGTGGTCAGCGACAACATGGCGATGATGCGCCAGTTGGGGCTTGATACCGATGTGATAGCGCACGGCATGGCAAAAGAGCAGTTCGATAAAGGCTTCCGCGTGACCGATATCGGTGAAAACCGCCGCATGTTGGGGCAATACCCGCCGGAAATGGAATGCGACGTGTCAATCGCTCATACCGATACCGAAGAGCAATGTCTGCGCTGGCTGCACGAAATTTATAACCGCCGCATGCTCGGCAAAATCAAAGACGTTTATGCGCCAAACGTGCAGTGGCACGGCCCATTAATGAAAGAGCTGTACGGCCAGGCGGCAGTGATCCACCAGACGCTGGCGCTGATTGGCATGATCCCGGACGGCGCCTGGATGCCGCAGCATATCTGTTCCAACCCTTGCGACGAAGGCGGCACTAAAGTGGCGGTACGCTGGATTATGGAAGGCCATCACCTTGGTTATGGCGAATTGGGCAAACCGACTGGCGAACGTCTGTTCGTGATGGGTATGTCTCATTACCACATCGTTAACGGCAAAATCGTCGACGAATGGGTGGTTTACGATCACCTGGCACTGCTGGCGCAAATCAAACTGGGACAAATGGAGGAATAAGAGATGGGCACGATTTCTGAAGCTGATGTTGAGTTTATTAAACGCCCGCAGGGGCAGGATGTTCAGGCCGACCGCACGCTAACCGAGACGGTGCAAAATATTATTGACCAGGTGCGTGAACGTGGCGATGCCGCGCTGCGCGATTATTCGGCCAAATTTGATAAAACAACACCGGACAAATTTGAAGTTTCAGAGCATGAAATCGCCAGCGCGCTGGCGGAGCTTGACCCGCAAACCCGCAAGGACAGCGAGTTTGCCATTGCCCAGGTGAAGCGTTTTGCGCAGGCGCAACTGGCCACCATGCAGCCGCTGGATATCGAAACGCTGCCGGGCGTGCATTTGGGGCACCGCATTATCCCGATTCAAACGGTGGGCTGTTATGTGCCAGGCGGGCGCTACCCGATTTTATCCGCGCCGGTGATGTCCATCGTCCCGGCGGTGGTCGCGTGTTGTGATGAAATTATTGCCTGCCTGCCACCGGGCGCGCATCCGGCAATGATCGCCATTTGCCACCTGGCGGGCGCACATCGCATCTTTAAAGTGGGTGGGGCGCAGGCGATTGCCGCCATGGCCTGGGGAACGGAATCTATCCCGGTGGTGGATAAAGTTGTCGGGCCTGGCAACGCCTTTGTTAATGAAGCTAAACGCCAGGTGTTTGGCAAAGTGGGAATAGACGCGCTGGCGGGGCCAAGTGAGATTTATGTGATTGCCGATGACAGCGCCGACCCGCGCATTTTGGCCGCCGATCTGCTGGCTCAGGCCGAACATGACGTGCATACCCGTGTTGGCATGGCGACAACCAGCCCGCAAATCGCCCGTGCCACGCTTGCAGAAATTGAGCGCCAGCTAACGAATTTGCCAACGGCTGTAACCGCTGGTGAAGCCTGGAAGCGGCAGGGTGAAATTGTTATCTGCCGCGACGAAGAGCAACTGATCGCGTGGGCCGATCACATGGCAACCGAACATTTGCAGGTGCACACTCGCGACCCACATGCTACGGCCAGCAAAATCCGCAATTACGGCTCGCTGTTTATCGGGCAAAACGCCAGCGTGGTGTTCTCCGACAAATGCTGCGGCACCAACCATACTTTGCCGACCATGGCTGCCGCCCGCTATACCGGCGGATTGTGGGTAGGCGCGTATGTGAAGATTTGCACGCACCAGTGGATCGACAACCACGGCATCGCGGCGGTAGCGCAGCCCGCCCTTCGTCAAAGCCGTACCGAAGGAATGCAGGCGCATCGCCGCGCGGCGGAAATTCGTCTGTTGCCTGACAGTATTGATGCAATAACCAACGGGGAGCGCGATTAATCATTATTTTCAGGTGAACAATATAGCGGCAATTCACCTGAAGATTTTTCAACTTAAGTTTTATTAATGTTTATTATCTTGCTTAGGGTGTTTCTTAACGACATTATTATCCTGAAAGGGATGGGTGGTAAATGAATTACCCCCAGAGTGTTATTATTAATCATGGATTTGGATTATGCTGTCACTGGAAATGGAAGAAGATGTTGTCCTGCGGGTAAAAGGCATGGAAAAAATGCTTGAAGGAATTGTCCGCGAACTCAAAGCCAACAACGGCGTTGTCGATGAGTTTATACGGGATGATATCGCAAGGTTCCGGCACTGTTCAAAAGATGTCATAACACACCATACTCAGGTTTCGCGCAACGTCCGTAAAAGACTGGAAGACGTCACCATCCATTCTCAAAAACGTGTACGTAAAACGGCCCAGAGTAATTTGTTATATGGTGTTTTGTGCGGAATGTCTTTCTGCATGTTGCTTCAACTGATGTAATGAATATCAGAGCAGTGGGGAGAAAGTTACCTTTCTCCCTTTTTTATTTCTGAAAGCCTTTGTGCTGGCTGAAATACGGTTAAGATTTTTTAGTGATGTATTGATACATTTCAGCAGAAAGAGGAAGGTGTAGGTTAATGTTCTTCCCTGGTAATTTACTATTAAACCATTGCTCATAAAACTGTTTGAAATCGCTACGATTGAAGCGTGTATTAAGATTTTCATCAACCATGTGTTTTAGCGCTATATCATTATGTCGCAGCATTATGCCTAAGTCTTGCGGCGGGCCTAATGTCAATGTAGATATCTGATATCCTTTCATATTTTCGCTGCTTTCAATGAGTTGTTTTAAGGATACCTCATTCATTGCAGTGGCATAACTTTTATGGCTACTCATTGCAGAAAATGAATCTTTCATAGTGGGTTGCGTAAGAACCATAATGTTAAGTTTCTGCAAGCGGTTAAGGCTGTTAACATTGATTAAATCAGTAGTACCTTTTACCACGCTGACCGTTCTACCGGCTAAGTCTGTATTGGAATTAATATTACTTCCACCAAATGAACCGAAGCGTGTATAAACGGACAGATAATGTCGGGAAAATAGCACAACGCTTTCACGCTTCACTGTATCAGTATTAACAGAGCAATCCATGTCAATAATGTTATGGTTTAGCATTGTGGTACGCATAGAAACTGGTGTTGGAATATAATTAACAACCAAGTCTTTAATGCGCAGGTTTTTTTTCAAAGATTCGGTTACATCTTTGCATAAATCAATGACATAACCGACTACATGACCATCACTGGTTTTATAAGAGTAGGGTGGTGCATCACGATAGCCAATATTAATCACTTTATGATTGGAAATTCTTTCCAGCGTCGACATGTTTGTCTCTGCCTTTAAAAGAACCGCATAACAAACTAAAAATAAACTCAGTACGTAGTTAAGAAAGTGTTTCTTTTTCATTTATATTTTTTGTGGTTGTTTGTTATCTTCGTGGTGGAAAAAAGACGAAGAGTAGTTAATAAGAATAAAGTTCAGTTGAAGAAATCGACTGTTTCAATTCAGGTGGCATTGGCCAGTTGAGAGTAATTCCCTGAGGCATGATGGACTCAAAAAACCATTTGTTATAAATGTTGGTAAACTCTTTACTGAGCATCAGGCGTTTCATGGAGCGATTAATCACATCGGTAAAATCGCCATTATCTTTTTGCATCGGCATACCAATAGGCAATCTTGGACTAAGGGTATCTGCTGATATCGCAAACGCCTGCGGATGCCCAGAAAGTGCAATTTGCCCAAGTAGCAGAACGTCGCTTGAGACTATGGCAGGTGTTTGTCCGCTTTCAAGGTCGGAGAACGCTTTAGCATTGTCGGTTCCAAGATCAATATTTAGTGATAGTTGATGCTCTGAATTGGCCTGCTGGATGTGTCGGACAAACACGGTACCGCTTTTTACCATCACGGTATGGCCATTGAGCTCGCTGATATCGGAAATATGATCTTCTTTACGAGATACATAGCGGGTTGCCGAGAAAAAATAGGGCTCTGAGAACGTCACTAATTTTTGGCGTTCCACTGTGTAGACCGTGGGAATGCATCCCATATCGATGGTTTTATTCTCAATGGTTAAAAATTGAGTGGCCGTGGAGACAGGTACCCAATGAATTTTTAAGGCGGGAATATTTAGCTCCTGCTTAAGCATATCGACCAGTCGATTGCATATTTCAATGGAGAAGCCTTGTGGTTTATTGCCCTCAACATATGAAAAAGGAAATACATCAGTCTGGTAGCTAAGTGTAATAGTCCTGGTCTGTGCGATGCGTGATAAAAGCTCATCGGCTCGGCTATCGGAGGGGGTCAGCAGACCAATACTGAGTAGAAGTGTGACTGCCAGAAAAAAAAGCGACTGATATAAATGAGTGGTTATGAATTGCATGTGTTCTCCATTCTCTCCAGTTCGAGCTCTGCCATAACGCTGGCATTTTCTACGGCCCGGCTAAAATAATATCCCTGAACAGTTATTTCTTCTTCTCTAAGGGAGGTCAAAAACTCATATTGTTGTTGTGTTTCAACACCTTTTGCGGTGACTTTCAATCCGCGCTGTAGTGCATAACGAACCAGCATCCCCACCAAAATCTGACTGTCTTCACACTTGTCGAGAACATCAATAAGAGAGCGGGCAATTTTAATGTGACTGAATGGGAAGATAATCAGGTAATCCAGCGTGGCGAAACCTGTTCCAAATTCGTCCAGAACAATACCCACTCCCAGAGCCTGAATTGCATTTAGTGTCGGCAGGATGACTTCGCGGTCAAGTTGCTCAGATCCTGTAATTTCAATTTCCAGACGCGCAGGGTCCAGGCCACTGTCTTGTAATGCGTTGCGAATAATGTCCAATATTCTTGGGCTACGCAGTTGATGTGGAGAGACATTCACCGCAACCATTTTTGCTGCTGGCCAGTTAGCTGCGTCCATACAGGCGCTGCGTATCAGCCATTCACCTAACCTGGCAATGAGCCCAATATCTTCAGAGACAGAAATAAAGTGGTGTGGTTGTAGTAAGCCTCTACTCGGATGTTGCCAGCGAACAAGAGCTTCGTAGCCTTCAATGCCATAATTTCCGAGGCTGATAGTTTTTTGATAATGGAGAAAGAACTCATTATTTCTGATGCCATCTTCAATTTCCTGGCTAAAGAGGAGGTTATTAGATGGGTTCATCGTCATGCCGTGAGAATAGAAATGGAAGCAATTTCGCCCGAAACTTTTGGACGTGTAGAGCGCAAGGTCAGCATGAGTGAAAAGATCTTCTCGGGTGTTACCATGTTGAGGTGCACAGGAAATCCCAATGCTACAACTGATAGAGAAAGCGTGCCCACTGCAGGAGAACGGCTTGCTGAGTGCCTCTAAAACTTTTCGAGCAAGTATCTCAGCTTCAGATATCGAGTCTTTGTTAACCTGCTGAAGAATGGCAAATTCATCTCCACCGAGGCGGATCGCCATATCGCTTTGATTAATTAGGGCTGACAGGCGTGTAGCAGATTCTAAAAGCAGTTCATCACCTACGACGTGTCCGTAGGTATCATTTACGGGTTTGAAATTGTCCAGATCGATCAATAGCAGGTTGAAGATACAGCCTTCAGTTCTTAATCTTAATAATCTGTCGTCGATCGAGTTTCGGTAAGCCACTCTATTTGGTAGCAATGTCAGAGAATCATGGTGTGCCATGTACTCCATCCTTTGCGCCATTTCTTGCATGCGTTGTAGATAACCGCGGTCAACCATTGCCACGCGTAGTTTTTCAATCGCTTTTGCCAGTTCGCCTATCTCATCTTCTTGATTCTGGAACGGGGTGAGCTGGTCCGTTTGCTCATCAGCTATCAAAGTCACCGCTTGCACAAGTCGAGGAACCGGACGGAAAAGATTACGCACTAGCCAGTTCACGACCACAACTGTAATACCCAGGATCAAAATCAGCATCAACAAGGTGTTTTTCAACAACTTATTATGAGTAGCCGAGAGGGCATTGCGCTCACCAATGCTACTGACAACAGCACCGATCAACTCTCCGGAAGGATTAACGATGGGAA
This sequence comes from Buttiauxella cochleicola, assembly GCF_021283185.1. Classification (NCBI taxonomy): domain Bacteria; kingdom Pseudomonadati; phylum Pseudomonadota; class Gammaproteobacteria; order Enterobacterales; family Enterobacteriaceae; genus Buttiauxella; species Buttiauxella cochleicola. Next base: position 299,701 of record NZ_JAJSOS010000006.1, read on the forward strand.
TTGAGCCTACGAAATACTCTTTCCCACCAATAGAGACAAAGCCACGGTAATATTGCTCTAGTGCCGCACTGTTTGCAGTGCCATCAGTGGCGGTCATTTTTTGCGCTGCCTGAGTGTCGATAAAACCTTTATTCTTATCGTATAACAATAGCCACGTCGGATTGTGTGTTTGTGTTGAAACCAGGGTCAGCATATCGGCCGGATCGAAGCCTGTCTGAATTACCGTCTCGTCATCGCAGAGTGGGTGTTCTGATTCGATGGAAATGACCTGACCTTCGTGGTTGGATTTTACCGTTACTGAGGTGTAGATATTGCGGATGATATAACTGGTAATTTGCGAGTTAGTTGATGCCTGTTTAAACCATTGCTCATGAGATATTCGGTTAACCTCAAAAAGGCCTGCCCCAGAGCCAACGCCATAGGCAATCAGAATCCCCAACATAAGGTAGATAGCAACTTTCCCGGTAATCGAATGATACCAGCGATATTCCCCACGTAAGTTGGAATCCTTTTTACAGGGAGGCGCAACCTCATGTTGAACCAGCTCTTTATCTACCATTTTTCTATTTGTACTCTTTTGTAAGCGACTAAAGAAGGCTCAAGAGAGATCTTTAAATATAAACTATTATTTTCTTTGTTGTTTATATGACGATATTTGTTAATGCTTTATTTGTATAATGTTATTACACGGTGTATTTTTACCGATGAGTCATGCTGTTAAGAAAACATGTTCATAGGGCAGGGTATACTTTAATTGCAAAGTCAGGAGTATAGGGATGGCTAATAAATGCGTCAACGATAAATATTAACATATCCATGATTACGTACATGTGTTTTGATCTTCTCATAACAAGCGAAATATCCAAAAAAATAGATTTATTGCAAATAATAATATCCATTATGGATTATGAGTATCGTTAAGTATCAACCTCTAAAAGTTTGCATAGATTGTTCATAGGTTGTGGCCGATGAAACAGAAAGCCTTGTGCCAAATGGATACCACAGTTCTTAACTATTTGATGTTCTTTCTCTGTTTCCACACCCTCAATCAATACCAGGCTGCCGGAACTTTTGCAAAGTTGCACAACGTGATGGAGAAATTCTTCACCACCTTCACGTGCTAACCCGAGCACAAGCGTACGGTCTAGTTTGATTTTATCCAGCTCATATTGTGTTAAATACGAGAGCGTGGAATAGCCTGAGCCAAAATCATCAAGAGCGATTTTAATGCCATATTGTCGTAGTTCAGCGAGAACCTCTATAACTTGCTCAGGTTCTTTAACTTTTTGCGATTCGGTAATCTCCATCTCTAACTTCCAGCCTGATGGTAATGGATTACGTAGTAGCTTACTCACCAGACTTAGGAAATTTGGATCAAGTAAAGTTTGTGGTGAAATATTTACCGAAAGCGTCATGCCAGGAAAGCGAGAGAGTTCATGGTGAATGGCTTCTACAGCATTCTCCAATACCCAAAAATCGACCTCTGGCATCATGCCAATTCGTTCATAATATTTTAAAAAGTACGGTGGTGTTATTTTTCCATCATCACCTTGATGACGAAGCAACACTTCCATTGCTACAATTTTCTGGCTATCAACCGTTATTTGCGGCTGATACCACAGTACGAAATTACCACTACTTTGCAGATCGTTAATATTACGTCTGGCATCAATATACTCATTTACTTCAGAAAGATAATGATGCGGTGATTCAACTTCGCTATGGCCTGGTACAGGTAATTGAAACTGGTTTCCTTTCAATGGAACAAAACTTGTGTTGCCACAAGGCAGAGTGATCTCTTTATAGTCACGTTTTTCCATATAGCGCAGGAAAGGCCAGTAAATTCCAATACCGGTAAAAATTAAAAATACCTGGAACAACACAGCGCTTATTGCTCCATTTGTACCCAACCAGGCGTTAATGATGGCCGGTGTTGCCCAACCTACCATTTGCTGAAGAGGGGGGATAATGTGCCAAAGGGTGGCGTAGTAGGCAATGATGTAATCCACTGCAGGCGTCATTAGAAAAGGGATAAACATCACCGGATTCAGTACTACCGGTACACCAAAGATGAGTGGCTCATTGATATTGAAAATGGCTAGCGGCAAAGAGACATTGATCAAATGTCTATTTGATGGGTTACGGCTAATGAGTAAGCAAATCAAGAGACTAAGTGTACCTCCGCTGCCACCTGATGCGCACCAGGTCTCATAAAAGGGAACACTTAATATATTTAATGAATCGTGGCCTGCTTTCCACGCATCCATATTAGATATCGTTTCATTCATGAACCTGAAGCCGATATCCTGGAAAATATAATAGCCATGTACGCCAAAGAACCAGGTGGCTTCTCGCACTAGCTCATAAAGTAGTCCATGGGTGAAATTGTCAGGGTATATTACGTCGGAAATGTCCTGAGTAAGCCAATCACTGGCATGCAAAATGAGATGACCAATCAGAACCAAACCAAGCAGTTTACTGAAAAATATTAATAGTATTTTTACGGAAGGCCAGTTGAATTTTATTCTATTGGTGCGGAACAGTTTAATGTTCTTTTCTAAAATTAAATTGGTAAAGATTGCAGCCAGCAGAGCAACTGGCAGGCTTACACCAATAAAAAAGTTAGTTTCATTATTATGTTCAAGGCCGGTAATACCAAGTAAAACCGTTAAGCTAAGAGAGATGCTGAGCATGATAGATAAACGATATCTGACAGCCCATTGCAGAGAAAAAATGATATTTAAAAGTATTGGGAGAAAAACAAGCATACTTTGCTGTAGGTTTTCTAACCAAGTCGAAATTTTTACCCAGTGAACATTCAGACATAACGTGCCTGCAACAATAACTAATCCGCGTAACACGGAAAATGGCATAATCGCCATAGTAGAACTCAGCACTGCCTGTGAAATACGATTGTTAATGAAGTTTAGTTTTATTTTGTGGAATATGCTAATCGCGTTTCTTTTAGTTAAGTTGTAGTTCATTCGTTACTTAATTGTGGGTTCATATGTTATTGTTGTTGCGATGTTAAAAGCTACTATATCACCATATGAAAAGTGGCGATATTGAATTTTATTACTGATGCTAATTAAATGAGTAGCTATTCTCAAAATATTACATTGTTTAAGCAGTCATCTGACCTGATGTATTTACTGTCCAGAAATATACATTTATTTATTGGTGATTTATTTATAGGTGGGTTTGGTAACAAAATTACTGACAAATTTATATATTTTGATGTCGGTCGTGATGTGAAGTAAATTGATTTAATGTTTTGTGTTTTTTACCAATATGTTAAATAAGTTAATACTTCTGTCAATCCCACAATCCATGGCATCAAAATGAACAAAAACCGCAAAGACTGGGCCTGATGGTGGTTCCTCTATGCTTTTGGGCTGTTTCAAACACTGATACAGAAATATATTGTGCGGAGAGCCGAACTTTTACACGATATAGTTATATTGTCCCTGCTACTAATGTGCATAATTCCCCCCAATTAATAAATTACCGCAAGTAATAATAAATATACAGTTAAGGGATATCGTTTATGGCACAGTCTGAGCAAAAACAGTTGCGGTGGTACAACATCGCGCTGATGTCGTTTATTACCGTCTGGGGGTTTGGCAATGTTGTCAATAACTATGCCAACCAGGGGCTGGTCGTTATTTTTTCCTGGGTGTTTATTTTTGCACTTTACTTTATTCCCTACGCGCTGATTGTTGGGCAACTGGGAGCAACATTTAAAGATGGTAAAGGAGGAGTCAGCACCTGGATCAAACACACCATGGGCCCAGGCCTCGCTTATCTGGCTGCATGGACTTACTGGGTGGTGCATGTTCCATATCTTGCGCAAAAACCACAGGCAATTTTGATAGCCCTTGGGTGGGCCATTAACGGCGATGGTTCGCTAATCAAAGAATACAGTGTGGTTGCCTTGCAGGGGATTACGCTTGCGCTGTTTGTCCTGTTTATGTGGGTGGCCTCCCGAGGGATGAAATCACTGAAGATAGTGGGATCGGTTGCCGGTATCGCCATGTTTGTCATGTCGTTACTGTATGTTGTGATGGCAGTAACCGCCCCCGCCATCACAGAGGTGCATATTGCCACGACGAATATCACGTGGGAGACATTCATCCCTCATATTGATTTCACCTATATCACAACCATTTCGATGCTGGTGTTTGCTGTCGGTGGCGCTGAAAAAATCTCTCCTTATGTCAACAGTACCCGCAACCCGGGCCGTGAGTTTCCCCGTGGAATGCTAATACTAGCCGTGATGGTTGCCGTCTGCGCGATCCTTGGCTCTTTGGCGATGGGGATGATGTTTGATTCGAATAATATTCCCGATGACCTGATGACGAATGGCCAGTATTACGCCTTCCAGAAACTGGGTGGGTATTACCATATGGGGAATTGGTTAATGGTTATCTACGCGGTGGCTAACACGCTTGGACAAATTGCTGCCCTGGTCTTCTCCATTGATGCGCCGCTGAAAGTATTACTGGGCGATGCTGACTCCCGCTATATTCCTCAGAAACTATGCCGGACAAATGATGCGGGTACGCCTGTGAATGGCTATCTGATGACGCTGGTGCTGGTGGCTATTTTGATAATGCTGCCAACGTTGGGTATTGGGGATATGAACGACTTGTATAAATGGCTACTGAATCTGAACTCCGTGGTTATGCCATTGCGTTATTTGTGGGTCTTTGTGGCCTTTATTGCGGTACTGCGCCTCGCGGAGAAATACTCACCAGAGTATGTTTTTATCCGAAATCGCAAGCTGGCTCTCACGGTGGGTATCTGGTGTTTTGCTTTTACAGCTTTCGCCTGCCTGACGGGGATTTTCCCGAAAAAGTTGGATGCCTTTACGCCTGAGTGGATTTTCCAGCTGTCACTTAACATTGCCACACCAATAGTGCTGGTTGGGCTAGGGTTCATTTTCCCTCTGCTGGCAAGGCGGCATACCCGAGGGCAGACGCCAGCCGTGCGGAGCAGTTAATTTCCTGATGCAGTGTTAATCTGCGGTCACCACAAACCGATTATGACTTTGTGGTGACCCTCTAAAACTTAGATCCTGTTATTTCAATGTAATGGACCTACCGATAGGTATCATTTAGTTGGCGATGTTTTCGACGGGCGTAGCATTGGTTTTATTACTGGAGTAAATAAAGAAAAGCGCTATTCCGAGGCAGACCACTGCACCAAGGCGTGTCACAGAAAAATGAATCGCAACGTTTCCTAACCAGCCAAAATTATCAATGAGCATGCTCATTGCCAGTTGGCCAAAGATGACCGCAACAGTCGCAACCGCCGCTCCAATTCGCTGAACAGCCAGAACCATAATGACAATGTAAGGAACGCCACAAAGTGCGCCAAGCAATTGCCATTTCGGCACATCCAGTAAGCTCACAGCATGCCTGGGTTCGAAGAAGAAAATGAGCAGAGCGGTCACCAGTGCGCCAACCGAGAAAGTCAGAAATGCACTGCGAAATACTCCAACGTTGCTACCCAACTTGCCATTAATTGCAGCCTGCATGCTAAGAAACGCACCGCCAACGACAGCCAGAATGATCATTAATATATTCACGAGTTCACCTCAGCCTTTTGCCATGAGGAATAGGGCCGCAACAATAAAAATCAGCGCGATAAGACGCTTACTGTCAATTTTCCGATGAGAAGAACCAAACAGCCCGTAATGGTCAATGACCAGACTTTTGGAGACCTGTCCTGCCAAAATACCAATCATGGTCATCGCAATTCCAATACTTGGAACGGCAACGGTAAGGATCACGACGTAAACAGGGCCCAGAATGCCGCCCAGCAGAGTCCATGATGGTTGGGCAAAGAAGGAAGGGCTGTTTCGTGGACTAAAGAACAGCATTAACAAGAATGTCAGCGCAGCACCGACTCCGAAAATACTGAACGTTGCCCATAAGTCTCCGACTTCGCTGCCCAGTGGTCCTAATAATCCGGCTTCTACGGATAGTCCCATCCCGCCTGCAACGACGAGCAATATAAATATAAGCTGCATTAAAACAGTCTCCAGTGGTTGAGGTGGAGAATCCTATAGCAGTGATGTGTAATGAAAAACGGTATAATCCAGGAAACACCTTTGCAGAAGTTGAGATAATGTACGATCCAGGCACGATAAATTTTCGCACACTGTTATTTTTTATCGGTGTTTTTGATGCTCAAAGCTTTTCAGTCGTAGCTCGGCGTGAAGGGGTCTCAGTATCAATGATTTCACGTGTCATCCTTCAACTGGAGGACGCACTTGGTCAGCAGCTTTTTTATCGAAATACCCGAGCAGTTATTCCCACTGAGGCTGGACGGTTATTTATTAGCTATGCCCGTACCATGACTGAGCAAATGAGCGAAGCTCGTAAAGAGATGCAGGATAGAGCCCTTGAACCTGCAGGGCTGATAAGGATTAATGCGCCTGTATTTTTCGGCCAGCGCCATATTGCCCCCTGGCTTAGCGAACTTTCAGCTCGCTATCCCCGATTGCTGATTGAACTGACGCAGACTGATGATTACATCGACCCGCACAGGGATGCCTCAGATGTTATTTTCAGAATTGGCACGCTGACGGACTCTTCTTTCCACGCGCGCATATTTGGAGCTCAGCGTTATCATCTGGTTGCCTCTCCCGGCTATATTAAAAAATTTGGAAAACCGGAATTTCCAGCCCAACTGAATAACCATAAATGCCTGGTTTACAGAGGATCATCGGGTCCAAATCGCTGGTTATTCAGGGATCCAGCTGGCTCCTGGACCCACTATCCCATTACTGGATTACTCACCTCCAACAATGCCGAATCTCTTCTTACCAGCGCACTTAGCGGCATGGGAATGGTGCTGTTTCCTGACTGGCTGATTGGTGACAGTCTTAAAAAAGGTGATCTCGTCAGATTGATGGAGGGATTTGAGGCCGCGATCAATACCGAGCCGCAGCATATCGCTGCTATCTATCCCAACGCACGCCATCCTCCGCTAAATGTACGGGCAGTCATTGATTATTTCGTCGAAGTTTACGGCACACCGCTTTACTGGCAGTTTGATTGAAATTTAGCGACCAGAGTTGGGATATAGTTCCCTTATGTGGATAGAGAAACGAGCAATAACCGGGTTATGAAAACCTGAATTAACTGAATCTGGTAAGGGGCTTTATAATGAGTGTGATTGAAGAATTGAAGACGAAATATCCGGGAGCTCAGGCGTGGTCCTTTGGGGATAATCCTGAAATGGCAAACGAGCTTGCCGACTTAGTCTTGAAAGGAATTAAAACTGCATCATGCGGCTCTCTTGCCTCTTTTTGGGCAGAAGAACCCTCCTCAAAAATAGGCAGTTATAATATTATTCTCAATGGAGAAGGTGCTCCGGTATGTGTTATCAGAACTATATCGATGAGCCTGATATGTTTTTCTGACATGACTGAAGAATTTGCCAGAAAAGAAGGTGAGGGTGATTTGAGCCTTGAATATTGGAGGAGTGAGCATAAAGCGTTTTTCACTCGGGAAGGCTGTTATTCAGATGATATGGAACTTGTTGCCGAAGAGTTTAAGCTGATTGAAGTTCTGTAATTTGAGTGAGACTAAGGTTCATCTGCATTTAAAATAGCAGCTGTTAGCTCACTTTTTCTAGCTCACACTTTATTACCTGCAGCATTTCTCAACCATCAAGCGAAGAACGGTTTGCATGCTTCTATAGTTTTAACCCTGGTTTCTGTAAGGTTTAATGCTGAGCTATACCAGCGGTTTTTCATTTTTCCTGCTCTAAATAAAATTAAAGCAGAATAAATTTCATTCCTTTTGGCTGCGTTTTTTTCACTTAAAATCAGAAGGCGATCAATATCCTTAATTATTTATGGTTATTATTAAACTGGGGCTGAATCGGGGTGAGGCTATGGTCTTTCTTCAGACCGAGGATGTTCGATTATAAGATAATATAATCATATATATCATAATGATAGCCGGTTGTGCATTCCCTTGTAACCTCACCCTATGTCTACCCAGTTAACCGCTTCCGGTCCGCTGAATTCCAGCGTTGAATCCTATGGGAAGGGGACTGCTTTCCTGATATTGACTATGACCATTCACCTCAACATGAAGATAATTCATGTTCGCTGAAATTTAATCACTTTTCCTCAATCAATGACTCTGGCATAAATTACCTACTGCAATTAGCTACAGACAATATGAAAACTACTGAATAAATCACCTGAAAAGAAAGTTTGGTAATGAAGAAAAGCAAAAAATAAATTCAGGTTTTATCAGAAATTAGGATACCCAATCGCGATGAATAAACAATTTGAATTTATTATTAAAAGCCTTTCTTTCGATGAGAATTATAATCCATCCGAAAATACGCGCATCACGACTAACTTTGCTAATCTGGCTAGAGGAAGTAAGCGTCAGGAGAACTTGCGCAATGCTTTAAAGATGATTGACGATCGTTTCAATTCATTGGCGCATTGGGATAATCCTAAAGGGAACCGTTATTTTGTCGAACTCGAAATAATTTCCGTTGAGATGGATGTTGAAGGCAAGGGTGATACCTTCCCAGTGATTGAAATATTGAAAACAAATATTGTCGATCAAAAAACTAACGAGCGTATTGAAGGCATTGTGGGGAATAATTTTTCCTCTTACGTGCGAGATTATGACTTTAGTGTCGTGCTGTTAGATCATAACAAGAATAAGCCTGGATTTAGCACACCAGATAATTTTGGTGATTTGCATGGCAACATATTCAAATGCTTCATTAACTCAACAGCTTACATAGAACGTTTTAAGAAACCGCCGGTTATATGTTTAAGCGTGTCCAGCAAAAACACTTACCACCGCACTGAAAATCAGCATCCTGTATTGGGCGTAGAATACCAGCAAAATGAATCCTCCATGACCGATCACTATTTCAACAAAATGGGGTTGCAGGTTCGCTATTTTATGCCACCAGATAGTGTTGCGCCGCTGGCTTTCTATTTTGTAGGTGATTTAACTGGCGATTACACGGATCTTGAACTGACGGGTACCATTAGTACGATGGAAACCTTTCAAAAGATTTATCGTCCTGAAATTTATAATGCTAATTCTGTAGCAGGAAAAGAGTATCAACCTAGCTTGAATCAACAGGATTATTCATTAACTCAAATTGTTTATGATCGAGAAGAACGCAGCCAGTTAGCGATTGAACAGGGTAAGTTTACTGAAGAGAATTTCATAAAACCATACAGAACTCTCCTTGAGAAATGGTCCGCAAATTACGTTCTTTGATTAACTAAAAATATAAGGTCATCTATTATGAAAATATTATTACCTACATCGACTGCGGGCAGTTTACCTAAACCCTCCTGGCTTGCACAACCGGAGACACTTTGGTCACCCTGGAAATTGCAGGGCGAGGAATTAATTGACGGTAAACAAGATGCTCTGCGTTTGTGTCTGCAAGATCAGCTACAAGCAGGTATTGATATAGTCAGTGATGGCGAGCAAACGCGCCAACATTTTGTCACTACGTTTATTGAGCACCTCACTGGCGTTGATTTTGAAAAACGTGAAACGGTAAGAATTCGCAATCGCTATGATGCCAGCGTTCCTACAGTTGTTGGCCCTGTATCCCGGCAGAAGCCTGTTTTTGTTGAAGATGCCAAATTCTTACGCCAGCAAACCAGTCAACCTATTAAATGGGCGCTGCCAGGTCCGATGACCATGATCGATACGCTTTATGATAGCCATTATAAAAGTCGTGAAAAGCTGGCCTGGGAATTCGCCAAAATTCTCAATCAGGAAGCTAAAGAATTAGAGGCTGCTGGCGTCGATATTATCCAGTTTGATGAACCGGCATTTAATGTGTTTTTTGATGAGGTGAATGATTGGGGAATTGCCGCTTTAGAGAGGGCAATTGAAGGGCTTAAATGTGAAACTGCCGTACATATTTGCTACGGCTATGGCATCAAAGCCAATACAGATTGGAAAAAGACATTGGGCTCAGAATGGCGGCAATATGAAGAGTTTTTCCCAAAATTGCAGGCCTCTAATATCGATATCATTTCGCTGGAATGCCAAAACTCTCGTGTTCCAATGGATCTCATTGAACTCATCCGAGGCAAAAAAGTCATGGTCGGGGCCATTGATGTGGCAACCAATATCATTGAGACACCTGAGGAAGTCGCTAATACGCTACGAAAAGCACTGCAATTTGTAGATGCAGACAAGCTTTATCCAAGCACCAACTGTGGCATGACCCCCTTATCTCGCCAGGTAGCAAGGGGCAAGCTAAATGCTTTAAGTGCTGGTGCGGAAATCGTACGTAGAGAATTCTCGAATAAATAACTTCACTAAATATTAGATCATTGAAGTGGAGTAGCACTCTGAATTTAGGCACTTGGATAGAGGTGATATGTTCACCTCTTTTTGAGTCGGGATCAGGCAGCCAACCAGCGCTTACCTTCAACTTTCATTTTTGCTTCCAGTTCACTGCCGCGAGTAGCGAACACGCGCCCAAGAGGGAAACCGCTCTGCTCCAGTAAATAGGCCAGTGCTGCATATTCACGCGGATACTTCGTCACAATCGCCTGGTCAATTTCTACAGGGCCTAAAGGGAAGGTGAAGGTGCCGATATCGTAAACACTTTGACGGTGGAACAACTTCCACACTCCATCTCGTTTTTCTGCCAGGTCGTAAAAACGGTTATGACACTCACAACCAATGTTCAGTTTTACGTTCTCAGCGATGATGATGGCATTGGTTTCCAGAATTGCTTTATCCCCGGCTTCATTAAAGGTAACAGCAGGTGAAGCAATGAGATGCTTGGTACGCAGGTCAGAAGCGCCCATTCGCATTGAACCATTAACAAAGTCGCTTCCCAAGCCTTCAAACCAGGTGATTTCAATCGTGCCGTCAGGGTGGAACAAGTCGCGTAACTGATCCCATTCACCTAAATCACGGTGCATCCAGCCATTCATCAGGTCGTTAAGTTGTTGGTGGTCTTGAAGTTGATTTTGCATATTTTTAGTTCCTGTTGTTTGACTGGATTTGTAAGCACACCCGTTTTAGTTCCACGCACTTTTTGAGATTTCCGGGTTATCAGCCATCAGCCGGTATTCTTCCGGCGTCAGGTTATTCAGGGATTCATGAGGCCGCTCGCTGTTATATTCTGCCAA